>NZ_WXYI01000002.1:344223-477378 GCF_009872315.1 Gordonia sp. YY1 | reverse complement strand
ATCACCACATCGTCGGCGGTCATCCCCTGCAACGGCTTCAACTGGGCGACATTGGCCACCAGATTCCGGTGCGAGAGTGCGACACCCGTCGGATTGCCGGTGGTCCCGGAACTGTAGGGCAGGACCGCCACGTGGGTGGCCGGATCGAAGGTCACCTGGGGCGCGGGTAGTCCGGCGCCGAGCACGTGGGCGGCGTTCGGATGTCCCGAGATCTCCTGTCCGTCTCCGTCGAGGACGACGAGGCTCGTGTCGTCCAACCCGACCTCGGCGACGGCGGCCTTGGCCTGCGCTGCCATCGGCGAGATCGTGACCAGCATCGCGGCGCCGGAATCCCGGAGTTGCTTGGCGATCTCGGGCGCGGTGAAAAGCGCGTTGATCGTCGTCGCGGTCGCTCCGGCACGCAGGATGCCGTGGAACACCGTCGCAAACGCCGGAATGTTCGGCGACAGGATGCCCACCACGTCGCCGACACCGATCCCCCGCGACGCCAGCCAGCCGGCAACCGCGTCGATCTGGGTGATGAGTTCCCCATACGACGTCACCGCACCGGATTTCGGGTCCACCAGCGCGGTGCGCTCGAGCTCGTCGTCGGCGATGGAGCCGAACAGGAACTCGTGGACGCTGACCTCGGGGATCTCGACGTCGGGGAACGGGCTGGCGAAACTCACCTCCACAGGTGAATCGGTCGACCAATGATCGAGAATCTGCGTCAGGTCCGCGGTCGAGGACTCTGACGGTGCGGGCAGGACAGTTCGGGAGAACCGTGGTGCGGGTGCGGGCTGGACGGCGTCGTCGACGGTGACGTAGCTGCCCCGTTGCCGCGCAACGGGATCGGCGGCCGCCTCGTCGAAGTCGAGCACGGGCGTCAGGCACGCGTCGACACAGGCGAACTCATCGGCCCACTGATCGCGGCTGCGCGTGGCGAACCGGGCGGCGAGCGCGGCGGAGATGACCGGCCAGTGTGTGCGATCCCAGCGGTCGGGTAGGTCACCGAGGCCGAGGGTGCCGATCAGGTTGCGCCAGAACTTCTCCTCGAGTGCCCCGACGGCGACGAACCTGCCGTCCGCGCACTCGTACGTCGCGTAGAAGGGAGCGGAGCCGTCGAGGAGGTTGCCCTCCGACCGGGACACCCAGCGGCCGGCCGCCTTCCACGACCACTGCAGTTGTGCGAGCAGACCGGCCCCGTCGACCATCGCGGCGTCGACGACCTGCCCGCGCCCGGTGCGCGACCGGTCGTGCAGCGCGGCCAGCACTCCGACCACGAGGAGCATCGATCCCCCGCCGAAGTCGCCGGCCAGCGACAGTGGCGGCACGGGCGGTGATCCGGCCGGACCCATCGCCTCGAGCACACCCGTCACGGCGAGGTAGTTGATGTCGTGACCGGCGAGCATAGCGCGGTCACCGTCCTGTCCCCATCCGGTCATCCGGGCATAGACGAGTTGCGGTGCGTCGTCGCAGATCTCGGGTCCGAGTCCGAGCCGTTCCATGACGCCCGGCCGGAAACCCTCGACGAGGATGTCCGCGCGCACGATCATCTCGCGGATGCGAGCCAGGTCGGCGGGGTCCTTGAGGTCGGCCTCGACACTGCGGCGGGACCGGTACAGGCCGGCGTCCGCCTCGACGATGCCGTCCGGGCCGGGCGCCTCGGGGCCGGGGCGTCGAATCCGGATGACGTCGGCGCCGAGGTCGGCGAGCATCATCGCCGCGTGCGGCGTCGGACCCAGTCCCGGCATCTCTACGACGCGTACACCGGCGAGCGGACCGCTCACGAATCCGCCTGATGGTGGAGGATCCCGCGAATCGTGAAATCGACGTAGTCGTCGACCAACTGGTCGACGTCGTGGTCGTCGCGCAGCCACCAGCTGATGCCGTTCATCAGGTCGAGCACCGCGATGGCGGACTGATGGGCGTCGCGCACCTCGAACACGCCCATGCGGGCGCCGGCCTCGATCACGTCCCGGATGCGCCGCTGGTAGTACTTGCGGTAGTCGGTGACGATCCGGCGATGTTCGGGCGTCAGCGCCGACAGTTCCCGCAGCGCCACAAGGTGTTCCACCCGGTGGCGCGCGAGGCGCCGGACGTGGGCCTCGACCAGGCCGGTGAGCCGCTGAACCGGTCCGCCCTCACCGTCGAGCAGGAGCAGGTCCGCCTGCGGATCCTCGGTCATCCGCAGCGCGATCGCGTAGAGGATCTCCTCTTTGGAGTGGAAGTGGTTGTAGAGACTCGCACCTCGCATGCCCACGGCCTCGGCGATGTCACGCATCCCCGCGTTGGCGTACCCGTGTTCGGCGAAGTAGCGCGCCGCGGCCTCCGCGATCTCGTCCCGGCGGGTGCGTGGACGCTCCTCCGCCACCCGACCCGGGACGACCTCGGCAGCGACCGCAGTGGCGTCGTCAGCCCTGAGGGGTTCCATAGGCTCTCCTCAACTCGCGCTTGAGCAACTTGCCCTGGGCGTCGGTCGGCAGTTCGTCGACGAGATACACCGCCTTGGGCACCTTGTACGATGCCAGTTCGGATCGGCAGTGCTCGCGAATGTCCTCCGCGGACACCGAGGCACCCGCGCGGAGCACGACGAAACCGGTGACCGCCTCGGACCAGTACGGGTCGGGCAGACCCACGACCGCGGCCCGTTCCACGTCGGGATGCGCCTGCAGCACACGCTCGACCTCCTGGGAGGCGACGTTGTATCCGCCGGTCTTGATCATGTCCTTGCGCCGGTCGCGGAAGAACATGTTGCCCTCGTCGTCGATGCGCACGATGTCGCCGGTGTGGACCCAGCCGCCCTCGAGGACCTGCGCCGTCTTCTCCGGGTCCTTGAAGTATCCGAGCATGACCGACGGTGTGCGGCAGAGCAGTTCGCCCTCCTCGGCATCATTGCCGTCGGCGTCGACGACACGCACCTCGAGATGGCCGACCGGCCGGCCGATCCAGGTCGGGTCCGCACCGGGCACGTCCTCGAGCCGCTTGAACCACCCGACCGACCCCAACTGGGTGAGTTCGGACTGGCCCCAGTACGTTCCCCACACCGATTCCGGGGTGGCGGAGGCCCATGCGTCGACCGCATGCGGCGACACCTGGCCGCCGTAGGTGAGACAGCGGCGGACCGTGCCGACGGTGTCGGGCCCGAAGTGGGGGTGGTTGGCCAGGGCGATGAAGAAGGTCGGGGTCTGGGCGAGCACCGAGATCTTCTCGTCGCGGATCATCCGCAGGGAGGTCGCCGGGTCGATCGCGGCCGGCAGCACGAGCGTGGCGCCCAGCAGGGTCAGGGACGTGAGCGAGCCGATCCCGGCGATCGTGTGGAAAGGCATGACGTACAGCCAGACGTCGTCGTTCTGGCAGCGCAGTCCCCACGTGTACGCCGGGGCCGTGGAGATCAGGTAGTTGCGGTGCGCGATCTCCACGCCCTTCGGCGTCGACTCGGTACCGCTGGTGTAGACGATCATGGCCAGATCGTGTTCGTCGACGTCCGCGTCGGGCTCGGCGTCCTCGGCCCGCCCGACGAGGTCGTCGAAGGAGTTCCACGAGTTCGACGCCGACTCCCCGACGACGAGGACCGAGATCCCGAGGCTGTCGGCGATCGGCCCGGCGAGCGAGGCCAGGTCGCGCTCGACGACGAGCACCGCGGGCTCCAGATGACCCAGCTGCTGGGCGATCTCCTTCTCGCGGAACATCGGGCTGACCCCGGAGTACGCCGCCCCGAGCTTCAGCGTGCCGTAGTAGGTGGCTACGGACTCGACGCGGTTGCGGCTCATCACCGCGACGCGGTCGCCGCGTCGGACACCGAGGTCGGCGAGGACGTGCGCGACCCGGTTGGCCATCCCGTTGAGCTCGCGATAGCTGGTCGACGTGCGGCCGCCGTCGGCGTCGTACGCGATGATCGCGGGCTTGCCACCCTGCGAACGTGACAGCCTGCGCAGCTGGTCACCGATGGTCGCGCGACCCAGCGGCGAGGTCTGGATCTCGGTCAAGGTGCGGTCCGAGGCCATGACGGGGGCACTCACGCGAACATCCGGTTGTCGAAGCGGTCGAGGTAGGCGATGTCCTCGACCGGGCTGCGGGTGAGCTTGCGCGGGAAGCCGTCTCGCGGGTAGCCGACGGCGATGTGCGCGGCGGTGATGTAGTCGTCCGGGATGCCGAGCAGTTCCTTGACGTCGTTCTCGGCCGCACACAGCAGGGTCGTGAGTGCGGTGGCGACGCCCTGCTGGCGGAGCGCGAGCGTCAGGTTCTGCACACTCGGGTAGATCGACGCACCGCCGACGACACTGAGCCGGCCGAGCTCGTGATCGGTGGGGTGCAGTCCCTCCATCTCGGCGCACACCACGACGAGCGCGGGCACCTCGGCGAGGTGGTGTGCGAAGTAGTTCGCGCTCTCGATGGTCTTGGGGACGGCGCCGACCTTCTTCGATCCCTCGAGGATCGAGTTGTAGTACGGCTCCCAGAACGGCAGGTAGAGGTCGGCGAGGGCCTTCTTGGTGGCGTCGTCGCGGACCACGACCCAGCGGACGGGCTGGCGGTTGCCGCCCTGCGGGCCGAAGCGCGCGTCGTCGAACGCCTGGTAGAACACCTCGTCCTCGACCGGCTTGTCGCTGAAGTAGCGGCAGGTGCCCGTCGTGCGCATTGCCTCGCTGAGTTCCATGTCAACCTCCGTGATCACTAACCGTTGTTAGTATGACTGAGCACACAGTTCCATACCGGATCGGAGGCGTCAAGCGCCGATTGATGGGAAATCCCCGGTGTTGACGGGACGGGACTAACAGTGGTTAGTTGCATCTATGACATCAGTTTCCCTCCGTCCGGAGACGCGCCCCACCACCTCGGAGATCCGTTCGGCCGTCGCCGCGGGCAACATCCCGACACTGCTGGCCGTGTTGGTGGAGATGACCGGCGATCGCCGGTGGCTGAGTGACCGATACCGCCCGACGCGCAGTCGCGGCATGGACGACAACTCCACGGGCGGGCTGCCCGAGGAGGTGCAGGCCGAGATCCACGACGCCGTCGTCGAGGCCCTGGAGAACTGGTACGAGCAGGGTTCACCCGCACGCGAACCGGCCGACGAGGAACTGGTCGCCGCCCTGATGTCCTTCACCGCCGGCGAGCCGGTGGCGCCGGAATACGGCCCCATGATGAGTGAGATCGTGCGGGGCGACCTCCGCGGCAGCCACCTGTCGACGCTGCCCGCGGACCTCGGCACGACGATGACCGCCCTCGTCATCGGCGCGGGCGTGGCCGGAATGCTGATCTCCACCCAGCTCGCGGAGGCCGGCATCGAGCACACCGTTCTCGAGAAGAACGACGATGTCGGCGGTTCCTGGTACGAGAACCACTACCCCGGCGCCGGTGTGGACACCCCGAGCTACCTGTACTCGATCTCGTCCTTCGACCACGACTGGTCGACCCACTTCGGCAAACGCGACGAGGTCCAGGGCTACCTGCAGGCCTTCGCCGACCGCCACGCGGTGCGCGACCGCGTCCGGTTCGGCACCGAGGTCCTCTCCGCCACCTATGATTCCGCCGCCCAGCAGTGGATCGTCCGGGTCCGGGACCGGGACGGGAGTCAGAGCACCCTCACCTCGCGGATTCTCATCAGTGCCGTCGGAATCCTCAATCGCCCCAAGCTCCCCCAGCTGAACGGCATGGACTCCTTCGCCGGCCGCATGTTCCACTCCGCCGACTGGCCCACGGAACTCGACGAGCCCGGCGCCCTGGCCGGCAAACGCGTCGCCATCGTCGGCTCCGGCGCCTCGGCGATGCAGATCGGTCCGGCCATCGCCGGCAAGGTCGGGTCGCTGACGATCTTCCAGCGGTCCCCGCAGTGGATCGCCCCCAACGACGACTACTTCGCCCCCGTCGGCGAAGGGGTGCACTGGCTGATGAACAACCTGCCCGGCTACCGCGAGTGGTATCGCGCCCGGCTGTCCTGGATCTTCAACGACAAGGTCCACTCCACCCTGCACGTCGATCCCGAATGGCCCGAGCCCACCGCATCGATCAACGCCGTGAATCACGGTCACCGCGAGTTCTACCTGCGCTACATGCGCGCCGAACTGGGCGACCGCGACGACCTGATCGAGCTGTCGACACCCGACTACCCGCCCTTCGGCAAGCGGATGCTGTTGGACAACGGCTGGTTCCGCATGTTGCGGCAGCCGAACGTCGAGCTGGTGGGCCACGGCGTGGACTCCGTCACCGCCACCGGTCTCGTCGACAGCACCGGCCGGGCGCACGACTTCGACATCATCGTGTTCGCGACCGGTTTCCACAGCGACCGCTACCTGTACCCGATGGACATCGTCGGTCGCAGCGGCAAGACGACGGTCGAGGCCTGGGGCGATCACGACGCGTACGCCTACCTCGGCATCACCGCACCCGACTTCCCCAACCTATTCATCCTGACCGGCCCTAACACCGCACTCGGACACGGCGGAAGCTTCATCAGCATCCTCGAGTACCAGGTGCGCTACGTCTGCGACGCCATCCGCGCCATGATCGAGAACCGACTCGGCGCACTCGAGGTGCGCCGCGACGTCACCGACGAGTACAACGACGCCGTCGACCGCGCGCACGCGCAGATGGTGTGGACGCACCCGGCGATGACCAACTGGTACCGCAACCCCGAGGGTCGTGTCGTGGCGGTGCTGCCGTGGCGGATCGTCGACTACTGGGCGAGGACCCGCCACGTCGATCTCGCCGACTTCCATGCGGAACCGATCAGCGCCGAAACCATCCCGGGCGAGCCGCTCGATCCCTGACGGCGCGCCGCGGAGTGGCCGGACTACGGTGTCAGCCATGACCTCCGTACCGCTGATCACCCCGGATGAACTGCATGCCCGTCTCGGCGAGGGACGTCTGCGCATCGTCGACGCGACGGTTCATCTCAGCTTCGACGCCGACGGCGCGCACGTCGCCTCCGGCCGCGACTCCTACCTGCAGGGACACCTGCCCGGTGCGGTGTTCGTCGACCAGATCACCGGGCTGTCCGATCCGGACGGCGAGGCCCCGTTCGCGGCGGCGTCGTCGGAGAAGTTCGCCGCGGCCGTCGGCGAGGCCGGCATCGGTGACGACTCGACGGTCGTCGTCTACGACACCGTCAACGGCATCTGGGCGACCCGACTGTGGTGGCAGTTCGGTCTCGAAGGATTCGACGACGTCGTGGTCCTCGACGGCGGATTCGACGCCTGGGCGAAGGCCGGACTCCCCACCGAAACAGGCGAATCAACCCATCCGGCAGCAACTTTCACCGCACGACGCCGGCCGGAACGCATCGCGTCGACCGACGAGGTCGCCGCGGCCACCGCGGATTCGTCGGTTCTGTTGGTCAACGCGCTCGACCGGGAATCGTTCTCCGGCGGTCACATCCCGAGCAGCGTCAATGTCCCGTTCGGCGAACTCGTCGACGAATCCGGCGCCCTCAGGCCGCTCGACGAGCTGCGCGGGCTGTTCACCAAGGTCGGCGCCCTCGACCCCACGGTGCGTCCGGTCACTTACTGCGGCGGCGGGATCGCCGCCACCGCAGCGGCTTTCGCTTTGCGGGCACTCGGCCGGAACGACGTCGCGGTGTACGACGGATCGATGAACGCCTGGACCGCCGACCCGGCACGCCCCCTGGCATCGGCCGACTCCCGGCCATGACGTCCCCCGCGGTGACCGTCGAACTCGTCACCGATCCCGACCGGGCGGCGGCGGTCGCCGAGGTGGCCGGTGCGACCTTCCCGCTGGCCTGCCCGCCACACGCCGCCGCCGAGGACATCGCCGAGTTCATCGCGACCAACCTCGGCGAGAAGAACTTCCGCGGCTACATCACCGACCCGGACGCCGACGTGCTCGTCGCCCGGGACGGAGAGGACGGAGCGATCCTGGGCTACGCGCTGGTGCTGCACGGCGATCCGTCGGATCCCGTTGTCGCGGCGGTCGTTCCCGATCGGCCGGCGACCGAGGTGTCGAAGATGTACGTACTCCCCGACCACCATTCGCGTCCCGGCCTCAGCCCGTCACGTGGGCTGATGAACGCAGCACTCGACCGCGCCCGCGATCGCGGTAGCGCAGTGGTCTGGCTCGGTGTGAACCAGCTCAACGAACGGGCCCAGAAGTTCTACACCAAGACGGGTTTCAGCCGTGCCGGGGTGCGGACCTTCGACCTCGGCGGCAGCGTCGAACACGACTACGTGTTCACCCAGAAGCTGTAGCGGCTAATCGCCGGCGCTGAAATCTGCCCCCGTGATGCGCCCCTGAAATCGACCCAGCACAGCTGGTCCGACGACACTATGTCAGTCGACTCACTCCACCGGGCGGTTTCCAGGGGCGCTTTTCGGAGAAGGCCGTAAGTGCCTGTCAGACGGCCGATTCGGCGAAGCGCGACAGCGCCAGCAGACGAGAGGTCGCGCGCAGGTACTTCTTGCGGTAACCGCCGGCGAGCATCTCGTCGGTGAAGATCTCGTCCAGCTTGGCGCCGGACACCGTCACCGGGATGTGCGCGTCGTAGAGGCGGTCGGCGAGCACCACCAGCCGCAGGGCGACCGACTGATCCTTGGCGGGGTGCACACCGGTGATGCACACCAGCGAGATGCCGTCGACGAGATCCTTGTACTTCGACGGGTGGAGCGTGCTCAGGTGATCGCACAGGGCGTCGAAGTCGTCGAGGGTCGCACCCTCGGTGGATTCGGCGATGTCGACCAGCTCACCCTCGGTGCGCGGGTCCGGAGCGGGCGGGAGGTCGCGGTGGCGATAGTCGGGGCCGTCGACGCGGATGGTCTCGAACACGGCGGACAGCTTGCGGATCTCGCGCAGGAAGTCCTGCGCCGCGAAGCGGCCCTCGCCGAGCTGGCCGGGCAGGGTGTTCGAGGTGGCGACGACCGACACGCCCTTCGCGGTGAGCTCGGTGAGCAGCCGGGACACCAGCATCGTGTCGCCGGGATCGTCGAGTTCGAACTCGTCGATGCACAGCACCGTGTGCTGCGAGAGCCGCTCGACGGCGTTCACGAACCCCAGCGCGCCGACCACGTGGGTCACCTCGACGAACGTCGCGAACGACTTCGGCTCCGGCATCGAGTGGTAGATCGAGGCGAGCAGGTGGGTCTTGCCGACGCCGAACCCACCGTCGAGGTACAGCCCGATCCCCTGCGAGGGCGCCTTGCGCGAGAACAGGCCCTTCTTGCCCGAGCGCGCCTTCGACGCGCGGGCGACGAAGTCGCGGGCCTTGGCCACCGCCTGGGCCTGCGACGGCTCCTTCGGATCGGGGATGTAGGAGTCGAAACTCACGTCGTCGAAGGTCGACGGAGGCACCATCTCGTCGATGAGTGCATCCGGCGAGGTCGCAGGGTTGCGATCGCAAAGTCGGGCCGCCATGTGTGGAGAGTAGCGATCCACGGAATGATGGATGCATGTTCCACCTGCAGAAAGCGACCCAGGTCACATCCGCAGATGCCGACCGGGAGGGGCCCGAGCCCCTCCTCGCGCTGGCCGAACACTATCGGTACCCCCCACGTCCGGCGGCGGGTCCCGGCGCCGCGGCACCGTTCGTCCGGGCCAACATGGTGTCCTCGATCGACGGCGCGGCAACGCACGACGGGAAGTCCGGCGGCCTCGGCGGCGACGGCGACAAGACCGTCTTCCGCGTGCTGCGCGGACTCGCCGACGTGGTCCTCGTGGGTGCCGGAACCGCGATCACCGAGGGTTATCGCCAGCCGAAACCCGACGATGCGTTCGCCGAGCTCCGGGAGGAGAACGGACAGGAACCCGCCCCCGCGCTCGCCCTGGTGTCGCGCTCGCTCTCGGTGCCGCCCGACTACCCACCGCTGAGCCACCCCGACACCGTGGTGCTCACCTGCGCGTCGGCTCCGGCGGATCGTCGCGCCGCGCTCGTCGACGCCGGCGCCACCCTCGTCGACTGCGGCGAGGACGATGTCGAGACGTCGACGCTGATCGCGACCTGCGGGGACCGTGGCCGGCCGCGGGTGCTGTGCGAGGGCGGGCCGAGCCTGCTCGGCTCGATCATCGCCGACGACCTGCTCGACGAACTGTGCCTGACGACCAGCCCCTACCTGGCCGGCGGACGTGCCGGCCGGATCGCGGTCCGCGCCGGCGACGGAGACGAGGACACGGCGGCGCTCAAGGCGATGACGCCGGCCGCGATCATCACCGACGACGACGGCTACGTCTTCACGCGCTGGTTGCGCCACGGCCGGTCGTCCATCCATTGAACCGATCACTGCACGGTCGTCGTCGGGAGTCGTTGACTACGCTCGCGGTCATGCGAAGAGCGCACGCCGTCACGGCTGTCCTGGGTGTGATCGTCGCGATCGTCGTGTCGTCGTGCGCGGTGGGCCCCGACCGCGGTCCGGAACTCATCCCCGGTGGCGGCGGCGGTGAGGGCCCGACCGCATCGTCGTCGGCTCCACCCCCGGCGCCGGCGCTGGCCGTACCGAAGACCGATCTCGAGTGGACCGACTGCGCCGCCGGCACCAGCGGACGCTACGGCATCGCCCGCCCGGCCGGGGTGACCATCGAATGTGCGGAGTTCGACTCCCCGGTCGACCGGAACAAGCCCGACGGCGAGGTCGTGAGGATCGCGGCGACCCGGGCCCGTACCGCGGCGACGCCGGCCGGCGCCCCGCCGCTCGTGCTCACCTCGGGATCGGATCTCCCGTCGTCGCGAACCCTGATGGTGATGTCCACCGGTCCGGGCCGGGCGTTCCTGGACGCCCACCCGGTGGTGGCCGTCGATCATCGCGGCATCCCCCAGAGTGGGGACCTGGACTGCATGACCCGGCTCGAGCGGAGCACGATCGCCGACAACGGCCTCACCACGCGTGGGACCACCACCCAGGCGCGCATCTCCCGCCTCGCCTCGGCCGCCTCGTCGGCCTCGGACGGGTGCACGGAGACCCTGACGCCCTACCAACTCAATTTCGGCGCACAGTTCGCCGCCGCGGACCTCGAAACACTTCGGCAGCGGTGGGGCGTCGAACACCTGGGCCTCATCGGCGTCGGCGAGGGCTCCGACGTCGTGCTGTCCTACGCCTCCCTGTACGGGGGCCGAGCGGGACGCATCATCCTCGACACCCCCGCCCCCTTCGGGGCCAACGCTCGGGACAGGGCCAACCTGCGCGCCCAGGGTGTGCAGACGGCGCTGCAGGGTTTCGCCCAGCGATGCTCCGCACTGGACGGCTGCACGCTCGGCACGAACGGTGTCGGGGTGATGACCGGGCTGCTCGCCAAGGCGCGTGCCGGACGCCTCGACGGATTGTCGGACACCACCGCACTGAACGCCATCACCACCACGCTCGCCCTCGCGGCGGACCGTCCCGACGCGTTGCTCGACCTGTCCCGCGCCATCACCGCCGCCGACCGAGGCGACACGACCGCGCTGGTCCGGCTCGCAGATCGGGCCGCGACCCTGCGGATGAGTGACGGCGCCCTGGTGTCCCGGTGCAACGACGTCACCGGCCCGGTGGGGCAGAACGAGATCCCCGGTCTCGTCGAGGCCTGGACGAAGCAGAGTCCGCTGACCGGCTCCGACAGCGCGCTGTCGCTGGTGCGCTGCAACGGCTGGGCGTCGGGCACCGCGGTGCGCCCGCCGTCATCGCTGCCCGCCGACCCGCTGATCCTCAACGGCACCCGGGACCCGGTGAACGGGGGCAACGGCGCGAGCACACTCGTCCCGCTGTTCATGAACGCCGGGGCCGAGCCGGTCACCGTCAGCTGGGACGGACTGGGCTTCTCGGTGCTGGGTCGCAGCGCCTGCGCGGCCCAGGTCGCGGCCGAGTACGTGACCAAGACGCCTCTCGGGGGGCCGACCCAGCGCGGTTGCCCCACCTGACCGGGTCCGACCCGGTGCAGCCCGGAGGGTTCTGCGGAGTGTCCGAGGCCGACCGTAGTACGGTGCGCGGGTGGCCAATCTCGACAGGTATCTGTATCCCCAGATGAGCGCGCAGCGGATCATCCCGATGATCCTGTGGCCGATCAGCCTGCTCATGGTCGTGCACCGGTCGGTGTTCCTCGGCGTCAACGGCGACCGCACCGACGATTTCAAGCCGGTGTACGCCGCGGCCTACAACTTCCTCAACAACCTGCCGGTCTACGGCGAGAACTACGCCACGGTCGACCCGCACTACCTGTACCCGCCGTCGGGCACCCTGCTGATGGCGCCGGTCGCGGTCATCGACTACGAACGCGCACGCTGGGCGTTCATCGCGGTCAGCGTCGTGGCCCTGCTGATCTGCGCCTACCTGCTGACCCGGATGTTCGGCTATGCCCTGGACTCATGGGTGATGCCGACGGTCCTGTTCGTCTTCTTCTTCACCGAAACCGTCTCGCACACACTGATCTTCACGAACTTCAACTCGTTCGTCCTGCTGGGCATGATCGCCTTCCTGATGCTGATGCGCTCACGGCACGACTGGTGGGCGGGCATCCCGATGGGTCTGACGCTGGCCGTGAAACCCGTGCTGGCGCCGCTGCTGCTGCTGCCGCTGCTCAACCGGCAGTGGCGGGTGTTCGCCTTCGCCATCGCGGTCCCCCTCGTGTTGACGGTGATCGCGTGGCCGCTGTCGGTGGATGCCGACGCCTTCATCAGCCGGACCGTCCCCTACCTCGGCGAGGCCCGCGACTACTACAACAGCTCGATCGCCGGCAACGGCGCCTACTTCGGGGTCGCACCGTGGCTGGTGCTGCTGCTGCGTGTCGCGTTCGTGCTGATGGCCGCGTTCTCGCTGTGGTTCCTGTACCGCTACTACCGCAAGACCAACGAACTGCTGTGGCTCGCGACGTCGTCGGGTGTGCTGCTGGGCACCACTTTCCTCGTCGGCTCGCTGGGCCAGGGCTACTACTCGATGCTGCTGTTCCCGCTGCTCATGACGGTGCTGCTGCCCGGATCGGCGATGCGCAACTGGCCGGCCTGGCTCGGCGTGTACGGCTGCATGACCTTCGACAGCTTCTACTCGCAGCGGTGGACGGCCTTCGGCTGGATGGTCGAGTACAACAAGGTGACCTGGGGCTGGTCCTTGCTGATGATCGCGGTGTTCTGCTCGCTGCTGTTCCGCTACCTCGACATGCGCTCCGACGGCGTCGCCGGTGAGGATGCCGTGATGCGGTCGGAGTCCGACACTCCCCCGGCGCCGGCGACGAAGTCCGACGACGAGCTGTCGTTGTCGAAGTCCGTCTAGCACAGCGTTGAGCGCGACGCTGTCGCGTCCCGCGCTACCGTGGACGACATGACCGACAGCACGCCCGAGAGCACCGCACCCGCCACGAACCCGGCGAACCTCACCGACGAGGAGTGGAAGCAGCGCCTCACCCCGGCCGAGTACCGGGTTCTGCGCCAGGCCGGCACCGAAGCACCCTTCACCGGCGAGTACACCGACACCAAGACGGTCGGCGTCTACCGCTGCCGGGCGTGCGATGCGGAGCTGTTCCGCAGCGAGCAGAAGTTCGAATCCCACTGCGGCTGGCCGTCGTTCTTCTCCCCCCTCGCCGGCGACAAGATCATCGAGGTCGAGGACAACTCGCTCGGCATGACGCGAGTCGAGGTGCTCTGCGCGAACTGCAGGAGTCACCTGGGCCATGTGTTCGCCGGTGAGGGCTACGACACCCCCACCGATCTGCGCTACTGCATCAACTCGATCAGCCTGAAGCTCGAGCCGGCCGAGTAGCACGGCACCCTCAGCTGGTGCCCTCCGCCTGAGGGCACAGCGTGGTCCTGGCCGCGATGTGGATCCGGCGATAAGCGTCGCGAAGCTCCTTCGCGTTGCCGTCGCCGGCGGCCTCATTCGGGTGGCTCGCCGACGCGCAGTCGTAGTAGCCGAAACCTGTTGCGGCGGTCTTCAGTTGCGGCGACCGCAAGATGCCGAGCCACTCGAGGTCCGTGCAGACCTGACGCGCATACCGTGCCTGCGCCCCTGGCGGGGTCGCCTCGACGAACGGGCGATGAAGCGCGAACTCGGCTTCGGCCTGCTGCTCTGGGGTGGCCGACGAGTACGCGGGTTCCGCCCGGCGGTAGTCGATTCTCGCGACCTTGTACTCATCGACGGACAGATTCGCGTGAAGTTCGGCGTCGACGCAAGGACTGGTGCCGGTACGCGCGACGTCATGGGAGCGATCAGTAGTCGAGCCGGTTCCGCCACCGCATGCAACCAGCGTCATCATCCCGATGATGACACCGAAAGCGGTGGCGGCAATGCGCACAGAGCACGCATTGCCGCCACCGAATCCCGGGTTCAGGGCAGGGCGTCGATGAGCGCCGAGACCTCGACGCGGGGCCCGGTGAAGAACGGCGTCTCCTCGCGGACGTGCATCCGCGCCTCGGTGGCGCGCAGGTCGCGCATGAGGTCGACGATCCGGTGCAGTTCGGGTGCCTCGAACGCGAGCAGCCATTCGTAGTCGCCGAGCGCGAACGACGACACCGTGTTGGCGCGCACGTCCTTGTACTCGCGGGCGGCCTTGCCGTGGTCGGCGAGCATCTTGCGACGCTCCTCGTCGGGAAGCAGGTACCACTCGTAGGACCGCACGAACGGGTACACGCAGATGTAGTTGCCCGCTTCCTCACCGGCGAGGAAGGCCGGGATGTGGCTCTTGTTGAACTCGGCGGGACGGTGCAGGGCGACGTTGCTCCACACCGGGTTGCAGGCGCGTCCCAGAACCGTCTCGCGACGGAACTTCGCGTAGGCCGCCTGGATGGACTCGACGTCGGCGGCATGCCACCAGATCATGAAGTCGGCGTCGGCGCGGAGACCCGACACGTCGTACACACCGCGGACCACGACACCGGTGTCCTCGAGAGACTTGAAGAAGTCTGCGGCATCCGATTTCGCCTGGTCACGGTCGGTGCCGAGCTCGCCGGGGCGGACAGCGAACACCGAGAACATGAGGTAGCGGATCGTCGAGTTGAGTTCTGAGTAATCCAAGCGGGCCATATCTCACATGGTGCCACCGTGTCCGCCCGGACGAACAGTCAGGTCAGGTCGGTGAGCAGCGCCGCCACCGCGCGTCCGGCCTGTCCGATGCAGGCCGGGACGCCGACGCCCGCATACGACGAGCCGGCGAGCACGAGACGGCGAGGGCGGGCCGCGGCGAGCCGCGCCATGGCGACCAGGTGTCCCGGTCCGTACACGGGCAGACCGTCGGTCCAGCGCTGCACGTACGTGTCGACGACGTGCGGCGA
Organism: Gordonia sp. YY1; assembly: GCF_009872315.1. Taxonomy (NCBI): domain Bacteria; kingdom Bacillati; phylum Actinomycetota; class Actinomycetes; order Mycobacteriales; family Gordoniaceae; genus Gordonia; species Gordonia sp. YY1. Next base: position 462,224 of record NZ_WXYI01000002.1, on the reverse strand, counting down.
GGCGGGTGCCACGCCGGCCGCCCGGCACACCTCGTCGAGGTCCTCGAGTGCCTCGGTCCGCATTCGGTCGTGGACGCCGGGTTCGTCGTCGACGCTCGGTACCGGGGCACCGAACCGGCCGAACGACGCCCGCACCGAGACGGGCGCGTCGTCGTGTGACAGATGCGCCCACTTCTGCGAACTGAGGGTGAAGGCCTTGGCGCGCAGACTTTCTCCGGTACCGACCAGGACCCCGGAGTGATCGGGAAGCGGGGTGCCGGGGGCGAGCGCGATCGAGACCACCACCGACGACGCACCCTGCACCGCCCGCAGCGGAGCGGCGAAGTCGGGCAGCGAACGACGCAGGAGGTGGCCGGCCATCCAGGCGGGGATCGCGAGGATCACACCGTCGTAGTCGCGGACGTCGTCGCGTGCAGGACCGCCGACGTGCAGCGTCCAGCCGGTGGCGGTCGGCTCGAGCTCACGGACGTGTGCGCAGAGCTCGGGCCGCACCGCCGCAGCCTGTTGCAGGGCGTCGAGGAGGACCCGGTAACCACCCACGAGGGTGCCGAAGACGGGACCCGAGCCGGTGGCGTCGGCGACGAGACCGGCGACGGCGTCGGTGAGATTCGCCACACCGGCGTCGAGGCGCGCGGCGAGGGCGGGCAGCGCCTCACGGAGACCGATGTCGCCGGCGAGGCTCGAATAGACTCCGCCGAGCATGGGATCGACGCTGCGGGCGACCACCGATGGGCCGAAACGTTCGGTCACGAGGTCCCCGACCGTCGGGTCCGCGGACGGGTCCCAGTGCCAGGGACGATCGGGTTCGGTCCGGATGAGTTCGACGTCGGCCGGATCGGCGAGGCCGGCAACCGCGTCGGGCGTCGCGGGGATACCCATCAGCGCCGGCGTCGGCAGCGGGTGAAGGCGACCGCCGGACCAGACGGCCGGTCGGCGCCCGGTCGGTGACACGACCCGATCCCCCAGCCCGAGTTCGTCGACCAGGCCAAGAGCTTCCGGCCGCCGCACGATGAACGCCTCGGCCCCGACGTCGACGGCCTGTCCGCCGACCGTCGTGGTGTGCAGGACGCCGCCGAGCCGCTCACCCGCTTCCAGAACGTCGATACGTGCGTCGGCGCCGAGTTCGCGCCGCAGTCGGTACGCCGCCGTCAGGCCGGAGACACCTCCGCCGACGACCGCGATCCGGGGCCCGGCACTCATCAGAGGCTGTGGACCAGTTCGACCGTGCGGGTGAGAACATCCGGATCGGTACCCGGAAGCACCCCGTGGCCGAGATTGAAGATGTGGCCGACGGCGCCGGCCGCGATCGCCCGGTCACCGTCGGCGACCACGCGGCGGACCTCGCTGTCCACGACCTCCGGTCCCGCGAAGAGCAGCGTCGGGTCGAGGTTGCCCTGGACCGCCTTGCCCGGTCCCACTCGCCGTACGGCCTCGTCGAGCGGCACCCGCCAGTCGACACCGATGACATCGGCCCCGACGTGGGCCATCGGCGCCAGCAACTCGCCGGTCCCGACGCCGAAGTGGATGCGCGGGACCCCGTACCCGGCGACCTCCGCGAGGACACGGGCACTGTGCGGCGCCACGAAACGCTGATAGTCGGCGGCCGACAGCATGCCCGCCCAGGAGTCGAAGAGCTGGATGGCGTCGACGCCGGCCTCGAGCTGGACCTGCAGGAAGGCGATGGTGATGTCGGCCAGGCGCGCCATCAGCTCGGCCCAGGTCTCCGGATCGCCGTGCATCATCGCCTTGGTGCGCTCGTAATTGCGGCTCGGCCCACCCTCGATGAGGTAGGAGGCGAGGGTGAACGGCGCACCGGCAAAGCCGATCAGCGCGGTGTCGCCGAGCTGGGCGAGCAACAGCTCGATGGCGTGGGAGATCGCCCCGACCGAGGCGGGCTCCAGACGCGGGATGCGCGAGACGGCCTCCGCCGACCGCACGGGCTCGGCGATCACCGGGCCGGTCCCGGCCACGATGTCGAGGTCGATCCCCGCGGCCTTGAGCGGCACGACGATGTCGGAGAACAGGATCGCGGCGTCAACATCGTGACGGCGGACGGGCTGCATCGTGATCTCGCACACCAACTCGGCGTCGAAGCACGATTCGAGCATCCCGTGGTTCGCGCGGATCGCGCGGTACTCGGGCAGGGAACGGCCCGCCTGCCGCATGAACCACACCGGACGGCGTGACGGAGTCCCACCCGTGGCCGCGGCGACGAGCGGCAGGTGCGACCGATGGACCCGAGTACCAGTTACGTTCGACATCACCGCTTACTCTGCCATGTCGACGTTCCGCACGGATCAGGGCAGGGACTTCACCCCACGTCCCCATTTCCGGGGGCGGTGAACCGGCGCGCCTCCGCCGCTGCCAGGCGCGACACACCTACGGTCGAACGGTGACTTCTTCGGGAGCTCCGGACGAGCCTGCTGATTTCCGCGCGGCGGTGGAGTCGCTGCATGCTGCCCGCGTCCGCCGTGAGATCGAGGTCGGGCCCATCCGTCCGCCGCAGCGCCTGGCGCCGTACAGCTACGCGGTCGGCGCCGAGGTGCGCCCGCCGGACGACCCCGACGTCGTTCCCACCGATTCCCAGGGCTCCGCGTTCGGACGACTGATCCTGCTGTACGACCCCGCCGGTCAGGACGCCTGGAACGGCACGATCCGCCTCGTCGCCTATCTGCAGGCGGAGGTCGAGGCCGCACTGGCGATGGATCCGCTGCTGCCCGAGGTGGCCTGGAGCTGGCTGTCCGACGCCCTCGGTGTGCCGGTCGGCGAGAGCAGCACCCCCGAGCACTCCGGGAACGGCCCGTCCCTCGACGGCACCGCCCGCCGCATCGAGGTGACCGCGCTCGGTGGAACCGTCACCTCCACCACGTCGGTGCGCTACGGCGACATCGCCGGACCGCCGCGCGCCCACCAGCTCGAGGTCCGCGCGTCCTGGACCGCGTTGACCGCCGAGGGTCTCAACGGACACCTCGAAGCGTTCTGCGAGGTGCTGGCATCGGCTGCCGGCCTCCCGCCGACGGGCGTGACCCGACTCGGCGCGACGTGAGCACCGTGGACACACCACCCGAGAACCCGACGCCGGAAGACGAGGCTCCCGAGGTCGAACCGCTGCTCGCGCCCGCCGGCGGTGTCCCGCCGGTGCTGTCGACCGCGTCGGAGTTCGCCGACGCGGCGCGAGCACTCGCGGCGGGCGAGGGCCCCATCGCCGTCGACACCGAACGCGCCTCCGGCTACCGCTATTCGCAGCGTGCGTATCTGATCCAGATCAAACGACGCGGTGCCGGCAGCTTCCTGCTCGATCCCATCGCCGATCCTGGGGCCCTCGCCCCGGTGATCGACGCATTGCGCGGGCCCGAATGGGTGCTGCATGCCGCCGACCAGGACCTCCCGTGTCTGCGCGAGCTGGGTTTCGAGTGCGTCGAGCTGTACGACACCGAGTTGGCCGGGCGACTCCTCGGCCTGGCGAAGGTGAACCTGGCGGCCATGGTCGCGCAGTTCCTCGGCCTCGGCCTGCTCAAGGGTCACGGTGCGGCGGACTGGTCGCGACGGCCCCTCCCCGACGAATGGCTGAACTACGCCGCGCTCGACGTCGAGGTTCTGGTCGAGCTGCGGGACGCGATGGACGCGGCGCTGGCCGAGTCCGGCAAAGACGGCTGGGCTCGTGAGGAATTCGCCTACGTCCTGTCCCGTCCGCCGGCACCGCCACGCACCGACCGATGGCGCAAGACCTCGAACATCCACACCGTGAAGTCCGCCCGCGCCCTCGCCGCGGTGCGCGAATTGTGGATGGCACGTGAGGAATTGGCCGAACGTCGGGATGTCGCCCCGGGCCGGGTGCTGCCCGACACCGCGATCGTGAACGCCGCCACCGCCGACCCCCGGTCCAACTCGGAGCTGACCCGTCTGCCCATCTTCGGCGGTCCCCGCCAGCGACGCCAGGCCGGGGTCTGGCTCAGTGCCCTCCAACGTGCCCGAGAACTGCCCGACGACGAGTTGCCGGCCCGCAAGACCAACGGCCCCGGACTGCCACCGGTGAGTCGCTGGGAACAGCGCAACCCGGAGGCCGCGGCCCGGATGCAGAAGGTGCGTCCGGCTCTCAAAGAGGTCGCCGAGAGCCGCACCCTCCCGGTGGAGAACCTCCTCGCCCCCGATGTGGTCCGCCAGCTGTGCTGGGACGGACTGCGGGAACCGGTCACCACCGAGGCGGTGGACGCGCATCTCGCCGCCGCCGGAGCCCGTCCCTGGCAGCGGCGGTTGAGCGTCGATGCGCTGACCGAGGCCCTACGCGGGGGCGGCGCGACCGAGACCGGCGACGGACCCGAATAGGCCGCGGCCGACCTGGGTAAGAGACTCCCCGACAGGCACGACCTCGCACCAGGCACGACCTCACGGAATGGGAGCACTCAGTGGCCACAGTCTCCGTCGGCATCGACTCGGACCTCGACCCCAGCGCGGCCTGGGCACTCGCCGCCAACCTCTCGCGATTCGACGAGTGGATGACCATCTTCGGCGGCTGGAAGTCCCCGGTCCCCGACACGATCGACGAGGGGACGAAGGTCTCGTCGCTGATCAAGGTGAAGGGGTTCCGGAACGTCATCCACTGGACCGTCACGCAATACGACGAGCCCAGGCTGATCGCGCTCGCCGGCAGCGGGCGCGGCGGCATCCAGATCGACCTCGCCATGAAGGTCGACGAGATCGCCGACGGTTCCTACTTCGATCTGTCCGCCGAGGTGTCCGGCGGATTGCTCAACGGACCCGTCGGAAGCCTGGTCGCCAGGGTGCTGGAGTCCGATGTGCACAAGTCGATCTCGAATCTCGCCACCCTGCGCTGAAAGCCCGGGCCGAGATCGACCGTCACCGGTCGACGCGCACGGTGGCCGCGCGGGTGATCGCGGGCGCCGAATGAGTCTCGCGGAAGATGCGCCGCTGACGTGACGCGCCGTTCCCCTCGCTCCACGTCCGGCGCAGCGCGGCGTCGACCTCCTCGCGCTGTCCCAACCGGTTCAGCGCCGGTCCGATCACGGTGACGAGCTGGGAGATCCTGGTCCAGGCGGGCATGCGCCCTCCCGTCACGGGATCGAGTGCGTCACCGTCGAGACCGTCGTGGGCCGCCTTCCAGTAGGCGGCCGCCAGCAGCATCGGATCGAGTGTGGCCGAGGCAGATTCGGTCCCGCGCTCCACGTCGTCGAGCGCGGTCATCACCGCGGCGCGGACGATCGTGGCGAAGGCCCGGGCCTCGTCCACCCGCATCTGCACATCGGCCACGCGGATCTCCACGGTCGGGAGATGATCCGACGGCCGGGCATCCCAGTAGAGCATGTGCGGGTCGAGGATCACACCGGTCGCCACCAGCAGCTCCACCAGCTCGGCGAAATGGGCCGCCGATCGCAGGTGCGGCGGCGGACCCGCGGCCGGCCATCGGGACCACAACACCGACCGCCAGCTCGCGTGACCCGAGTCGGCATCACGGTAGATCACGGAGTTGGCCGTCAGGGCGAGCAGCGCGGGCAACCACGGGCGCAGCCAGTTGCACACCGCCACGGCGGCGTCCCGGTCGGGTACGCCGACGTGGACGTGACAACCGTTGATGCCCTGTTCGTGGGCGAGCATGCCGTATCGTCCGGCCATCGCGCGATACCGGGGCGTGTCGGTCACCGGGAAGGATTCCGGGACCCGCGGCGGCAGTCCGCATGCGACGACGTCGACCCCCACGTCGTCGGCGGCCGCCGCGACGATGCTCCGCAGTCGGTACAGGTGATCGCCGATCTCCTCGGCGGTGTCGGAGGTCGGCGTGGCGATCTCGACCTGACAGGAGGTGAGCTCCAGGGCGAGGTCGAGTCCACGAGCCGAGGCCGCCGCGGCCACCTCGCGGTTGCGTGCGACGGGACGTGCCGTCTCGCGGTCGACGAGGACGAATTCCTCTTCGACACCCAGCGGCGGCAGCCCGGCCACGTGTCCTCCGATGTCAGTCCTCGGCGCGGCTCTCCGCGGGATCGGCGGGGTTCTCGAGCTGGCGTTCCAGCGCGGGACCGGCCTGCATCCCCGATACCGTCGCGGTGATCGAACGGGCGAGGTCCTGGGCGGTCAGACCGAGCTCGCCGAGGATCTCCCCGCGCGAGGCGTGCTCGATGAATGTCTGCGGGATGCCCTTGATCTGCACCGGAACCGGTACCTCGGCCGCCGAGAGTGCTCCCGCGACAGCCGATCCCACACCACCGCTGACGCATCCGTCCTCGAGGGTCACGACCAGGCGGTGACGACGGGCGACCTCGACCACCGAGGTCGCGACCGGCAGCACCCAGCGCGGGTCGATGACGGTGGCCTCGATGCCCTGCCGGGCCAGGCGCTCTGCGGTGTCGACGGCCAGGCTGCAGAAGGCGCCGACCGCGACGATGAGCACGTCGCCGGTCGCCGGACCGAGATCGTGGTCGCTGCGGTGCAGCACGTCGACACCGTCGTCGAGTCGCTCGACCGCCCGGATGTCCTCCGGCACCGCACCTTTGGGGAAACGGAGCGCGGTCGGGCCGTCGTCGACGCCGAGGGCCTCGTCGAACTCCTCGCGCAGCCGGACCGCGTCACGCGGCGCGGCCACCCGCAGGCCGGGAACCATCGCCATGAGCGACAGATCCCACATGCCGTGGTGGCTGGGCCCGTCGGGTCCGGTGATGCCCGACCGGTCGAGGACGAGGGTGACCGGTTGTCTCAACAGCGCGACGTCCATCAGCAGCTGGTCGAACGCGCGGTTGAGGAAGGTCGAGTAGATGGCCACGACCGGATGCAGGCCGCCGAGGGCGAGGCCCGCCGCCGAGGTCATCGCGTGCTGTTCGGCGATGCCGACGTCGAACATGCGGTCCGGGTAGCGCTCGCCGAACGGCGTCAGTCCGGTGGGTCCGGGCATCGCAGCGGTGATCGCGACGACATCGGGACGGTTGGCGCCGGCATCGAGGAGTGCCGCGGAGAAGACCTTGGTCCAGTCCTGCGGGGCGACGCTCGTGGGCCGGCCGGTGACCGGGTCGATGATCCCGGTGGCGTGCATCTGATCGGCCACGTGATTCTCGGCGTGGGCATAGCCCATGCCCTTGCGGGTGACGGTGTGCACGATGACCGGGCCGCCGAAGTCACGGGCATGCCGCAGAGCCGACTCGACAGCACCGATGTCGTGTCCGTCGACGGGTCCGACGTACTTGAGGCCGAGGTCGGTGAACATCGCCTGGGGCGCCAGCAGGTCCTTGAGGCCGCTCTTCACACCGTGGAGCACCGCGTAGGCGGGTTCGCCGACCACGGGCATCTGCTTGACGACGCGCCTGCTCTCGTCGAGGAACTTCTCGTAGGCGGGCTGCAGGCGCAGACCCGAGAGGTGGCTCGCCAGGCCGCCGATGGTCGGCGCGTAGGACCGGCCGTTGTCGTTGACGACGATCACGACGGGCCGGTTGCACGCGGCGATGTTGTTGATCGCCTCCCAGCACATACCGCCGGTGAGCGCACCGTCGCCGACCACCGCGACGACGGTTCGGTCCGGCTGCCCGGTCAGTTCGAAGGACTTGGCCAGGCCGTCGGCGTAGGAAAGGGCCGCCGAGGCGTGCGAGGACTCGATCCAGTCGTGTTCGGATTCCGCGCGCTCCTGGTAGCCGGTCAGGCCGCCACGCTGGCGCAGACTGTCGAACCCGTCTTTGCGGCCGGTCACGATCTTGTGGACGTAGCACTGGTGGCCGGTGTCGAAGAGGATCGGATCGTGCGGTGAGTCGAAGACACGATGGATCCCGAGGGTCAGTTCGACCACCCCGAGGTTCGGTCCGAGGTGGCCGCCGGTGGCCGCCACCTTCTCGATCAGGAACGTCCGGATCTCGGAGGCGAGAGTCTCCAACTCCGCTTCCGACAGTGACCGCAGATCGGCCGGCGAGCTGATCCGGTCGAGCACACTCATCGTTTCCTCCATCGCGCGACGCCGCCGGAGACACCCCCGGCCCATAACCCGTCAGTCTACGGAAGCATTCGGATCCACCCCGCCCCGCGGATGGTCGACCGACCCACACCGCGGGTGACGGCTCAGGCCGGCACCAGACACGCGACCGCCTCCACATGGTGTGTCAGCGGGAAAGCGTCGAAGCCGCGGACCTGCGCGACGCGATATCCGGAACGGACGAAGAGACCGAGATCACGCGCGAACCGCGCCGCATCACAGCCCACGTGCACCACCACGGCCGGTCGGGCGGCGGTGATCGCGTCGACGACGCGCTCGCCGGCACCGGTGCGCGGCGGATCGAGGACGACGATGTCGGGCGCCTCGCCGAGGGCGTGGATCCGGGCCGCCACCTCACCCCGGTGGGTGACCACGCGGTCGCCGTCGTCGGCGAAGGTCTCCGACGCGGCCGCCAGCGCACCGGCGTCGGAGTCGACGATGTGGACCTCGTCGAGGCCCGTGTCGAAGGTGTCCAGCAGCGCGCCGGCGAACACCCCCGCACCGCCGTAGAGGTCCCACGCGACCCGGGGGGCGGAGTCGAGATGTTCACCGACGAAACCGACCACCGTGTCCGCGTAGGTCTGCGGCGCGGCGCGGTGCGCCTGCCAGAATCCGGTCACCGGGATGTTCCACGAGCGGCCGCCGACGCGGTGCACCGCGAACTCGGCGCCCTCGACGACGACCTGTGCGCGGGGTCGGGAACGGCGCCGACGGTTCTGCTGAGCGCGCCGGCGGGGGTCGCCGTGACGAACCTCGGCGATCGGCGCGAGTTCGGTGATGTGACGGGTGCCGTCGGCGTCGAGGACCACCGCCAGCTCGGCGTGCGGCGTGAACCGGCGACTGGCGAGGTCGTCGACCATCCCCGCCGCCGGCTGTACGCAGACGTCGTGGATCACCGCGGAACCGCGGAACGCGCGCTGCCCGGCGCGACCACGTCCGTCGACGGCCAGCCTCGTCCGGATGCGCCAGCCGGTGTCGGCCCCGGGTAACCGGTCGACCCCGCGGGTCGCGAGGTCGGTGTCGGCGATCGTCGCCTCGTCGAGATGGCCGACCCGGCTCAGGACGTCGAGCAGCACGGCCTGCTTCAGATCGCGCGCATGCCCGGGTTCGATGTGCCCGAGGTCGCAGCATCCCGCTCCCCCGGCCGCCGCCGGGCACGCCACCGGAATCCGATGCGGCGACGGGTCGAGGATCTCCACGGCCTCGGCCCGCCAATACGAGTCGTGACGGTCGTCGGTGATCTCGGCGACCACACGCTCACCGGGGATCGCGCCGCGTACGAACAGCACCCGGCCGTCGGCACGGCCGACCGCCTCCCCGCCGTTCGCCGGACTGTCGACGGCGACCTCGACCCGGCGCGCCGGAGGCGACGGCGTCATGGGGTGCGCTCCGATTCGCCGAGGGCGCGGCGGGTCTCACCCGGCGCCCAGTACCTCTTGGTCTCCTTGCGGCGATCCGACGACGTGAGCTGCCAGGGCACCGAGGTCACCATCACCCCGGGCTCGAACAGCAGGCGCCCCTTGAGCCGCAGCGCGGACTGGTTGTGCAGGATCTGCTCCCACCAGTGTCCGACGACATACTCGGGGATGAACACGGTCACCACGTCGCGCGGCGACTCCCGGCGCACCCGCCGCACGTAGTCGATCACCGGCCGGGTGATCTCACGGTACGGGGAGGCGATGACCTTCAGCGGGACCGTGATGTCGCTGGCCTCCCACTCGGACACGAGTTTGCGGGTGTCGCGGTCGTCGACGTTCACCGTGATCGCCTCGAGGACGTCCGGTCTCGTCGCCCGGGCATAGCGCAGGGCACGCTTGGAGGCCATGTGCAGACTCGACACGAGAACGATCGAATGCGTCCGGCTGGGCAGCACGCCCTCGTCGTCGGTCTCGGCCCGATCGAGTTCACGCTGTACCGACGCGTAGTGGTGGTGGATCAGCTTCATCAGGACGAAGATCGAGACCATCGCCAGCACCGCGATCCACGCGCCCGCGGTGAATTTCGTGATCAGGACCACCACGAGGACCGTCGCCGTCATCACCAGGCCGATCGAGTTCACCACCCGCGACTGCACCATCCGGCGCCGGGCACTCGGGTCGGTCTCGGTGCGCAGCAGACGCGTCCAGTGCCGCACCATGCCGGTCTGACTCAGCGTGAACGAGACGAACACGCCGACGATGTAGAGCTGGATCAGCGCGGTCACCTGCGCGCCGAACGCGACCACGAAGATGATCGCCGCGACCGCCAGGAACAGGATGCCGTTGCTGAACGCCAGCCGGTCACCACGGGTGTGTAGCTGCCGCGGCAGATATCGATCCTGGGCCAGCACCGAACCGAGCACCGGAAAGCCGTTGAACGCGGTGTTCGCGGCCAGCAACAGGATCAGCGCCGTCACGGTCGCGACGAAGAAGAAACCGGCCGGGAACGAATCGAACACCGCGTGCGCGAGCTGCGCGATCATCGCCTTCTGCTGATAACCCTCGGGGGCGCCGACGAGGTCCTTGGCGGGATCCATCACGTACTTCGCGCCGATCTCCTGGGCGAGGAGGACGATGCCGAGCAGCAGGGTGATCGAGAAGCCACCGAGCATCAGCAGCGTGGTCGCGGCGTTGCGCGACTTGGGTTTCCGGAAGGCCGGTACGCCGTTGCTGATGGCCTCGACCCCCGTCAGCGCGGCACACCCGGAGGAGAACGATCGGGCCACGAGGAACGCCAGCGCGAGCCCAGTGAGGTTGTCCTGTTCCGCCACGATTCCGAAGTCGGCGGTCTCCGAACGGATCTCCTCGCCGAGGACGAAGATCTCGGTGAAGCCCCAGATGAGCATGCCCAGCACGCCGACGATGAAGGCATAGGTCGGGATGGCCAGCACCGCTCCGGATTCCTTGATGCCGCGCAGGTTCACCGCCGCCAGGATCACGATCGCCCCGACGCAGAACCAGACCTTGTGCTCGTTGACGAACGGAACGGCCGAACCGATGTTCTCCGCCGCCGAGGTCACCGACACCGCTACGGTCAGGACGTAGTCGACGAGCAGGGCGCTGCCGACGGTGAGGCCCGCGTTGGGTCCCAGGTTGACGGTGGCGACCTCGTAATCGCCACCACCCGACGGATATGCGTGCACGTTCTGCCGGTAGCTGGCGACCACCACCGCGAGGACCACGGCGACGGCGATCGCAACCCACGGGGTGAAGGTGAGAGCGGTGATCCCGGCGACCGAGAGGACCAGGAAGATCTCCTGTGGCGCATACGCCACGGAGCTCATCGCGTCGGAGGCGAAGACCGGGAGGGCGATGCGCTTGGGTAGCAGGGTGTGGCCCAGCTTGTCGCTGCGGAAGGGCCTGCCGAGCAGGAGTCGCTTCGTCGCAACGGACACCTTGGAGACGGTGGACACCAGGCAACCCTAGAGCGTCCGCGTCGCGGCGGGTAGGTTCGACTCGCGGCACGCACGCCGCATCGGGAGAGGAATGTCGTGCAGGTAGTCATCATGGGTTGCGGGCGGGTCGGATCGTCGCTCGCGATGGCGATGCAGAAACGCGGACACGACGTCGCGATCATCGACCGGGACCCGTCCGCCTTCTCGCGGTTGTCCGCCGACTTCGCGGGCCGCACGATCACCGGCGTGGGGTTCGACCGGGACATCCTCGTGAAGTCCGGGATCGAGCACGCCGACGCCTTCGCCGCGGTCTCCTCCGGTGACAACTCCAACATCATCGCCGCGCGGGTCGCCCGGGAGACCTTCGACGTCGAACGTGTCGTGGCACGCATCTACGACGCCAAACGCGCCGAGGTCTACGAACGGCTCGGCATCCCGACCGTCGCCACGGTGCCGTGGACGACCGAGCGGTTCGTCTCCGCGCTCGGTGAGACGGCGACGGCTGAGTGGCGTGACCCGTCGGGTTCGCTCGCGGTCGCCGAGGTCGACGTCCACGAGTCGTGGATCGGGGTCTCGGTAGGCAGGTTCCAGGAACAGACCGGTGCCCGCGTAGCCTTCCTCAACCGGGTCGGCCGACCGGTCCTGCCCGACGCCAAAACCGTTCTCCAGCAGGACGACGTGATCTATGTCGCCGTCCTGCTCGACAATCTGGTCAACGCGCGCCGAGTCGCCGCGGAACCGTTCACCCATCCCGAATCCTGAGTGACGAGGAGTCATCCGTGAAGGTCGCCATCGCCGGAGCCGGCGCGGTCGGGCGCTCGATCGCCCGCGAACTCCTGGTCAACTCGCATGACGTCACCCTGTTCGAGCGGAAGGCCGACCACGTCGACCCGGACGCGGTGCCGGGCGCGAAGTGGATTCTCGCCGACGCGTGCGAGCTCACGAAGCTCGAGGACGCGCAACTGCAGACCTTCGACGTGATGATCGCCGCGACCGGTGACGACAAGGCCAATCTGGTCGTGAGCCTGCTCGCCAAGACCGAGTTCGCGATCAACCGGGTCGTTGCCCGGGTCAACGACCCGCGCAACGAATGGCTGTTCGGCGACGACTGGGGTGTCGACGTCGCGGTCTCGACCCCGCGCCTGCTCGCCTCCCTCGTCGAGGAGGCGGTGTCGGTGGGGGATCTGGTCCGGCTCATGACCTTTCGACAGGGCCAGGCCAATCTCGTCGAACTCACCCTGCCCGCGAACACACCGGTGGCGGGCAAGCCGGTCCGCAAGCTCGAGCTACCGCGGGACGTGGCACTGGTCGCGATCCTGCGCGGCGGGCGTGTCATCGTGCCGCAGAGTGACGACCCGATCGAGGGCGGTGACGAACTGGTCTTCATCGCGCCGGCCGAGGCGGAACCCGCGCTCTACGACGCCATGCGGATCACGCGCTGACGGTCTCCTCCTCGCGGACCGCGCGGCGGACGAGCAGGACGGTCGCGAGCACCGCCAGGGCCGTCAGCGGCCATCCCATCGCGATCCGCGCGAAGGCCAGCCATCCGGTGGCGCCGAGGTCGTAGAGCTCGGACTGGGTGAGATAGCGTGCCGCGAAGACCAGTGCCCACAGGGCGGTGGCGATGTCATAGGCGCGCAGCGTCCGGCCATGCCTTCGCCAGGCGGTCCCCTGCCCGTTCACCAGATGCCAGGCGACGCCGATCAGGGGCCAGCGCACCAGGATGGAGACCACGAACAGCACCGCGTAGACGAGAGTGGTCCAGATCCCGAACAGGAAGTACCCCTTCGCGTCCCCCACGCGACTGGCGATGAACACGCAGATCGCGACGCCGAGGAGGCCGGAGATCGCCGGGGTGAGACCTTCGCGGCGGATGATCCGCACGCCGAAGACGAGGGCTGCGGCGGCGAGCGCGGCGACGATGGCGGCCCGGAGGCCGAGGAACGAGTTCACCGGTACGAACACCACGACCGGAACCGTGGAGTAGATCAGCCCGGAGACGCCGCCGATCTGTTCGAGCACCGTCGGGGTCGGGGCGGGACCCGAATCCGGTTCGACGTCGTGGCCGATGGACTCGTCACCCGGCTCGCCGGTGTCGCTCGTGGGTGTCACTCGTCGTCGCTGCCCTGCAGCTCGTAGTAGGGGTTGTAGATCACCTTGTGACCGTCCTGCAGGGCGAGACGTCCCCGCACGGTCACCTTGCGGCCGGGTTCGATACCCGCGATGCGATTGCGGCCCAGCCACTTGAGCATGACGATGTCGGAGCCGTCGAAGAACTCCGCCTTCACGCCGGCCTTGGCCGCGCGTGAACACGTCTCCACCGCACGCAGCTCACCGTGCATGGTGACCTCCTCGCCGCGAGTGCAGTCCGACGCGCGTTGTGCGCCCGTCGCCTTCGACTCCTCCGCGATTCGCTCCGCTTCGACGTTCCCGAGATCTTCGGTGAGTCGGCGGGTCAGACGCTTGAGATAACCAGCAGTGGTGGGCATCCCAACCTCCCAATGGATTTCAGCCGGGCACCAGGCTTTCGCGTCAGCGTCCGTGGCCACCGAACGATTGATCGGTGACTGTCCGCCAGCGTAGACCCGGCATCGGCCGGTGACAACGTGGACGACCGGGGCTCACCCGCAGTCCCGGGACACCCTAGGGGATGATCTCCAGGTGCCCTGCATCCGGATGAACTTTTGATGCCCCACATGGACCGTCCGTCCACACGAACACCCACCGCGCTGGTGGTGATTCCCGGGACCGGCTCCGATGCCGACCACGTCACACGTGCCTTCGGTCACGCCGCGGCGATGCTCGGAGTCGAGCTCGTGGCGCTCGAGCCGACGCCGGATCTGGTCGCCGGCCATCGGCGTGGTCTCGAACGTGCGGCCGTCGAACACGACTCGGTTCTGGTCGGCGGGGTGTCGATCGGCGCCGCCATCGCCCTCGAATGGGCACTCGCCGACACCGGCGACCGATGTGCGGGCGTGTTCGCGGCCCTGCCCGCCTGGAGCGGCGACGCCGATTCCGCGCTCGCCGCGGCGAGCGCACGGGCGACGGCCGATGCGATGGAACGCGACGGGCTCGACGCAACGGTCACCGCGATGGCCGCGAGCAGCCCGGACTGGCTGGCCGCCGAACTCTCCCGCTCCTGGGGACGCCTGCACCCCGAGGTCATCGGACAGCTACGCGATGCCGCGGACTACTCGGCGCCCACACCGGAGCAGATCACCCGACTCACCGTTCCACTGGCACTCGTCGCGGCCCCGGACGACGCCATCCACCCGATCGCGGTCGCCCGCACCTGGCATGACGCCGCGCCGCGTTCGGCACTGGTCGAGGTCACCCTCGAGGGGTGGGGCCGCGATCCCGCGCTCCTCGGCGACAGTTGCCTCGCCGCATACACGCGCCTGTCGAGGTGAGACCCCGTCCGCAGCGGATTCAGCGACGACGGAAGAAGCGCTGCATCGCCGAGCCCGACGACGGCGGCAGCGGGGCGTCGTCCTCGGGGTCCGGGTCGGCGGTGACCGACGGATCGTCGTGGCCGCCCGAACCGCCCTCGGCCGGGGCGTCGGTATAAGTGTTCTCGCCGTAGACCGCGGCGTGCGCCACCTGGTCCAGCGCTCCCCCGGCGACGGCCTCCGACTCGTCGTCGGAGCCGGCCACCTCGCCGGTAGGTGTCTGGGGTCCGCCCGGGGCCTCCGCGCCCGCCTCCGCCTCGGCGAAGATCTGCTGCTGGGCGGCGGCCACCTGATGGGCGAGGACCGGCGGCAGGACGATCGGAAGCGGTTCCCGCGGCGGGTGCGGATCCGAACCGCGACGCACGACGGTCTCGGCCAGCACGGCACGACTCAGGCGCGCGAGGTCCTCGGCGCTCTCCGACGGCCCGCTACCGACACAGCGCACCAGCCACCGGGGGCCGTCGACGCCGATGAAGCGATGCGTGGCGCCCTCGACCTCGGCCACGACCTCCCGGCCCCAGTGGCCGTCCTCGATGCTGGTCGTAGCGCCGCCGTCACGCAACGACTCGGCCAGTTCGCGGACCACCTCGCGCCACGTACCCGGCGACTTGGGCGCCGCGAACGCACTCACCGAGATCCGGCCGATCGGGGTGACCAGATAGACGTTCTGCGGCTGGTGCGCCTCCGACATCTCGACGGTGACCTGCCCGCCCTCGACCACCGGGACGAGCACCGACCCCAGGTCGAGGTGGGAGTTCTCCAGCTCGTGGGGTTCCGTCGCGAGGGCGTCGATGTCGTAGGGGCCCAGCGCCTGACCGACCCGCAGTTCATCCGAACCGTTCTTCGTCATCGTCTACTCCTCGTCAATCCGCGTTCCGTGTGAACAGTAATCGACGCGGCGTCGGACCGACCTCGGCGTGTCGTGCTCAGCTCAGGATGGCGTGGCCGCCGCTGGATCCGTATCCGCCGTCGCCGCGGCTGGTGTCGTCGAGTTCCTCGACCTCGACGAAATCGGGAAGCTCGACGCGCTGCACGATCAGCTGCGCGATCCGGTCACCGCGCGAGATGGTGATGGACTGCTCGGGGTCGAGGTTGATCAGGCACACCTTGATCTCCCCGCGGTAGCCCGCGTCGACGGTGCCCGGGGTGTTGACGATGGAGAGGCCGGCGCGCGCGGCCAGTCCGGAGCGCGGGTGGATCAGGCCGACGGTGCCGAACGGCAACGCGATCGCGATCCCGGTACCGACCAACTGACGTCGTCCCGCCGGCAGTTCCAGGTCGATCGCCGAGCACAGGTCCACGCCCGCATCCCCGGGATGTGCTCGGGTGGGCAACGGCAGATCGGGGTCGAGTCGACGTACCGCGATGGGCGGCAGAGGGGGAAGAGCTGTGGTCACGCACGCAGACTACGCTGGTCACCGTGACCGCACCCCAATCGCCTGACAACACCGGCGGCACGTCGGAGAATCCGGCGGCTCGCCGGGACGCTGGTTCCGCGGACCTCTTCGACGAGCGTCTCACCGTGCCGTGGTGGTGGTGGCTGGCCGCCGCCGTCGTGACCGGTGTGGTGGGCTACGAGATCCAGTTGTCCGCCCACGGCAGCAAGTGGAGCGTGATCGGCTACGTCGTCACCGCGATCCTCAGCGTCCTGGTGCTGTGGTCGATGAGCCGTACCCGCGTCCGGGTGACCGCCGACCGCGAACTCCAGGCACATCGCGCCCGCCTGCCGCGGGCCGTCGTCGCCCGCGGGGCCTCCATCCCGGCGACCGCCAAGAGTGCCGCCCTCGGCCGTCAGCTCGACCCCGCCGCCTATCTGGTGCACCGCTTCTGGGTGAAGACGATGGTCCTCGTCGTACTCGACGACCCCGACGACCCGACCCCCTACTGGCTGGTGTCCACCCGGCGCCCCGCCGAACTGCTGGCCGCCCTCGACCTCCCGGATGCCGCGGCCGACCGCCCGTCGGCAGGCGCCTGACCGATCGACCCGCACCCCCATACGACGAAGGGGCCGCGCCTGATGGCGCGGCCCCTTCGTCGTCAGGCCCTGTGGGTCAGGGAGTCGTCGTTCACTTCCGCGGGTGTCCCGCGGATCTCATGCGCAGTCGACGCAGATCAGCGAGTTGCCGTTCTCCTCCGCCAGCCGGCTGCGGTGGTAGACGAGAAAGCAGCTGGTACAAGTGAATTCGTCGGCCTGCTTCGGGACGACCCGAACCGACAGCTCTTCGCCGGAGAGGTCCGCACCGGGCAGCTCGAAGGACTCCGCGGTGTCGCTTTCATCCACGTCGACCGCCGCGGACTGCGCCTCGCTGCGGCGGGCCTTCAGTTCCTCGAGCGAGTCTTCGTTGAGGTCCTCGGCCTCGGTGCGTCGTGGCGCATCGTAATCAGTAGCCATTGTGTGCCTTACTTGTTCAGAGAGTGAGGGGGCGCTCTCGGTTCCGGCTCGTGGCCGTCACCTGAGGGTGTGCGCACGACTCCGCCGGGATTGTCTTGCCGGTGGGGTCACTACAACGTCGTCTCGAGCACGATTCGTACCCAAGAATCCGGCGTATTGTGTGACTTCGGTCACGATTTGATGTCGGCTGCACCCCGAGGCTGGAAGCGCGGGCGCCCGAAGAATAGACCATGCCCGGTCAATCGTCAATGTGGCAACGCGAACTCGTCCGGAATCTCGCGATTCAGGCAGGTCGGACGCCTCGGAGACGGCGAGACACGGCTCCCGCGGCGAGGCTCGCACCCACCGTGGGATCGACCCTCTAGAGTGTTGCGGAGATTGCGCGGGGCGTCGCTCCCGGTGAAGTACATCCGCTCGAGCAGTGCGCCCACGGCGTGGTCGAGTGGGAAATCCCAGTGAGGAGTCGTTCCACGGTGGTCTCGAAGATTACGACCGGCTACCCGACCGACGAACAGGGCCGCCCGTATCCGCGGCGCCGGTACGCCCCGGCGATCATCACGGTGGTGGTCCTGCTGGTCCTCGGCGTCGTCGTCTGGGCGATCGTCCTCGGCGGCGACAACAGCGAATCGGTCCCCACCGCATGCAATCAGCCCACTCCGTCGACCGCGGTCGAACCCGGCGCACAACAGCCGGCCGAACCGCCCGTCCTCACCCAGGTCCCGCGCGACGAGATGCTGGAGGTCGCTCCGGCCGCACTGTCGACCTTCCAGGTCCGGGTCCTCAACGCATCCGAGGAACGGGGCGCTGCCCGGTCGGTGTCCGAGGACCTCGCGGCGCAGGGATTCACGCCGGCCGCCGACACCCCGTTCGCCGACGATCCCGTCTACGCGAACCGAGATCTCAACTGCGTGGCGCAGATCCGGTTCGGGCCCGCCGGCCGTGCCGCCGCGGCGGCGACCTGGCTCGCGTTCCCCTGCGCCCAGCTCGTCGACGACGGACGCCGTGGCACCGGGGTCGATGTCGCCCTCGGCACCTATCACTCGGGCGGCGAGCTCTCCCAGGACGCGCAGGCGGCACTCGAGGCGCTGCGGTCGGCCGACCCCAAGAACCCCGAGACCGGCGCCGATCCCGCGTTGGTGAAGGCGGTCCACTCGGCTCCGTGCTGAATCGGCCCCACCGACCCCGCTAGGTCAGCGGTTCCCGGGCCCCGGCCCCATCGAGCAGGGCGAGGAACTCGTCGGCGATCCCCGGCGCCACCGCCACGGTGATGTGCCCCTCGTCCGCGCGCGAGTCCGGTGGCGGCGTCACCACGACCGCACCCGCCTCGGCGGCGATGAGACCACCGGCCGCCCAGTCCCAGGGACTGAGACCGTGCTCGTAATGAGCGTCGACGGCGCCGGAGGCCACCATGCACAGGTCGAGTGCCGCGGCACCGATCCGCCGGATGTCCCGCACCCGCGGGAGCAGGTCCGCGACGATCCGTCCCTGCGCGCGCCGACGGTCCGCGGCATAGCCGAAACCGGTTGCCACGAGGGCGAGTTCCGCACGATCGACGGGGTTGCACCGCAGCGGTACGCGCAGGCCGTCGCCGTCGGCCACCCAGGCACCGCCACCGAGAGTGGCGCCATAGACCACCTCGCGCGCCACGTCGACGACGACACCGGCGACCGAGCGGCCGTCGACCTGCGCGGCGACCGACACCGCGTAGGCCGGGACCCCGTACATGAAGTTGACCGTGCCGTCGATGGGGTCGACCACCCAGCGCACTCCGGACGGGACGGCGCGACTCCCACCGTGCTCCTCCCCCAGGACCTCGTCGGTGGGCCGGGACTCGTGCAGGCGCTGCCGGATCAGCCGTTCGGTCTCGGTGTCGGCGACGGTGACCGGGTCGGTTTCCGTCGACTTCGTCGAGACGGGGTTCACGGCGGCCGAATCGACGGGTGCCGCGTCCGCTGTCGGCGGCGTTGTCGCACCGAACAATTCGGGTCGGCGGCGGCGCACGTGGGCGGCCGCCTCCTGCGCCACGTCCACCGCGATGGCGGCCAGTTCGTCCACCGGAATTGTCTGATCCACGTGTTCCATGTCAGCACATCGGCGGCCGGGGCCGCTCACCGGTGACGTGAAGTGCCGCATCCGGAGGATGCCGCGCGGGCGGCTGCGGGCGCCGATAGCCTGGTGTCGATCACCGCCGGCCCGGAAGGGGACTCCGCCATGACCGAAACGCCCGCCACCGACGATTCGCCGTCACCCACTCATCTGGGCTTCGGCGTCGACGTCGGCGGCTCCGGAATCAAGGGCGGCATCGTCGATCTCGACTCCGGTGAACTCGTCGGCGATCGATTCAAGGTGCTCACCCCGCAGCCGGCCACCCCGGAGGCGGTCGCAGCCGCCGTCGCCGAGGTCGTCGCCCATTTCGACTGGGCGGGTCCCGTCGGCATCACCCTGCCGGGCGTGGTCACCGAGGGCATCATGCGGACCGCCGCCAACATCGACAAGGGGTGGATCGGTACCGACGTCTACGAACTGTTCAGCCGGCACCTCGGGGGTCGCGCGGTGTCGGTGCTCAACGACGCCGACGCGGCCGGGATGGCGGAGGACGCCTACGGCGCCGGCAAAGGTGTCGACGGCGTGGTGATGTTGCTGACGTTCGGCACCGGCATCGGGTCGGCGATCCTCATCAACGGCAACCTCGTGCCCAACACCGAGCTGGGCCATATGCAGGTCGGCAAGAAAGAGGCCGAGCACCAGGCGTCCTCGCGGATCAAGGAGGAGAAGGGTTGGTCCTACGAGAAGTGGACCGAGAAGGTCTCCGACGTGCTGAAGGCCTACGAGGCACTGTTCTGGCCCAAGGTGTTCATCGCCGGCGGCGGCATCAGCCGCAAGGCCGACAAGTGGATCCCGCTGCTCACCAACCAGACCCCGGTCGTGGCGGCCACGCTGTTGAACACCGCCGGGATCGTCGGCGCGGCGATGGCCGTCTCACAAGGCCTCAAAACCTAGGCCGCGCCTGGATTGACCAGGGCTTTGTCACATCGGACCGGCCGATGTCGTTACAATGGTCGTCACCGGTCATCTGAACCGAGAAACCAAGCCCTTGTCCACGGCGGCTCGTGCTGCCGTGTCACGTCTCACAAGACTCGACAAAGACACCGCAGAAGAGAAGTTCGAAAGGTTGTACGTGGCAGCCATCAAGACCCGCCAGGGGGACGCCGAGGCCGACGAGACCCAGTCGACCACCGCCTCGACCGAAGCCCCGGCCAAGCGGACCGCCAAGAAGGCTGCGAAGAAGACCGCTGCCCGTAAGGCGCCTGCGAAGAAGGCAGCAGCGAAGAAGGCCACCAAGAAGGCAGCCCCCAAGAAGGCTGCCAAGAAGGCCACCTCCGCCGAGGGTGTGGACAACACCGACGCCGAGCCCGACGATCCGGACTCGATCGACGACATCGACGGTCCCGACGCCGATCTCGAGGACGTGGAGATCGACGACGACCTCGAGGTCGACGACGAGGACGACGCCGAAGACTCCGACGACGAGGACGAGGAAGCCGAAACGGCACCCGCCGGCGCCAAGACCCCGGCCAAGGAGTCGGCGAAGACCGAACCCGCCGCCAAGTCCGGCGACTTCGTCTGGGACGAAGAGGAGTCGGAGGCACTTCGCCAGGCCCGCAAGGACGCCGAGCTCACCGCGTCGGCCGACAGCGTGCGTGCCTACCTCAAGCAGATCGGCAAGGTCGCCCTCCTCAACGCCGAGGAAGAGGTCGAGCTGGCCAAGCGCATCGAAGCCGGCCTGTTCGCCACCGAACGTCTTCGCCGCATGATGGACTCCGGCGAGAAGATCAGCACCGCGCAGAAGCGCGACCTGAACTGGATCTCCCGTGACGGCAACCGTGCGAAGAACCACCTGCTCGAGGCCAACCTCCGACTGGTCGTCTCGCTCGCCAAGCGCTACACCGGCCGCGGCATGGCGTTCCTGGATCTCATCCAGGAGGGCAACCTCGGTCTGATCCGCGCGGTCGAGAAGTTCGACTACACAAAGGGTTACAAGTTCTCGACCTACGCCACGTGGTGGATCCGCCAGGCCATCACCCGCGCGATGGCCGACCAGGCCCGCACCATCCGCATCCCGGTGCACATGGTCGAGGTCATCAACAAGCTGGGCCGGATCCAGCGTGAACTCCTCCAGGACCTCGGCCGCGAGCCGACGCCCGAGGAGCTCGCCAAGGAGATGGACATCACCCCGGAGAAGGTGCTGGAGATCCAGCAGTACGCCCGGGAGCCCATCTCTCTCGACCAGACCATCGGCGACGAAGGCGACAGCCAGCTCGGCGACTTCATCGAGGACTCCGAGGCAGTCGTCGCGGTCGACGCGGTGAGCTTCACTCTCCTCCAGGACCAGCTGCAGTCGGTGCTCGAGACGCTCTCCGAGCGCGAGGCGGGTGTCGTGCGTCTGCGCTTCGGTCTCACCGACGGCCAGCCGCGCACCCTCGACGAGATCGGCCAGGTCTACGGCGTCACGCGTGAGCGCATCCGCCAGATCGAGTCGAAGACGATGTCCAAGCTGCGCCACCCGTCGCGGTCGCAGGTCCTCCGGGACTACCTGGACTAGTCACGCACTCTCCGTCGCCCCCGTTGCCGTCACTCGGCGACGGGGGCGAACGCGTTGTCGGGGCCGAATTCCGGGTTCGCAGATCGAGCAGGGCATGTCGACTTCTGTCAAGGGTTGTACGCGGAGAGATTCCGAGACGGGCCGACAGATTCTGTTTCCGCAGGTTGCTGCGTACGCTGACCCGGTGCCGTATGCGTTGACGTCGTCCGGGAGCAGCCCCCATGGTCCCCTCTCGGCGAGTGGTCCCCTTCTGGTGACCCGCCCCGCCGTCGATCTGCTGCGGGTGGCCTCGATGCTGTGTCGCTGATGCGACCGACCCCACCCGGGACCGTCCTGTCCCCACCCGTCATCGCGAGCCCTTCGTGCGCTCGTCCCAGCCTCGGCGCGCCCTGACCGCGTGCCAGCCCCGAAAGATCCTCCATGAGAACGATTGTCCTGATCGGCCTCGTCGGCCTCGCCGCCCAACTCGTCGACGGCAGCCTCGGTATGGCCTACGGCGTCACCACCACCACGCTGCTCCTCGCGATCGGCACCAACCCGGCCGCGGCGTCGGCCACCGTCCACCTCGCCGAGATCGGCACCACGCTGGTGTCCGGTGTCTCCCACTGGAAGTTCGGCAACGTCGACCGGCGCGTGGTCCGCCGCATCGCCATCCCGGGTGCCATCGGCGCCTTCCTCGGTGCGACGATTCTCGCCAATCTGTCGACCGAGGCGGCCGCACCCCTCATGGCCGTCATCCTGCTGCTGCTCGGGCTCTACATCCTGATCCGTTTCACCTTCCAGGGCATCCCCCGACACAACCTCGGCAAGCCGCTGCGCAAGCGCTTCCTGAGCCCGCTGGGCTTCGTCGCCGGCTTCGTCGACGCCACCGGTGGCGGCGGCTGGGGGCCGGTCGGTACCCCGGCGATCCTGGCCAGTGGCCGGCTCGAGCCCCGCAAGGTGATCGGTTCGATCGACACCAGTGAGTTCATCATCGCCGTCGCTGCCAGCCTCGGCTTCCTGTTCAGCCTCGGCTCCCAGGGCATCAACTTCGCGTGGGTCGGTGCCATTCTCGTCGGCGGTGTCATCGCGGCCCCGATCGCCGCCTGGCTGGTCCGCCACATCCCGCCGCGCCTGCTCGGCGCCTCGGTCGGCGGCCTCATCGTCCTGACCAACACGCGCAGCCTGCTCAAGAGCGACTTCATCGACGCCCCCGGCGGTGTGCGGAACATCTTCTATGTCGTCATCGCCGTCGGGTGGGCGGCCGCCTTCGCCTACTCGCTCCGCGAATACCTGCGCGACCGCGAGAACGAGTCCTCCGACGCGATCACCCACTTCCGCGAGGAGCAGGAGGTGGCGCTCGTCGGCGCCGACACCGATGCGCAGGTGCCGGATGCGGACTCCGATGTCGCCGGCTCCCAGTCGCCGACCCCAGCCGGCTGACAGCAGCCTGAAACGGTTTCCGGCAGACGTTGTCACATTGTTGCCCGAGGTAAACGGTGAGTGACGACACACCGATGGCACCTGCCGGAACAATACGAACCCGCCGAACGTCTGACAGAGTGAGGTTGACGCATCGCCCGGATGTGTCGGCTCGAAGGGAAGGCGACCGGACACCGGCGCCGGACCGGGACGGAGGAACCATGACTGACATCGCCACCACAGCCCCGATCTACCTGCCGCTCACCGCCGCCGATCGCTGTGATCGCTGCGGCGCAGCAGCCAAGGTACGTGCCGTCCTGCCCAAGGGCGGCGAGCTTCTCTTCTGCCGTCATCACTTCAACGAGCACGAAGCGCGCCTGGTGGAGCTCAGCGCCACCGTGGTCGAAGCCGCGGGCGAACTGGTCTGACACTCGTCATGGCCTGACGGGCGACAGCCACAGACGAAGAAGAACCCGGCCGGATCATCCGGCCGGGTTCTCTCGTGTTCGGGTCCGGTGCCGGTCAGCGCCACGTCCGCAGAGCGGCAATGCGTTCCTTGAGCTGCTCGGCGCTGGCCATCGCCGTCGGCGGACCACCCAACCTGGTTCGGAGCTCGTTGTGCACCATGCCGTGCGGCTTGCCGGTGCGGTGATGGTGCATGGCGACCAGGGTGTTGAGTTCCTTGCGCAGCGCGTGCAGGTTCTCCCCGGTGGTGCCGGGACCGCGCCCGGGCTCCGGTTGTTCGGACGCGGACTCCGCCGCGGGGGCCGACGTCCGGGACACGACCTGCTCGGCCTGACGCTTCTGCAGGAGTGCCCGCACCTGATCGGCGTCGAGGAGCCCCGGCAGGCCGAGATAGTCCGATTCCTCGTCGCTGCCGGCGAAGGTCGCCGTGCCGAACGACGCGCCGTCGAAGATGACCTGGTCGAGTTCGGCGTCGGCGTGCAGCGACTGGAACGCCGGCTCGTCCTCCCCCGGTTCGTCCTTCTGTTTGTTCGCATCGATCAACAGCTGATCGTCGAGACCGTCGCTCTCGCGGTGCGGCTTGCCGAGGACGTGGTCGCGCTGGGCCTCCATCTGGCTCGCGAGGTCGAGCAGCACCGGGACGGACGGCAGGAACACGCTCGCGGTCTCGCCGGGGCGCCGCGACCGCACGAATCGACCGATCGCCTGCGCGAAGAACAGCGGCGTCGACGAGCTGGTGGCGTAGACGCCGACCGCGAGCCGCGGCACGTCGACGCCCTCGGACACCATGCGCACCGCGATCATCCACTCGTCCTTCGACGCGGAGAACTCAGCGATCCGCGACGACGACTTGGGGTCGTCGGAGAGGACCAGGGTCGGCTGCTTGCCGGTGATGGCGGTAAGCAGTTCGGCATAGTCGCGGGCGGTCGACTGGTCGGTCGCGATGACCAGACCGCCGGCGTCGGGCATGCCGCTGGCACGCAGCTGGCCGAGTCGGGTGTGAGCGGCGGTGAGGACCGCGGGGATCCAGTCGCCGTGGGGATCCAGGGCGGTCCGCCAGGCCCGGGCGGTGTGCTCGGCCGACAGCGGCTCACCAAGCCGAGCGGTGAACTCCTCACCGGCGCTGGTCCGCCAGCTCGCCTCACCCGAGTACGCGAGGAACACCACCGGACGGACGACGCCGTCCTTCAGGGCGTCGGCGTAGCCGTAGGTGTGGTCGGCCTTGGAACGCTGGTTTCCGCCGGGTTCGGGCTCGTAGACGACGAACGGGATCGGCGAGTCGTCGGAGCGGAACGGCGTACCGGTGAGCAGCAGTCGGCGTTCGGCGTCGTCGAAGGCCTCGCGGATCGCTTCGCCCCACGACTTGGCGTCGCCGCCGTGGTGGATCTCGTCGAGGATCACGAGGGTCCGCCGGTTCTCGGTGCGGACCCGGTGCTTGGTCGGGTGTGCCGCGACCTGGGCGTAGGTGAGGACCACGCCGTGGTAGTCGGAGCTGGTCTGACCGGCCGAGTTGGAGAAACGCGAATCCAGTGCGATACCCACGCGCGCGGCCGCCTCCGCCCACTGGTGCTTGAGGTGCTCGGTCGGCGCGACGACGGTGATCTGCTCGACGGTGCGGTCGTCGAGCAACTCGCGGGCGACCCGTAGACCGAACGTCGTCTTACCGGCACCGGGGGTCGCCACCGCGAGGAAGTCCTTCGGCTTGCGCGTCAGGTACTTGGTGAGTGCACGGCGCTGCCACGCACGCAGCTGAGGCCGGTTGGGGGCCGCGGCATCGGTCCCGGCGCTGGTGGAGGGTTCGGCTGACGTCACGTGTGTGCTGCTCCTGACGGCGTACGGATTCCCTACCGGGCATGAAATGACCCCTCGCGTTGGGAGGACCCGCGCCGAAGGGGACCCGGCAATCGTACCGCCGGGGCCGCCCCGCCCCCGCATCGCGACACCCCCTCGTCGCGGCTCGCCGACAGCCGCGTGCGCATCCCCGCGTGGTCACTCCGAACGACGCGCCTGGTGACCCGGGTACCCTTCCGGGCCCTTGATCGGGGATATTGAACTCATCACAACGCGAAAGAGGAACCCGGTACCGCTGGCCGGCGACGCGACGTCGCCGGTGGCTGCCGTGTGTCCGAATCCGTCGAACGCCGTGACCGCGCCGCTCGACGCCGGTCAACGCGACACCAGTCCACTCGACACCACGTTTCGGACTCCTCGCCGGCCCGCCCCGTTCGTCGGGGACACCTCGGCGTCCGGCGACACCGCTCCTGCATCACGAGACGTCCCCGTCATGCCCGAATCCCCCAGGACGACGACCGGAGCGGAGAAGCGGGCGGAGCCCGAGGACGCCGAGAAGGAGGCGAAGCCCGAAGGCGTCGACGAACCCGTCCCCGCGAGCCGCGCGAAGGCGCCCGACTCCGACGGCACCGAGGACGAACCCGGCCCCCCGGTACTACCCAACATCCACCGGGTGGTGTGGCGCACGATCGTGAAATCCTGGGACGACGGGATCATCGGTTGGGCGGCGCAGGCCGCGTTCTGGCAGGCGCTCTCCCTGCCCCCGCTACTGCTCGGGCTCCTCGGCTCGGTCGGTTACGTCGCGGGCTGGTTCGGTCCCGGCACCGTCGACATCGTCTACGACCGCATCATCGAATTCGCGCAGCGCACCTTCACCGAGACCGTCGTCGACGACCTGATCACCCCGACCGTCGACAGCGTGCTGGGCCGGGGCCGCATCGGACTCATGTCGGTGGGTTTCATCCTGTCGCTGTGGGCGGGCTCCTCGGCGATGTCGTGCTTCATCGCCTCGATCGCGAAGGCGCACGACCAGCACGAGGTCCGACATCCGGTGTGGCAGCGCTTCTTCGCGCTGTTCCTCTATGTCGGCTTCCTCTTCGTGGCGGTCTTCCTGCTGCCGCTGGTCGCCCTCGGACCGAACTATCTGCGGGCCATCGTGCCCGCGTCCTGGGGATCGTTCGTGACCACACTCATCGACTACGGCTACTTCCCGTTCGTCGCCGTCCTGCTGCTGTTCGTCCTCACGACGCTCTACCACCTGGCACTGCCCAATCCGCTCCCGTGGCACCGGCTCATCGGCGGCGCGATCGTCGCGGGCGTCTTCTTCTGGGTCGCCAGCTACGTCTTGCGCATCTACCTGACGAAGATCACCGAGGCCGGCGTGTCCTACGGTGCGCTGGCGACGCCCATCGCCTTCCTGCTGTTCACCTTCTCGCTCGGCTTCGGCATCGTCATCGGCGCCGAGTTCAACGCGGCGGTGCAGCAGTTCTGGCCGGCCAAGGCGTCCACGACGACCCAGGTCCGGCATTGGGTCAACTCGCAGACCTCCGACATCACCGGTCAGCTCAAGACGATCCCCGACCGGCTGTCGTCGGGACCGATCCGCCGGCCCACGCGTGACCGCGGGAGCGACTGACCGGTCCCGGCGCCCGCTCGGCTATTTGCGCAGTTTGGTGTAGATCTTCTTGCACTTCGGGCACACCGGCGAACCCGGCTTGGCCGCCCGGGTCACCGGGAAGGTCTCGCCGCAGAGCGCGACCACGTGGCTGCCCATCACGGCGCTCTCCGCGATCTTGTCCTTCTTGACGTAGTGGAAGAACTTGGGCCGGTCGTCGTCACTGCTGTCGGTGGCGTCGGCTTCGGACCGCTCGTCGGTCTCGGTGTCGGTCCACTCGTCGAGATCGGGGCGTTCGATGGTTTCAGTTGCCATTGCTCTATTGTGCGTCACCGGGGCACCCGGGGCACAGAGAGGCCGCTGCGCATCCGGCACAGGGCGGCGCCCGGGCCCGGAATCCGTGAGTGCAAAGAGCAACCGAAAGTGGGACAGTGGAGAGGGTGTTCGAACAAAGGGATTCCATGGGCGCGAACGGCAATGAGCCGCACGGCCACCACGAGGACTCGAAGCGCTTCGGCAGGTCGGAACATCCGGCCGTGCCCGCCGAGACCTTCCTGATCACCGACGCCCAGGACTCCCTCGAGGCGCAGCAGAAGGCCCGTGTCCGCAAGTACCTGATCATGATGGCGTTCCGCGTCCCCGCGCTGATCATCGCCGGCGTCGCCTACTCGCTCACCGGTTCGGGGCTTCTTGCGCTGGCCATCGTCGCCGTCTCCATCCCGCTGCCCTGGATGGCGGTGCTCATCGCCAACGACCGGCCGCCGCGCAAGCGGGGGGAGGTACCTCTCTACAAGTACGGCGCCGATCATCACGTCGTCGGCCCTCCCGCCCTCTCGCGCACCGAACAGCAACTCCCCCACCGCACCGTCGACGGTCACGTGGTCGACCCCGACGACGACTGAGTCACCGTCGATCCCGACGACCGACGGGGCGGGACCGCAGCGGGTTCCCCCGCGGCCCGACATCTCAGCAACTTCTCAGCCGTCCCTGCGAATCGGTGAAAGTCTTCGCAGGTCACCAAGCCTCCTCCGGGTTTGCGACGAATCACTTTCGGGAACTATCGCCAACGCATGGACGTTGGACCCAGTGAACGTATTCAAGTCAGGAGGCCGCATGTCACGCTCGACAGTTGCACGTTCGACCCCGACCACAGGTTTCGCGGATCCGTCCGCCCCGGGCACCCGCCCGGCGATGACGGAACAGGATCTCGACGCCCAGTCGCCCGCCGCGGACCTCGTCCGCGTCTACCTCAACGGGATCGGACGCACCGCTCTCCTCAACGCAGAGCAGGAGGTCGAACTCGCCAAGCAGATCGAGGCCGGCCTCTACGCCAAGCACGTCCTGGCAACCAAGAAGCGCCTCTCGGCAACCAAGAAGCGCGACCTGGCGACCATCGTCCGCGAGGGTGAGGCCGCACGGTCCCATCTGCTCGAGGCGAATCTCCGTCTCGTCGTCTCGCTGGCCAAGCGCTACACCGGTCGCGGAATGCCGCTCCTCGACCTCATCCAGGAGGGCAACCTGGGTCTGATCCGCGCCATGGAGAAGTTCGACTACGCGAAGGGCTTCAAGTTCTCGACCTACGCGACGTGGTGGATCCGCCAGGCGATCACCCGCGGCATGGCCGACCAGAGCCGCACCATCCGGCTCCCCGTCCATCTCGTCGAGCAGGTGAACAAGCTCGCCCGCATCAAGCGGGAGCTTCATCAGCAGCTCGGTCGCGAGGCCACCGACGATGAACTGGCCAGCGAGTCGGGCATCCCGGCCGAGAAGATCGCCGATCTGCTCGACCACAGCCGCGACCCGGTGAGCCTGGACATGCCGGTCGGCAGCGACGAGGAGGCCCCGCTCGGCGACTTCATCGAGGACGCCGAGGCCACTTCCGCCGAGAACGCCGTCATCGCCGGTCTGCTGCACTCGGACATCCGTGCGGTACTGGCGACCCTGGACGAGCGCGAACAGCAGGTCATCCGGATGCGCTACGGCCTCGATGACGGTCAGCCGCGCACCCTCGATCAGATCGGCCGCATGTTCGGGCTGTCGCGCGAGCGCGTGCGACAGATCGAGCGCGAGGTCATGGGCAAGCTCCGCGCCGGCGATCGTGCCGAGCGTCTGCGCGCCTACGCCAGCTGACGTCCTCTGGTTCGAGAGCCTCCTAGCTCAACCGCCTCGGTCCGGTGTCCCGCCTGTCGGGCACCGGGCCGACGCGTATCTGGGCATTGAGTACCGATGCGCCGTCCACCGAGACGAGGATGGGGTCGCACAGCACCTCGCGCACCTCGGGGATGTCGTCGACCAGGGTGGAGATCCGCAGGAGCAGGTCGACGAGCGCCTCCTTGTCGGCTGGCTCCTCACCGCGGTAGCCGTTGAGGAGCGGCGCCGATCGCGGCTCGTCGATCAGTTCTCGCGCGTCGAGTTCGGCGAGCGGGATCGCGCGATACCCGTGATCGCCCAGCAGGTCGAAGGTCCGTCCCGACAGCCCGAACGAGATCACCGAACCGAAGGACTCGTCGTCGCGGACTCGGATGACCGTGCCGACGCCCTTCGGTGCCATCTTCTGGACGTGGAGGACGTGGTCGCCGGTCAGCTCGCTCAGCTCGGCGAAGGCGTTCACGACGGCGGTCGCGTCGGGCAGGTCGAGCCGGGCGCCCTCGCGGTCGAGACGTCCCCGCCACTTCGACGAGGTCGCCTTCACCGCGACCGGGAAGCCGAGTTCGCGGGCCGCCGCCGACGCCTCGTGCATCGTCGTGACCTCACGGAACGGGACGACCGAGATGCCGTACCACCGCAGCAGCCTCGCCGACTCGACCTGGCCGAGAAGACGGTCCGACGACGAGCCGTCGGAGTCCATCGCCTCGCGGACGTACATGCGGGCCGCCTCCGGATCGGTGCCCTCGGCCCGATGGACGACCGACTCCGGCCGCATCCGCCACTTGGCGTACTGCCAGGCGCGCGCGAGAGCTGCTGCGGCGCGCTCCGGGCTGGCATAGGACGGGATGGAGCCGCGTTCGGGCAGACCGTTCGGGCCGGGTTTCGTGAGGCCCGGCGGGATACCCTCGACGGCGAGGAACGTGGTGACGATCGGTTTGGCACCGTCGGCACCGGGGGTGTTGGCCGCGGCCATGAGCGCGCGGGCGTGCCAGTCGGCGTCGACGGCCACCGGCGGCACGAAGACGACGACGATCGCGTCGACGCCGGTGTCGGTCATCGCCGCCGACACGGCGTCCTCGAACAGTTCCTCCGTCGCCCCCGCGCCGAGATCGATGTTGTCGACCACCTCCAGGCCGCCGTTGCGGGCCTGGTCGGCGGCGAGGCTGCCCAACACCGACGAGTTGCCGATGATGCGGACGCGGGGTCCGCGCGGCAGCGGCTGATAGGCGAACAACGCCGCGCAGTCGAACAGTTCGGGGATCGTGTCGACCTGGATGACACCGGCCTGCTCGAGCATCATGCGCGCGATCTGGTCGTCGAAGTTGGCCGCGGACCGGGCCGCGCGCACCGGGCTCATCGCTCCCCTGCCCGACTTCACCGCCACGATCGGCTTGGCCCGCGACACCCGGCGGGAGATGCGGGAGAACTTCCGCGGGTTACCGAAGCTCTCGAGGTAGAGCAGGATCACATCGGTCGAGGCGTCGCTGTCCCAGTACTGCAGCAGGTCGTTGCCGGAGACGTCCGCGCGATTCCCGGCGGAGACGAAGGTCGACAACCCGATCTGGCGCCGGGCGGCGGTGTCGAGGATCGCGATGCCCAATGCGCCGGACTGGCAGAAGAACCCGACCCGGCCGGCGGCGGGGATGCGCGGCGCGAGCGTGGCGTTCAGCGCGATACCGGCGTCGTTGTTGGCCACGCCCAGCGCGTTCGGGCCGACGAGCCGCATGCCGTGTTCGCGGACCTGCGCGACGAGGCGTCGCTCGTTCTCCAGACCCTCCTCCTCGCCGGAGTCACCGAAACCGGACGACACGACGACGAGGGTCCGCACGCCCTTCACCAGGCAGTCGTCGAGGACGTCGTTGACCCGGGACGCCGGGACCGCGACCACCGCGAGGTCCACCGGATCCGGGATGTCGCGCACCGTCTCGTAGGCGCGGATGCCGCGCACCGACGGCGGACGTTCGTGAGTGCGCCGCCGGTTCGGCGACGTCGGGCGGCCCGGGCGCTGTGACCCGGGGCTCGGCGGTTCCTCCTCGACTCGGGCGGGCCCGTTCACCGGGAAGACCGGACCGGTGAACCCCCCGGCGATGATGTTGGCCAGCAGCGCGTTTCCGACCTTGTTCGGGTCGGTCGACGCGCCGATCACCGCGACCGAGGTCGGGCGCAGCAGGTTCGCGACGCTGCGGGCTTCCGACGCGTTCTCGCGGGCGTTGCGCACCGACAGCAGTGCCTCGGTGGCGTCGATCAGGAACTCCACATGCACCGTCGAGCCGTCGAAGCTGCGGGCCAGCTGGTAGCCGGCGTCCCGGAACACGGCGACCATGTTCGGGTTCTCGCTGAGCACCTCGGCCTCGAAGCGGGTGAAACCGTTCTCGGCCGCGGCGCCGGCGAGATGTTCGAGCAGGACCGGTCCGAGGCCGCGGCCCTGGTGTTCGTCGGCGACGACGAAGGCGACCTCGGCCGACTCCGGCTTGCCGTCGAAGGCGAGCCCCTCGTAGATGCCGACGGCGATGATCTCGCCACCGAGCACCGCCACGATCGCGACGCGCTGCTGGTGGTCGACGGTCGTCATCCGCGCCACCTCACGGGGCGGCAGGGTGGGCGTCGGACCGAAGTACCGCATGTAGCGGGTTCGTTCGGAGAGCTTGGAATGGAAGGCGACGATCCGGTCGGCGTCGTCGGGCACGATGGGCCGCAGGTGCACGACACCGCCGTCGGAGGCCAGCACGTCGGCTATCCAGTGCCGCGGATAGTCCCAGGCGCCACGGGGTTCGGGCTGATCGGCCAACGCCTGCGGCGCGGTCGTGGAGTGTTCTGGGGTGGACGACACGTCCTGATCAGTCACGGGGATCCTCCGGGTCGAGACCGTGCAGAGGGTACACCGCGCGGCGGGTCGCGAGGATGGCGCGATCGGTCTGTCGCTGTGCCGTCGCGCTCACCCCCTCGGGCGGCTCCTGGCCGGCGTCGCCGTCCCACGGCTGATAATCGACGTCACCGCCGTCACCCATCACCCCGACCGGCGGCCGGGCGTAGTCGGAATGCACCTGCGTCGAGATCTGTTCGGCTGTGGCGCACCAGGATTCGTCGATGGTCGCGGTGACGTCCACCTCGCGGTCGAGCGCCACGCCCAGCAGGTGGGTCCAGCTGCGCGGCACCACGTTGACCACGCCGTATCCGCCGCCGCCGACCGCGATCCAGCGCCCCTCGCAGTACTTGTCGGCGAGCTCACGCATCGCGATCATCGCCGCGCGCTGACCGTCGACGGTGAGCGACAGGTCGGTGAGCGGGTCGGCGCGATGACTGTCGGCGCCGCACTGGCTGACGATGATCTGCGGTTTGAACCCGGCGATCAGCGACGGCACGACGGCGTGGAAGGCCCGCAGCCACAGCCGATCCTCGGTGTTGGGCATCAGCGCGAGGTTGACCGCACTCCCCTGCGCGTCGCCGTCGCCGACCTCGGTCGGCCAGCCGGTCCCCGGCCACAGCGTCGCCGGATGCTGGTGCAGCGAGACCGTCATCACCCGCGGATCCGCCGCGAACTCCACCTGGACGCCGTCGCCGTGATGGGCGTCGACGTCGATGTAGGCGATCCGGTCGAATCCCTTGTCCAGCAGATATCTGATCGCGATCGCGCAGTCG
This sequence comes from Gordonia sp. YY1, assembly GCF_009872315.1. Lineage (NCBI taxonomy): Bacteria > Bacillati > Actinomycetota > Actinomycetes > Mycobacteriales > Gordoniaceae > Gordonia > Gordonia sp. YY1. Next base: position 429,385 of record NZ_WXYI01000002.1, on the reverse strand, counting down.
TTGTAGATGCAGAAGCCCGCGGCGCGTGCCCGCATCGCGTGATGCATGCCGCCGCCGATGTTGACCGCGCGGGTCGCAGCGCCGGAGGCCACGGTCTGCGCGGCGGCGAGGGTGCCGCCGACGAGGAGCCGGGCGGCCTCGTGCATCCCGGCGAACACCGGGTTGTCGGCGTCGCCGAGTCCGAACAGCCGCTCGAGGAGCGGACCGGACAGCGACGCGGTGCCGGAACCCACCGCGCGGACGGCGTCGATGTAGTCGCGGCTGTGCACCACGGTGAGCGCGTCGTCGTCGATGGCCTGCGGCGGGACGGTCTCGACGTCGTCGAGCACGCCGAGGCTCTGGGCGAGGGTCATCGTCAGCGCGAGCCTCACGGGGTTCATCGGGTGGGTGTGGGCCCACCGGTAGGACAGGAAGTCCTCGCTCCAGATGACGGCCGTCGCAGAAGTGTCGGTCACACGTTCAGGCTAGTGGTTCAACTCGCGGCCGGGTGAGCGATGTCGGTTCGACCACACGTGCGTACCGTCAGGGTCGTGGTGACGAGACGACGGCCCCTGAGAGGGCGGTCACCGTGGGTAAACAGGGTAATCTTGGCGGGGACGAAAGGGATTGGGCACAGTGAACGATCTGGTTGACACCACCGAGATGTATCTGCGGACGATCTACGACCTCGAGGAAGAGGGGATCGTGCCGCTGCGGGCGCGCATCGCCGAGCGCCTCGACCAAAGCGGTCCGACCGTGTCCCAGACCGTTGCCCGGATGGAGCGCGACGGACTTCTGCGCGTCGCGGGCGACCGCCACCTCGAGCTGACCGAGCGCGGCCGTTCGCTGGCCGTCGCGGTGATGCGCAAGCATCGCCTCGCCGAGCGGCTCCTGGTCGATGTGATCGGCATGCCCTGGGATCAGGTCCACGAGGAGGCCTGCCGCTGGGAGCACGTCATGAGCGAGAACGTCGAACGTCGTCTGCTCGCCGTGCTCGAGTACCCGACGACCTCGCCCTACGGCAACCCGATCCCGGGTCTGGAACTGCTCGGCGTCGAGGTGCCCACTACCGACGACGGCGCGACCCGTCTCGCAGATCTGCCCGCCGGCGACACCGTGGCCGTCATCGTGCGGCGCCTGTCGGAGCACGCACAGTCCGACGTGGGTCTCATCTCGCAGCTGCGGGAGGCCGGGGTGGTGCCGAATGCCCGGGTGACGGTGACCAACTCCGCGGGCATCATCACGATCAACACGCCCGGGCACGAGGGTCTGGAGCTCTCCCCGGACATGGCGCACTCGGTGTTCGTCGAGAAGGTCGTCGAGAAGGTCTGAGGCAGTGAAGGTCTGAGGCAGTAGAAGTCTGAGGCAGTGAAGGTCTGAGGCCGTCACATCCGGAGATCACCCGGCGGCGCGCCGGGTGATCTCCGGCATCCGCACCCCGAGCGCCAGGGCGGTGGCGTACGAACCGTCGATCATCTCCCACAGTTTGCCGGGTCGGACTCCCGAGCGCAGGCAGCCGTCGAGGAGTCCGGCGAGCTTCGCGTCCGGGTCGGATTCGAGGGCGACGTCGAGTGCGACGCCCGCGTAGGCCCCTTCCCCACCGATGTAGTGCAGGTGCGCGAGCAGGGTCGCGGCCCCGGCCCGTCCGGGCCCGGCGAGTCGCCGGGTGAGTTCCCGCCAGACCAGCTCAGCGTCCTCCCGTAGGTCGGTGACCGCGAGGACGAGCAGCGCATCGCGGGTGCGGGGTCGTACGACGGCCTGTTCCAGCAGCGCGACCTCGGTGCAGTCCAGCGACTCCCCGGCGTCGGCGATCGAGTCCATCACCAGGTCCAGCAGGTGTGCGTCGGACAGCGACCCGACCGGGAGGACCCGACAGTCGTCGCAGTCCGGGCCCGGCCGTGAGGCGCTGCATTCGCCGTCGACGGGTTCGAGCATCGCCCGCATCTCCGACCGGCGCGGCAGGATTCGACGGCCCGATTTCACGGCCTCGGCGATGGCGGTCGGACAGGTCTGCGGATCGTCGAGAACTCCACCGTGGTCGTCGACGACGTCGATCGACCACGCCTGCCCGTCGGGACACCAGATGACCGACCACGGCGCCCCGGGATCGAACGCGGCCACCGCGAATCCGGCAGCGACGCCCCCGATCGCGCCGAAGTGCCGGTCGGCGATCGCGAGCACCCGCCGATATTGCGCACTGTCGGCCGGAAAACGGTCGTCGGCGACTATCGCCACGACCTCCTCGGCGCCATAGGAATCTGTGATCGACCCGAGGCCGGCCAGCACCGTGGACAGCTCGGGTGTCGGGTTCCCGGTGTCGTCGAGGGCCAGGTCGTGTCGCATGGTGGCCGAGATCCCACGGTCGGGCGCGAAGGCGACGACGATGATCGAGCGCTCCGGCAGGAAGCCGAGCAGCGCCGGGATCGCCGTGAGCAGCGTCGTCGGATCGATGGGGTCACGGTAGAGGCGCGAGGACGCCGAGAATCTGGGCATGCACGAGAGCATCTGTCGTGCCCGGCCCCCACGACGGCGAGCCGGGAGACCTGTGGACAACCTCCGCGGCCCGTCCACAGGCCGGCGGGTCTCAGCCGAAGGCCGCCGACACCGCCTTCGTGAACAGCTCGTCGAGCGCCGCCGAATCCTCTGCGGGTACCGGACCTGCTGCGGGCCAACGATATTCGGCATACACGCGAACCCCGTCGCGCTCGCCGATCAGGGCGAGCGAGCTGGTGGTCACCGGCGCGGTACCACCACCGGTGACGATCGTGCGACGGATGGTCGCGGTCGCGACGCCGTCGGGTGCCGGCGGTGCGGGCAGGACCTCAGTGGTCACTGTCGACGACGCACCGAAGGTCGTCGTGGTCAGTTCCGGGCATTTCTCGGCGCGGCCCACGACCTCGGCGAGCGACGTGTCGACGTGTGCGACGACGGTGGTCAGGGTCGATCGTTCCGCGGTCCCGGGACCGAGAAGGGCGACCGCGCCGTCGGCGGACACCGGTGAGGGTGCGCACTCGGCCGGTGACACCTCGGTGTTGCTCCCCTGTCCGGGTGCCGGACCACCGGTGACGTCGGCGAGCGCGTTGGCCACCGCCTGAGGCGGGATCGGGCTCGCCGGACCACCCGGGAAATCCGAGGCGGCCACCGACCTCGACGACAGGTCCGGATTCGACGACTGGGCGTCGCCCTGGATCGAGCACGCCGACAGGACGCCACCGGCGAGAACGGTGCAGGCAGCGGCCAGCACGAACACGCGCAGGCGGCGGCCACAAGACGTACGGGGCGTAACGGTTGCCGGGGTCACAGCGATCTACTGTGCCACCGCGACCGCTCACCCACGCGGGTGACACACCCAATTCGGGAATCCCCGGCGCGACGATGTCGTTGCACTGTTGGTGTTTCGCCGGATGCCCGTGCTCACCCGCGACCCCGGTGCGAGACAATGAGACATATGACGAGAATCCAGCCGTGCTGTGCCACGGCTGCCACGTACAAGGAGGGATGACGTGGACGAGCAACCTGCGCGGAACGACGCGCTGTACGAACTCGCCTTTCCCGCTCCGCAGGTCACCCGTGCCGATGGCACGGGCCCGGTTCTGATCCATGCGCTCGAGGGGTTCGCCGACGCCGGCCACGCCGTCGCGCTGGCGGCCACCCATCTCCGGGACAGCCTGGAGTCGGAACTGGTCGCGACGTTCTCCTCCGACGAACTGATGGACTACCGCTCCCGGCGCCCGACGATCTCGTTCAGCGGGGAGACCTTCACCGAGGTCGAGATGCCGGCACTGACGCTGCACGCGATCCGCGACAACGCGGGCAAGGGCTTCCTGCTGTTGGCGGGCGCCGAACCCGACCTGCGCTGGGAACAGTTCGTCGACGCGGTGCGCCGCCTGTCCGACCGACTCGGAGTCACGGATGTCATCGGTCTCAACGCGATCCCGATGGCGGTGCCGCATACGCGCCCGCCGTCGATCACCGCACACGGCAGCGACCCCGACGCCCTGGGGAACCTCCCCCGCTGGGGTTCGGCGATGAAGCTGCCGGCCAGTGCCTCGATGCTGCTCGAACTGCGGATGAGCGAGCACGACTACCGGGCCTCGGGCCTGTCAGTCCACGTGCCGCACTACCTGGCGCAGACCAACTACCCGGCCGCGTCCGCGCGACTGCTCGGCGCAGTCGCCGAGCTGGCCGGTCTGGACCTGCCGCTCGCCGCGCTGGAGAGCGCCGCCGCGAAGGTGCGCGCACAGGTGGACACCGAGGTCGAGGGCAACAGCGAGATCGAGTCGGTCGTCACCGCACTGGAGACCCAGTACGACACCTTCACGCAGGCCGCCGAGGAGCGCGCGTCGCTGTTGGCCGCCGAGGAGTCGCTGCCCAGCGGTGACGAGCTCGGTGCCGAACTCGAACGATTCCTCGCCGAACAGGCCGCCGAGCAGAGTTCGAAGGACGACGAGCCCGGAGACGAGGGACCGCAATCGTCGATCTGACCGCGAGCGCGGCGGCCCTGGCGCCCGTCGACGACGAGGACCAGGCGCTCGACACCTACACGCAGTGGTGGACCGATCGCGGCCTCGACCTGTACGAGCACCAGGAAGAGGCACTCCTCGAGCTGCTCGCCGGCAGCCAGGTCATCCTGGCGACCCCGACCGGCTCGGGGAAGTCGCTCGTGGCCGCCGGCGCCCTGTATTTCGCGCGCTGCCGGGGTGAGCGCGCCTTCTACACCGCGCCGATCAAGGCCCTCGTCAGCGAGAAGTTCTTCGAGCTGTGCGCGATGTTCGGCGCCGACCAGGTCGGCCTGCTGACCGGTGACGCGACGGTCAACCCGGACGCGCCGATCATCTGCGCCACCGCCGAGATCGTCGCGAACCTCGCCCTGGCGGCCGGTGGCGACAGCGACATCGGCACGCTCGTCGCCGACGAGTTCCACTATTACGGCGAACCCGACCGTGGCTGGGCGTGGCAGGTGCCGCTCATCGAGCTGCCCTCCACCCAGTTCCTGCTGATGTCGGCGACGCTCGGCGACGTCTCCTTCTTCGTCGACGACCTCACCCGCCGGACCGGCAGGGACACGGTCGAGGTCACCGGCGCCCAGCGTCCCGTGCCCCTCGAACACGACTATGCGATGACGCCCATCCACGAGACGATCGCCGATCTCGTCGAGCGCGGACGTGCACCGATCTACGTGGTGCACTTCACCCAGGCCGCTGCCGTCGAACGCGCGCAGGCACTACTGAGCGTCAAGATCTGCGACAAGGAGCAGAAGGCCGCGATCGCGGAGGCCATCGGCGACTTCCGGTTCTCCACCGGCTTCGGCAACACCTTGTCGAAGCTGCTGCGCTCGGGCATCGGCGTCCATCACGCCGGGATGCTCCCCCGATACCGGCGGCTCGTCGAACGTCTTGCGCAGCAGGGACTGCTGAAGGTCATCGCCGGCACCGACACCCTCGGCGTGGGCATCAACGTGCCGATCCGGACGGTGTTGTTCGCCGGGCTGAGCAAATACGACGGCCGTCGCGTCCGCCGCCTCCGGGCGCGGGAGTTCCATCAGATCGCGGGCCGCGCCGGCCGGGCCGGCTTCGACACCGTCGGCTATGTGGTGGCCCAGGCACCCGAGCACGACGTGGAGAACGCCCGCGCCGTCGCCAAGGCCGGCGACGATCCCAAGAAGCTGCGGAAGCTGGTGCGCCGCAAGCCTCCCGAAGGCTTCGTATCCTGGGGTGAGAAGACCTTCACCCAGCTGATCGACGCACCCGACGAGCCGTTGCGGTCGCATTTCCAGATGACCACCGCGATGCTGCTCGAGGTCCTGGGTCGGCCCGGCGATTGTTTCGCCGCCGTCCGGCACCTGCTCGAGGACAACCACGAACCGCGTGATCGTCAACTGCGCCACATCAAGCACACCATCGAGTTGTACCGCGGTCTGCGCGATGCCGGGATCGTCGTGCAGCTCGACGCCCCCGATGAGACCGGACGGCACATCGCGATGAGCGTGGACATGCCGGAGAACTTCGCGCTGACCAATCCGCTGTCGGCCTTCGCGATGGCCACGTTCGAGATCCTCGACCCGGAGTCCTCCACGTACGCACTGGATGTGATCTCGATTCTCGAGTCGACGCTGGAGAACCCGCGGCCGTTGCTGCTGGCCCAGCGCAAGGTGGCCCGGGACGCGGCGATCGCCGAGATGAAGGCCGACGGGATCGAGTACGAGGAACGGATGTCGCGCCTGGAGGACATCTCCTGGCCGCAACCCCTCTTCGAGGAGATCTTCGGCGCGTTCGAGATCTATCGGCGCGGCCACCCCTGGGTGGCGTCGTTCCCGCCCAACCCGAAGTCGGTACTCCGCGAGATGCTGGAGAAGGCCATGACCTTCACCGAGCTGATCTCCGCGTACGGGCTGGCCCGGAGCGAGGGCGTCGTGCTGCGTTACCTGTCCGACTGCTATCGGGTTCTGCGCCAAGGTGTTCCGACCAGCGCCGTGACGCCGGAGATCGAACAGATCGTCGTCGACCTCGGCACCATGGTCCGCGAGGTCGATTCGAGCCTCGTCGACGAGTGGGAGGCACTCGCCGCCGAGGCTGCGGAGGCCTGACCGCCTAGACCGACGTGACGGCGCCCGTCTCGGCGACGAGCTCACCGATGATCGACCCGAGTTCCCGATACGACTCGTCGTGGCGTGCGGACCGCCGGAACACCAGCCCGATCCGGCGCCCCGGACGCGGCGAGGCGAACGTGGCGATCGCCAGGTCCCCCGATGCGGTCTCCGAGGCGACCGCGGTCTGCGGGATGAGGGTCACCCCGAGACCGCCGACGACGCAGTGCACGGCCGTCGTCAGCGACGCCGCGCGGGTCTGTCCCAGATCAGGACGCACACCCGCGAGCGCGCACACCTCCAGCGCCTGGTCCCGCAGGCAATGCCCCTCGTCGAGGAGCAGCAACGGCAGGTCGGCCAGGGCGCTGGGATCCACTCGGCGCTTTCCGGCGAGAGCGTGCCCGGCCGGCAGGGCGAGGACGAAATCCTCAGTGTAGAGCGGCACCTCGACGATCCCTGGGATCTCGAGCGGCAGCGCGAGGAGCGCCACGTCGAGCGTCCCGCCCCGCAGTTGCTCGACGAGACGGGCGGTCTGCTCCTCGACGACTCGAGGGCGCAGGTCGGGAAGTCTCTCACCGAGACCGCGCAGCACGGCCGGCAGCACATAGGGCGCGACGGTCGGGATGACACCGAGACGGATCGTCCCGTGCAACGGCCGTCCGGCACCCGCGGCCGCCGCCGTGAACTCGTCGACGGCGTCGACGGCCGCGATCGCCCGCGGCAGCAGTTCCTCTCCGTCCGGGGTCAGCAGGACGCGGCGCGTGGTGCGCTCCACGAGCGTCACCCCGAGGCCCGCCTCGAGCGCCGACAAGGCCTGCGAGAGCGAGGGCTGACTCACGCCCAAATCCGTTGCGGCGGCACCGAAGTGTCTGCGCTGGGCCAGGGCGACGAAGGCGCGCAGTCCGGCGACGGTCGGCTGATAAGTTTTATCGGGCATGGCTATCAGTGTAGTGCTACTAATCACGTTTCGCTTTCGCGCAAAATCCGGCACGATGGTACTCGTACGTCGCGAAATTCGTTCGCGCGCAGTTTCCGTACACTCACTCACTCAGCTGAAGGAGCGATACATGGCCCTGCTCACCATCGGTGACCAGTTCCCCGCCTACAACCTCACCGCCGTGATCGGCGGCGACCTCAGCAAGGTCAACGCCCAGCAGCCCGATGACTACTTCACCACCGTCACCTCCGACGACCACCCCGGTCAGTGGCGCGTCGTCTTCTTCTGGCCCAAGGACTTCACGTTCGTGTGCCCGACGGAGATCGCCGCATTCGGCAAGCTGAACGACGAGTTCGCCGATCGCGACACCCAGGTGCTCGGCGCCTCGGTCGACAACGAGTTCGTCCACTTCCAGTGGCGTGCACAGCACGAGGACCTGAAGACCCTCCCCTTCCCGATGATGAGCGACCTCAAGCGCGAACTGGCCACCGCTGCAGGCGTTCTCAACGCCGACGGGGTCGCCGACCGCGCCACCTTCATCGTCGATCCGAACAACGAGATCCAGTTCGTGTCGGTCACCGCGGGCTCGGTGGGACGCAACGTCGACGAGGTCCTTCGTGTCCTCGACGCCCTGCAGTCCGACGAGTTGTGCGCCTGCAACTGGAAGAAGGGCGACCCGACGATCAACGCCGGCGAGCTCATGTCCTCGGGCGTCTAGAGGGGATCAGATGAGTATCGACAACCTCAAGGAAGCCCTTCCGGAGTACGCGAAGGACCTCAAGCTCAACCTGGGCTCGATCAGCCGGACCACCGCGCTGAATGAAGAGCAGCTGTGGGGCACGCTGCTGTCGACCGCCGCCGCCACCAAGAACGCCAAGGTGCTCAGCGAGATCGCCGACGAGGCCGCCGACATCCTGTCGGCCGAGGCGTACAACGCCGCCCTGGGCGCCGCGTCGATCATGGGCATGAACAACGTGTTCTACCGTGGCCGCGGCTTTCTCGACGGCAAGTACGACGACCTGCGTCCCGGCCTGCGGATGAACATCATCGGCAACCCGGGCGTGGACAAGGCCGCATTCGAGCTGTGGTCGTTCGCCGTATCCTCGGTCAACGGCTGCGGGCACTGCGTCGCCGCCCACGAGAACACCCTGCGCGAGGCCGGCGTCGACCGGGAGGCGATCTTCGAAGCCCTCAAGGTCGCCTCGATCGTGACCGGCGTGGCCCAGGCCATCGCCACCACCGAGGTGCTCGCGAACGCCTGATAGCGCGTCCAGACAACAAGGCCCGGTTATCGATTCGGTAACCGGGCCTTGTTGTATCCACTGCCGCGCGGGCGGCCCCTCTGCTGCCTGAGGCGCGAGCGAAGCGAGCCACGAAGGCCCTGGCGAGATGCGTCCGAAATCCTCACCAGCCCTTCGAGGCTCGTCGCTTACGCTCCTCGCACCTCAGGGAGCGAGGGGTCGGGTCGCTACTTTCGGATCAGGGGGCGCTTGTGCTCAGCTCAGCGCGGCCCGCATACGGTCGGCGAGTTCGCCGACCTCGTCGGTCGTCATCACGAAGGCCGGCGAGATCTGCAGCGCGCCCTGTCCCGCGGCGCGCGTGCTGACACCGTGCTCACGCAGCTTCACCACCGCCGCCGGAGCCGATGCCGGGTCGGCGAGCTGGACCGCGGTGACCGCACCGAGGCCGGTGCGCACCTCGGCGACCGAATCGAGGTCGGCCAGCGGGGACAACGCCGTGGCGAGATCCCCCTCGAGCCGCGTCGCCTCCGCGAGCAGGTTCTCGCGGCGGATGATCTCGAGATTGGCCAGCGCGGCGGCCGCCGCGGCGGCGTGACCGCCGTAGGTGTAGCCGTGGCGCCACCAGACGCCGCCGGCGAAGAACGGTTCGGCGACGCGCGGCGCGATGAAGACCGCACCCATCGGCACATAGCCCGAGGTGAGGCCCTTGGCAGTGGTGATCATGTCCGGCTGCAGGTCGAAGCGCGCCGAGGCGAACCACGAGTCGCCGGCGATACGACCGAAGCCGGTGACGACCTCGTCGACGACGAACAGGACGTCGTGGTCGCGGCAGATCGCGCGAACCTCGTCCAGGTATCCGGCCGGCGGCAGGTAGATGCCACCGGCACCGATGATCGGCTCGCAGAAGAACGCGGCGATGTTGTCCGCACCGACCCGCTCGATGAGGCCGAGCAGGCTCTTCGCGTCATCCCAGTCGACGTTCTGCACGTCGTGCATGAGCTCGCCGTAGCCGTCGTGATTGAGGGGGATGCCCGCCAGCGACGTACCGGCGACGTGCATGCCGTGATACGCCTTCGTGCGGCTGACGACGACGCGCTTGCCGGGCTTGCCCTGCTCCACCCAGTACCGGCGGGCGAGCTTGACCGCGGTGTCGATCGAGTCGCTGCCGCCCGAGGTGAAGAAGATCTTGGAACCGGGCACCGGTGCGATCGCGGCCAGCTCGTCGGCGAGCTGCAGCGTGACGTCGCTCGCGATGTCCCCGAAGTTGGAATAGTGCGCGATGGTGCCGAGCTGACGCGCCACCGCGTCGGCGATCTCGGTGCGGCCGTGGCCCACGTTGGTGAACCAGAGACCGGCCGTCGCGTCGAGATAGGACTTGCCGTCGCGGTCCCAGATGCGGGTTCCCTCACCCTTGGTCACGACGAACGGGCCACTCGCGGTCACCGCACCCATGTCGGCGAAACCGTGCCACAGAGCGCCAGGAGTATCGGACAGTGCCCTCGAAGAATCAGCCATGGCCCCCATGATGCCGGGCGAGGTGAACACCCCCGGCAGCGACCCATATCCTGGAGACATCATGTCGGTCGAGTCCCCAGATCCAGCCCCGCGAGATCCTCAGCCCGGCATCTCCCGATCCCAGCTGTTGCGCTCGCTCGACGAGGTGGGGATCCTCGACGCTCACCGACTCCGCCGCCGGGTCGACAAGCTGGGCCGCACCCCCGACCCACGCAAGTGGGAGCAGCTCGTCGCCGACGTGGCCAAGGCACGCAACCGCCTCGAACGGCGCCGGGCAGGCGTGCCGGTGCTGCGCTTCCCGGACGAACTCCCCGTGTCGGCAGCTCGTGAGGAGATCGCCGACGCCATCCGGGACCATCAGGTCGTGGTGGTGGCCGGCGAGACCGGCTCGGGTAAGACAACACAGCTACCGAAGATCTGCCTCGAACTCGGGCGCGGCATCCGCGGCACGATCGGGCACACCCAGCCGCGTCGTATCGCGGCGAGCTCGGTGGCCAAACGCATCGCCGACGAGACCGACACCGAACTCGGTGACGCGGTCGGCTACTCGGTCCGGTTCACCGACCGTTCGGGGGCCGACACCCTGATCCGCGTGATGACCGACGGCATCCTGCTCCGCGAGATCGCCACCGATCCGATGCTGCGGCGCTACGACACGCTGATCATCGACGAAGCCCACGAGCGCAGCCTCAACATCGACTTCATCCTCGGCTATCTGCGCCGGCTGCTGCCGCAACGACCGGACCTGAAGGTGATCATCACCTCGGCCACCATCGAACCCGCCCGTTTCGCACGGCATTTCAGCACACCCGACGCCTCGGTGCCGGTCATCGAGGTGTCCGGTCGCACCTACCCCGTCGAGATCCGTTACCGGCCCCTGAGCCTCCAGGAACGCCCGGACAGCGGCGACGACACCGGGGGCGGCGAGCACGCCGACCTCGACCAGATCCAGGGCATCGACGCCGCGATCGACGAGTTGTGGGCCGGCGGCCGGGGCGACATCCTGGTGTTCCTACCCACCGAGCGCGACATCCGCGAGACCGCGGATGCGTTGCGGCGCCGCACCGGAACCGGCCGCGATGGCGGTGCGGAGATCGTCCCGCTGTTCGCACGTCTGTCGATCGCCGACCAACAGAAGGTCTTCGCTCCGTCGAACGGTCGACGGATCGTCCTGGCCACCAATGTCGCCGAGACATCGGTCACGGTGCCCGGCATCCGCTACGTCATCGACACCGGCACCGCTCGCATCAGCCGGTACTCGACCCGCACCAAGGTGAATCGTCTTCCCATCGAACCGGTCTCGCAGGCCAGCGCCCGCCAGCGCGCCGGCCGATGCGGTCGCGTCGCGCCGGGTGTCTGTATCCGGCTCTACAGCGAGAACGACTTCGACTCGCGGCCGGCGTTCACCGACCCGGAGATCCTGCGCACCAACCTGGCCGCGGTCATCCTGCAGATGACCTCGCTCAAACTCGGTGAGATCGCGGATTTCCCGTTCGTCCAGCCGCCCGACGAGCGCGCGATCCGCGACGGTATGGGCGTGCTGACCGAACTCGGCGCGATCACCGTGAGCCGCGAAGGCGGCCCGCCGCGCCTCACCCCCGTCGGCCGTTCGATGTCGCGGATACCGGTCGACCCGCGGATCGCCCGCATGCTGATCGCGGGTCGCGAACTCGGCTGCCTCGACCACCTGCTGGTCATCGCGTCCGCGATGTCGCTGCCCGATCCGCGCGAACGGCCGGCCGAACATCGCGAGGCGGCCGACGCCTCCCATCGTCGATTCGTCGTGCCGCAGTCGGACTTCCTGTCCTACGTCGAACTGTGGCGATACCTGGACGAACAGCGCAAGGAGTTGTCCGGCAGCAGGTTCCGGCGGATGTGCGAGCGGGAGTTCCTGCACTTCCTGCGCATCCGGGAGTGGCGGGACCTGCACCGTCAGCTCACCGAGATCGTCAAGGATCTCGACTGGCCCGTGCGTCCGGCCGGCGAGGAGTTGCCGCAGGTCGACGCCGATGCCGTCCACCGCGCGATCCTGTCGGGTCTGCTCAGCAACATCGCGGTCCGCAACACCGAGGGTCGTGAATTCACCGGGGCGCGGAACACGACGCTCATGATCTTCCCGGCGTCGCCGCTGGCCAAGAAACCGCCGGCGTTCATCATGGCCGCGGAGGTCCTGGAGACCTCCCGGCTGTTCGCGCACACGGTCGCCGGGATCGATCCGTTGTGGGCGGAGAAACTGGCCGGGGATCTGGTCAAACGCACGCACAGCGAGCCGCACTGGTCGTCGAAACGTGGCGCCGCGATGGCGTACGAGCGGGTCACCCTCTACGGCGTCACCCTCGTCGCCCGTCGCCGCGTCGACTACGGTCCCATCGACCCGGTCGTCTCGCGCGAGCTGTTCATCCGCCATGCCCTCGTCGAGGGAGACTGGCGTACCCAGCACCCGTTCTTCGAACGCAACCGCGCCCTCCTCGAGGCCGCCGCCGACGTCGAGAACCGTAGGCGCGAACGCGGACTCGTGATCACCGAGGATCAGCTCTTCGAGTTCTACGACAACCGGGTCGGCGCCGAGGTCACCTCCGCACGTCACTTCGACACGTGGTGGAAGAAGGCACGGCGCAGCGATCCTGCCCTTCTGGACCTCAAGCCCGAGGATGTCACGGCAACCGCCGAGGCCGCACCGACCGACTATCCGGGTGCGTGGCAGCAGGGCGACACCCGACTCGAGCTCCGCTACCGGTTCGAACCCGGCGCACCCGATGACGGTGTCACCGTGATCATCCCGCGCGCACTGCTGCCCCACGTCCGGTCGGCGGGCTTCGACTGGTCCGTGCCCGGGATGCGGTCGGAACTGGCCACCGCACTGGTGAAATCGCTGCCCAAGAGGTTGCGCAAGTCGATGTCCCCCGCCCAGCGGTTCGCCGACCTGGCGCTGGCCCGTCTCACGCCTCGCAGCGAACCGCTCGCGGTCGGGCTCGCCCGCGAACTCACCACGATCACCCAGATGACGGTCACCGCCGCCGATTTCGACCTCGACCGGATTCCCCTCCATCTGCGGATGCATTTCGCGGTCGCCGACGACGACGGACGGATCACCGCGCGTGCCGACTCGATCGACGAGCTTCAGCGTGCGACGACGCCCGCGGCGTCGAAGACGGTGAAACGCACGCTGTATCGCAGCTGGACCGACGACGGCATCGGCACTCTCGCCGCGCAGCGGACCGTCGACATCGCCGGTCAGCGCCTCACCAGGTACCCGACCGTCGACGCGATCACCGACGACGCCGGACGTACACGCGGGGTGGTCGTGATCGACGCGGTGTCGGAGCAGGCCCGAGATCGCCTGGCGGAGAGGGGGATCGTCGCGCTCCTCGACCTGGCGATCCCGCCACTGCACCGGCGCGTGGCGAGTTCGCTCGGCGCCGCCGGCCGGCTGGCGTTGAGCCAGAGTCCCTATGCGGATCTCGATACATTGCTGGCCGACTGCACACGCCGGGCGATCCGCGACGTCGTCGCCGGCCTTCACGCCGGGACCGCGTCCGCCGTGCGTTCACCCGAGGCGTTCCGCACCCTGACGGAGAAGATCCGTCCACGGATCACCGAGTCGGCTCCGGAGTATTTCTCTCTCGCGGTGGAGTCGCTCGGCTCGGTGGCGCCGGTACGCGCCGCGATCGACCGTCATGCGGGTTCGCTCGCCGCCGACGACGTCGCCGAACAACTCGACAACCTCGTCTTCGACGGATTCGTGGCCGCCACTCCGCGACATCATCTGGAGAACGTGCCGCGCTACCTCGCGGCCGCCGAGGCACGGTTGACGGCACTCCCGGCTTCCGCCGCGCGAGATCAGGCCGGAGTCGCCGTGATCGACCGCGTGACCGAACGGTGGGCGCAGCGGCTGGCCCAGGTACCCGAACACCGGAAAGCGCACGTCAACGACGAGGCGCAGTGGCTCGTCGAGGAGCTGCGGGTCGGATTGTTCGCCGAACGGCTGGGCACCGCGTTCCCGGTGTCGGAGAAGCGGGTCCTACGAACTCTTGACCGACTCGGCTGAAGCGGCCCGGAGGTCGTCGATCTCGCGCTGGAAGTCCTCGAGGGAGTCGAAGGACCGGTACACCGACGCGAAGCGCAGGTAGGCGACCTCGTCGAGGTCCCGCAGCGGCTTCAGGATCGCGAGTCCCACCTCATTGCTGGGGATCTCGGCCGAACCACTGGCGCGGACGGTGTCCTCGACCTGCTGGGCGAGCTGGGCGAGAGCGTCCTCGGCGACGTGGCGCCCCTGGCATGCGCGCCGGACACCTCGCATCACCTTCTCGCGACTGAACGGTTCGGTGACGCCGTTGCGTTTCACCACCGAGAGGACCGCACTCTCCACGGTCGAGAAGCGTCGCCCACACTCCACGCAGGAGCGGCGGCGCCGGATGGCCTGCCCCTCATCAGCGACACGCGAGTCGATGACCTTGGTGTCGTCGTTCTTGCAGAAGGGGCAGCGCATCGTATCCTCACGCAGGTCACGGGACGCTCTGATGCAGCCGCGCCGCATGCCGGGCCGGTGCTCGGCTGGTCCCTGTGGCATCGAGGATACCGCCCGGCCTCAGTGGTACCGGGGGGTGAGGAGCGGCTGGCCGACGCGCAGCCCGCTCGACGCGAGGTCATTCAGCTGGATGATCTCGTCGACGACGGCCTCACGCGGCATCTCGGGGGCGACCCGCGAGGCGATCGTGCTCAGCGAGTCACCCGACCGAACGTGCACGACCTCGGTGCCGACCGCGGCAGGCGTGACCGACGCGGCGTAGTTCTGGCCGACGACCGCGATGACCCACACGGCCAGGGCGAGCGCGACGCCGGCGAGGACAGCGGTCGCCGTGCGGCGACGCCGGCGGATGACGGCCGCGGGAGCCGCCTCGGCGGGACGCCACGCCGGGACCACCGGTCCACGACCGCGCATACCCACCGGCGACGCGCACTGGGTGGACGCGACGCGGCGGACCCGGACCGCCGATTCCGGCACCGGACGGTTGTCGACGGGCCGCCGGGCGTCTCCCCGACGTGTCGGGCGCGGACGCTCCAGGACGTCGCCGCGGACGGGACCGCCGTGCCGGGCGGGGTCGTGCCGGGCGGGGTCGAGGTGGACGGGGTCGATGAGAGTGGCGGTGCGCATGGTGCCCTCCGTGTATCCGGTCGAACGGTGTTCGTGAGTGGGACCGCGTCGTCCCGGTCGAACTGTTCGAATGTCGATCATCCGTTCGATGAACTGATGTTCGATTTGTAGCACGGCACTCCGACAATTGTCTCGCGACACGTCGAACAAATGTTTGATGCGGTCGGCGTTCTCGGCTAGGCTCGTCGAAAGACAAGCGATCTACCAGCACGTTCGGAATCGAGAGGAACCCGATCATGAGCGATGACGGCGGTAAGCGCACCGGAGCGCGGGGCGCCGACGAGCCCGTCACCCCGGCGGACATGGCGGCTGCCGAGGCGTCGCTGACGCCGCGGCAGCGCGGAGTTCTCGAGGTGATCCGCAAATCCGTGCGAGAACGCGGTTACCCGCCGAGCATCCGCGAGATCGGTGACGAGGTGGGTCTCACCTCGACCTCCTCGGTCGCCCATCAGCTGCGGACGCTCGAACGCAAGGGCCTTCTCAAACGTGATGCCAACCGTCCGCGGGCGGTGAACATCGCGCCGAGCGAACCCCCGACGCCGACCTCGCCGACCGGCGGAGCACTGCCCGAACCCACTTTCGTACCGGTGCTCGGCCGGATCGCCGCAGGCGGACCGATCCTCGCCGAGGAAGCCGTCGAGGACGTGTTCCCACTCCCCCGGGAGCTCGTCGGCGAGGGATCGCTGTTCCTGCTGAAGGTCGTCGGCGAGTCGATGATCGACGCCGCGATCTGCGACGGCGACTGGGTCGTCGTCCGCCAGCAGAACGTGGCCGACAACGGCGACATCGTGGCCGCGATGATCGACGGCGAGGCCACGGTCAAGACCTTCAAACGCCAGAAGGGTCATGTCTGGCTGATGCCGCACAACGAGTTGTTCGACCCGATCCCGGGCGACGAGGCCGTCATCCTCGGCAAGGTCGTCACCGTGATGAGGCGAGTCTGACCTCGTCACTGTCGAGTACCGCGGCGACCGCCGCGCGAGCTGCAGCCGGATCGGTGGCGGCCAGCGCGGCCGCCGCCGCGTTTTCGCAGGTTGCCAGGGTGACCGCGCCGAGCCGGGCGCCGACCGCGGGCGCCGCGACGGGAGCGCTCGACAACGAGGTCACCCCGAGTCCGACCAGCACGCAGGCGAGATGCGGATCGGCCGCGGCCTCTCCGCAGACGCCCACCGGTTTGCCCTGATCACGTCCGGCCCGGGCGACCGTTGCGACGAGATGCAGCACGGCCGGCTGCCACGGATCGGTCAGCGATGCGAGCTCGGCGGACATTCGGTCAGCGGCCATCGTGTACTGCGTGAGGTCATTGGTGCCGATCGAGACGAAGTCCACCTCGGCCAGGATCGCCGGGGCCAGGATCGCCGCGGCGGGAACCTCGATCATCACACCGGCGACGAGTCCACGCTCGCGCACCTGCGCGGCGAATGTCGCCGCCTCGGCGGGTGAGGCGATCATCGGGGCCATGACCCACGGCTGCGCGTCGGCCTCCAGCGCCGCCCGGGCGATCGCGTCGAGCTGGCGCGCGCGGATCTCGGGGTGCGCCAAGGCGATTCGATCGCCGCGCACACCGAGTGCCGGGTTGGCCTCGTCGGGATGGGTCACGAAGCGCAGCGGCTTGTCCGAGCCGGCGTCGAGGGTGCGGATGACCACCTTGCGGCCGTCGAAAGCGTCCAGCACCTCGCGATAGATGCCCGCCTGCTCGTCGACCGAAGGCTCCTCGGCGCGCTCGAGGAAGGCCAATTCGGTACGGAACAGTCCGACACCCTCCACCGGGTGATCGGTTGCTGCGCGGGCCGACGACCCGTCGGCGACGTTGGCCAGGATCGCCACCTCCACCCCGTCGCCGGTGCGACCCGGACCCGACCATCCGGCGACGCGAGCGGCGTGACGCCGATACTCCTCGACTCGGGCTCGCGCGGCGGTGTCATCGGGGTCGACGGCGATCTCACCCGTGGTGCCGTCGACGAGGATCGCCGTACCCGCATCGATCCCGACGAGTCCGGACACCGCGACGACGCACGGGATGCCGAGCTGACGGGCGATGATCGCGGTGTGGCTGGTGGGCCCACCCAGTCGCGTCACGAGGGCAATCGTGGTGGTGGGGTCGAGGCCGGCCGTGTCGGCGGGTGCGAGGTCGTCGGCCAGCAGGATCGAGGGCACCTCCGGCGTGGACAACCCGGGTTCGGGCAGTCCCAGGAGCTCGGCGAGCACGCGGTCGCGGACGTCGTTGAGGTCCGTGACCCGCTCGGCCATCAGGCCGCCCAGCTTGGTGAACACCGCGGCGAACTGTTCGGTGGCGGCAACGGCGGCCGACGGTGCCGGCGTACCCCTGGCGATCAGGGCCGACGCCGCACCGATCCAGCCGCGGTCTTCCGCGAGTCCGGCGGTGGCGGCGAGTACTTCCGCGGCGACGCCGGTGTTCTGCGACGCGCGCTCACGGAGTCGCGCGGCGACGACGCCTGCCGCCGCAGTGAATCGTGCGACCTCCTCCGGGCGCTGGTCCTCGGAGATCTCGACACCGGCGCCGAGCGCCTCCGCACTGTGGTCGGGACGGCGTCCCGGCCACAGTGCGGGTCCATGAGCCACACCACCGACGACCGGCGTCCCCGTCAGAATCTGCGTCATGTGACCACGGTTACAAATTTGGCTTGACTTGTCAACATAAAAAGGCGTAAACACAGTTACTACAACATTCAAAGCCACATATTCCCACATTTCGCGGTGGCCGAGTGAGCAGGAACGATCAGAACGGAGCCGGTGTGTACGCCGAGGAGAGACAGCAGGCCATCGCCGAGGAGGTTCGCGTCGCAGGGCGCGCCTCGGTCGCCGAGCTCGCCGCGAAGTTCGACGTGACCAGCGAGACGGTTCGGCGCGACCTGGCCGTTCTCGAACGCGGCGGGCACCTGCAGCGCGTCCACGGCGGTGCCGTCCGCCCCGAGGTGATGCGGGTGATCGGTGAACTCGGCATCGCCGAACGGGAGACCGAACAGATCGAGGAGAAGGCCGCCATCGGCCGCGCCGCCCTCCGTTTCCTGCCGCCCGACGGCGGATCGGTGCTCTTCGACGCCGGCACCACCACGTTCCGTGCCGCGGAGGTCATGCCGCGGGACCGCGATCTGACGCTGATCACCAACAGCCTGCCGATCGCCGGGTTGCTCGCCGGCCGCCATGCGGACGGTCTGCACGCCCTGGGCGGTCGCGTCCGCGGACTCACCCAGGCCACGGTGGGCGCCGAGACGGTCGCCGCACTGGGACGGCTGCGCGTGACGACCGCATTCATCGGCACCAACGGCCTCAGCGAAGCGCACGGTCTGTCGACGCCCGACCCCGACGAGGCGGCGGTGAAGGCGGCGATGGTTGCCGCGGCCCGACGCGTCGTCGTCCTCGCCGACAGTTCGAAGATGGAGCGCGAGGAGCTGTCGGGATTCGCCGGCATCGACGACATCGACGTCCTGATCACCGACTCCGGTATCGATCCGAGGTTCTCGGCCGCCCTGTCCGCCCGCGGCGTCGAGGTCGTGATCGCATGATCCTCACCGTCACAGCCAATCCCAGCGTCGACCGCACCCTCGAACTCGACACCCCGCTCCGGCGCGGCGAGGTCCAGCGAGCCGGTGTGGTCCGCGCCCAACCGGGCGGCAAGGGCGTCAACGTGGCCCGCACCGTCGCCGCCGCCGGACTACCGACCCGGGCACTGCTCCCGGCGCGTGCGGGCGACCCGCTGCTCGCCGCCCTCGACGAGCTCGGACTCCCCTACGACGCGGTCCCCGTGGACGGCGAGGTGCGCTCGAACGTGACCATTGCCGAAGCCGACGGCACCACCACCAAGATCAATGCCCCGGGCGTCAGCCTGACGGCGGCTCAACTGGCCGCGCTGAGCGCACTGATCCGCACCTACGCGGACGGCGCGGACTGGGTCACGCTGTGCGGATCACTGCCGCCCGGCGTACCGGAGGACTGGTATCGGACCGTCGCCGACGCCCTGGTCACCGCCGGTTGCCGCGTGGCGGTGGACACCTCGGGAGCACCGCTGCGTGCGGCCGCCGCCGGACGAGTCGACCTGATCAAGCCGAACGAGGACGAACTCGCCGAACTCACCGGCACCGATCCGGCAGAGTTGCGGGAATCGCTCTCCCGCAACGACCTCCGTCCCATCGTCGCCGCGTCCACGGCGCTCGTCGAGCAGATCGGCGGCGCCGTGCTGGCCACGCTCGGGGCACGGGGCGCGGTCCTCGCCACCGCGGCGGGCGTCTGGTGCGCGACGCCGCCACCCACCGTTCCGCGCAGCACCGTCGGCGCGGGTGATTCCTCCCTCGCCGGATTCCTCGTCGCGCAGACGCGTGGCGCGTCGGCTCCCGACTGTCTGCGGTCCGCCGTCGCCTACGGTTCGGCCGCCGCCGCACTGGCGGGCACCTCCTCCCCCACCCCCCACCACCTCGACCTGTCCGGGGTCACGGTCACGGAACTCTCCGGGGCCGCCCCGATGAACTGAACCGAATCCCCCACCGGGCACCCGACCACTCCGCCCCTCTCCATGCCGAAGGACATCCCATGACCGAGCAGATCATCACCGCCCAGACGGTGAGTCTCGACGTCGACGCCGGTGCAGACCCCGCCGCCGTCATCACCACCCTCGCCGACGCCCTGGCCGCTGCCGGACGGACCACCGACCCCGCCGATCTGGCCCGCGCGGCACTCGAGCGGGAAGCCAAGTCGGCCACCGGGCTCCCCGGCGGCATCGCCATCCCTCACGCGCGCACCGCATCGGTGACGACGGCGAGCCTTGCCATGGCGCGACTGTCGCGCCAGGTCGACTTCGGGGCACCCGACGGGCCGGCCGACCTCGTCTTCCTCATCGCCGCCCCCGAGGGCGGTGCGGCGGCGCACATGAAAGTGCTGAGCTCCCTGGCGCGTTCGCTGGTCCGCCCCGACTTCGTCGCGTCCCTCCGCGCCGCCGAGAACGACGAACGCATCATCGAACTGGTCACCGAGGCCATCGATCCCGACGCCAAGAAGACCGAGACCACGACCGCAACCACTTCCCCGGCAGCGCCGATGGCGCCGGCCACGGACACCCCGGTCACCGCCCGGACGCCGGCGCAGAACCGGCCGCACATCGTCGCGATCACCGCCTGCCCCACCGGAATAGCGCACACCTACATGGCCGCGGACGCGCTCAGGTACGCCGCGGACCGTGCCGATGTCGACTTCGCGGTGGAGACCCAGGGCTCGTCGGCCACCACGCCGTTCGACCCCGAGGTCATCGCGAACGCGGACGCCGTCATCTTCGCCACCGACATCGGGGTGAAGGGCAAGGGTCGCTTCCACGGCAAGCCGGTGATCGCCTCGGGCGTCAAACGAGCCATCAACGAACCCGATGCGATGATCGCCGAAGCCGTTGCGGCCGGACGGAACCCGGACGCGGCGCGGGTGACCGACGACGGCGGCACCGAGGGCGCCGAGACCGGCGCGTCGTCGGGTGTCGGACTCGGTGCGCGCACTCGTCAGGCACTCATGACCGGTGTCAGCTACATGATCCCGTTCGTCGCGGCGGGCGGCCTGCTCATCGCGCTCGGCTTCCTGCTCGCCGGGTACGAGATCGCCAACAGCACCCTCGACAGCGCCGGGTCCCTGAACGACGCCGTCTACATCGCGCTCAACAACAGCGTCTGGGATCTGCCGTCCGGCGGGCTCCTGCAGTACCTCGGCGCGGTGAGTTTCGCGATCGGATCGGGGGTGATGGGACTCGCCGTCCCGGTCCTCGCCGGTTACATCTCCTTCGCCATCGCCGACCGCCCCGGCATCGCCCCCGGTTTCGTCGCGGGCATCGTGTCCCTCTCCGTCGGCGCCAGCTTCATCGGCGCACTCATCGGCGGTCTCATCGCCGGCGCCGCGTGTCTGTGGATCTCGCGGCTCCCGGTCCCGCAGTGGGCTCGCGGACTGATGCCGGTGGTCGTCATCCCACTGTTCGGCAGCATGATCGTCGGCGGACTGCTCTACATGGTGCTCGGCAAGCCGCTCGCCTGGCTGACCGAGCAGATGAACTCCGGACTGGAGAGCATGTCCGGCGGATCGGCCGTCGTCCTCGGCATCGTGCTGGGCCTGATGATGTGCTTCGACCTCGGCGGTCCGGTCAACAAGACCGCCTACCTGTTCGCAACCGCCGGTATCGCCGACGCGGCGACCGCCGGTCCCGCACAGTTCCAGATCATGGCCGCGGTGATGTGCGCCGGCATGGTCCCGCCGCTCGCCCTGGCCCTCGCCACGGTGCTGCGTCCCGGGCTGTTCACCGAACCCGAACGCGAGAACGGCAAGGCCGCCTGGCTTCTCGGCGCATCGTTCATCTCCGAGGGTGCCATCCCGTTCGCCGCGGTCGACCCGTTCCGCGTCATCCCGTCGATGATGGCCGGCGGCGCACTGTCCGGTGCGCTCATCATGGCGTTCGGTGTGGAGCTCCGCGCCCCACACGGCGGCATCTTCGTCTTCTTCGCCATGAACAACTGGGTGCTGTTCCTCGTGGCCCTCGTCGCCGGCACCGTGCTCAGCGCGGTCGCGGTGACCGCGGCGAAGCAATTCGGCAGGACCAGGGAGGTGGCAGCGGCCGACCTCGAGGCCGTGGCAGCCTGATCCCAGACCCACTCATACCCGACGTTTCATCCAGCACGACAACCGAATACCCCAGCAACACAGGAGGCACCATGCCCAGCACCACCGCCACCGTCGGATCGGCCGTCGGCCTGCACGCCCGGCCGGCCACGATCATCGCCGAGGCCGTCGCCGACTCCGGCAGCACCGTGACCCTCGAACTCGAGGGCGGCGACCCGGTCGACGCCGGTTCGGCACTGATGATCATGACCCTCGGCGCCGAGAAGGGCGCCAAGGTCGTGGTCACCGCCGAGGATCAGGCAGCGCTCGACAAGATCGTCACCCTCGTCGAGACCGATCTGGATGCCGACTGAACGGACGCCGGCTGAGCAGGTCTACACCGTGAGGTCCGCGATCTCGCCCGCGAAAGCGGCCGGGACGCGGACCTTCATGGTGGTGCCCGACTCGGTGTGCTCGGAGTCGAGGACCTCGCCCTCGCTGTGGATCCGCGAGACGATGTCGCCGCGCGAGAACGGCACCTCGATGGTGAGTTCGACGTCCTCGCGGCCCACGAACTCGCGGACCCGGTCGAACAGTTCGGGCAGTCCTTCACCTGTGCGTGCCGAGACGAAGACCGCGTCGACACCCACCGCACCGCGCAGCTCGGTGAGCCGGTTGCCGTCGATCGCGTCGATCTTGTTGATGACCAACAGTTCCGGTGGCGCCTCGACCTTCTCCTCGGCGACGATCTCGCCGATGACCTGACGGACGGCCGAGATCTGTTCCATCGGGAACGGATCCGATCCGTCGACCACATGCAGGAGGAGATCGGCGTCGACGACCTCTTCGAGCGTCGACCGGAACGCCTCGACGAGTTGGGTCGGCAGGTGGCGGACGAAACCGACGGTGTCGGTGAAGACCACGGCCCGGCCGTCGTCGAGGGTGGCGCGCCGGGTTGTCGGGTCGAGCGTCGCGAACAGCGCGTCCTGGACGAGGACACCGGCGCCGGTCATGGCGTTGACGAGACTCGACTTGCCGGCGTTGGTGTAGCCGGCGACCGTGATCGACGGGATCGACGAACGATGGCGCGCCGCACGCTTGGTGGTGCGCGCCTTCTTCATGTCGCGGATCTCGCGCCGCAGCTTGGCCATCCGCTCACGGATGCGGCGACGGTCGGTCTCGATCTTGGTCTCACCGGGACCACGCAGGCCCACGCCGCCGTTGCTGCCGGCACGGCCGCCGGCCTGGCGGGACATCGACTCACCCCAACCACGCAGGCGCGGGAGCATGTACTCCATCTGCGCGAGCGAGACCTGCGCCTTGCCCTCCCGGGATGTGGCGTGCTGGGCGAAGATGTCGAGGATCAGCGCGGTGCGGTCGATGACCTTGACCTTGACGACCTTCTCCAGCGCGGTGAGCTGCGCCGGGGTGAGCTCACCGTCGCAGATGACGGTGTCGGCGCCGGTCGAGAGGACGATCTCGCGGAGTTCGTCGGCCTTGCCGCTGCCGATGTAGGTGGCCGAGTCCGGTTTGGAACGACGCTGGATCACCGCGTCGAGGACCTGCGAGCCGGCGGTCTCGG
The DNA here is from genome assembly GCF_009872315.1 of Gordonia sp. YY1. NCBI lineage: Bacteria > Bacillati > Actinomycetota > Actinomycetes > Mycobacteriales > Gordoniaceae > Gordonia > Gordonia sp. YY1. The sequence goes on along the minus strand of NZ_WXYI01000002.1, from coordinate 405,808 downwards.
CCAGGGCCGCGAGTTCGGTCATGTTGGCCTTGGCCGAGGCGGCGCTGCCCTCGGTCCAGACACCGACGAGGACCACCCTCTCGAGACGGAGCTGCCGGTACTCGACCTCGGTGACGTCGGTGAGTTCGGTGGAGAGTCCGGCGACGCGCTGCAGTGACGCGCGCTCGGAGAGTTGGAGTTCGCCGACCGTCGGATCGTCGTCCCGGATGTCACCGGTGCGATCGTCGAGGTCCGCTGAGGAAAGGATCTGTGCTGATGATTCGGTCATACGGGATCCATCGTCTCACGCCCGACCCCTGCTCAGCACGTGATTATCGGCTCAGCGGTCCCAACCGGGTCGCAGGACACCGTCGGCGACCAGCATGGAGGGGCCGCGCAGGGTGGAGCCGTCGGGCCGGATGGTCACGGTGACCTCGCCGCCCGGGATGCCGATGCGCAGTTCACCGGTGTCCCGACCGCGTGCATCGAGAGCGGCTCGCGTGGCCGCGACCAGGCCCGTTCCGCAACTGCGCGTCTCGCCGACGCCGCGTTCGAAGACCCGCATCCGTGCATACAGCCGCCCGTCGACGTCCTCGACCGGCGGGGTCAGCAGCTCGACATTGGCTCCGTTCGGGAAGTCGCCCGGTTCGATGACCACTCCGGCGGTGAAGTCGACGGCCGCGAGGTCGTCGGCGGTGAGATCGGCGACCACGCACGCCAGGTGCGGGTTGCCGACGTCGACCTTGGCGCCCGGGTAGACGTCGTCGCCGATCCGCACCACCGAGGTGCCGTCGAGGCGCGCGACGCCCATCTCCACGGTGACCTCGGCGTGCACGTCGTCGAAGTGGTGGATGATCACCGGCCGCGCACCGGCGCGCGATCCCACGGTGAAGGCGTCGGTGGCGGTGAGTCCGGTGGCGCGGACGAAGTGGGCGAAGACCCGGACCCCGTTGCCGCACATCTCGGCGATCGAGCCGTCCCCGTTGCGGTAATCCATGAACCAGTCGTCGGCCGCGACCCCGTCGGGAAGGGCGGCGAGGACGCCGCGTTCGACGAGCGCACCCGTGCGCGCCACGCGCAGCAGACCGTCGGCCCCGATGCCCCGCTGACGATCGCACAGCGCCGCGACCATCTCGGTGTCGAGGGTCAGTTCGGCGGCCGGGTCGGCGAGCACGACGAAATCGTTCTGGGTGCCGTGCCCCTTCACGAAGCGCAGACCGGTCTGGTGGGAACTCACGGGCACCAGACTACTTGTCCCGCAGAGCGTCAGCTGCCGGTGATCTCACACGGCGGCGGCCGCGAGAGCACGGTCGGCGAGATCGGGGGCGGCGGCGTCGAGCCAGACGGCGCGGTGATCGCGCCGGAACCACGACCGCTGCCTGCGCACGTACCGGCGGGTGCCGATGAAGGTGAGTTCCTCGGCCTGCGCCATGTCGTACTCACCGTCGAGTGCCGCGAGGACCTGTTTGTACCCGATCGCCTGCGACGCCGTGCGCCCTTCCCGCAGTCCGGCGGCGCACAGGGCCTCGACCTCGTCGGTCAGACCGGTCTCGAACATCAGCCGGGTACGCCGCGCGATCCGGTCGTCGAGTTCCGCGGTCTCCCGGTCGAGCGCGAGAATCGTGGTACCCCAACGGGGTTCACCGATCGTCGGCTGCGATGCCGCAAAAGGCTGCCCGGTCAGTTCGACCACCTCGAGAGCACGGACGATGCGCCGACCGTCGGTGTCGAGAATGGTGGCGGCCGCCGCCGGATCGACCGAGGCGAGCAACCGGTGCATCTCGGCGACACCGCGCTCGGCGAGCATCTCCTCGTAGCGGCCGCGAACCTCGGGATCGGTCGCCGGGAACTGCCAGTTGTCGAGCAGTCCCTGGATGTACATCATCGATCCGCCGACGATCACCGGTATGCGCCCCGCGTGGAGAAGACGCTCCACGTCGGCGGAGGCAGCCTGCTGATACCGGGCGACGGTGGCCACCTCGGTCACGTCGAGGACGTCGATCTGGTGATGCACGATGCCGCGGCGGTCGGCGACGGGCACCTTGGCGGTCCCGATGTCCATGCCGCGGTACTGCTGCATGGCGTCGATGTTGATGATCTCCCCGTCCAGCCGCTCGGCCAGGTCGAGGGCGAGGTCGGATTTCCCGCACGCCGTCGGACCGACGACCATGATCGGCCGCGGCGCCGAGTGATCGCTCATGCCGGATCACCGGTGACGGTCCACGTCGCGACGACGTAGCCGACACCGAACGGCGCGTCGGCGTAGCCCGTCTTCGCGACGAGGGTGGAGCCGGAGTTCTCGACTGCGGCCGCGACGACCTGCCACGCCACCCGGCCGCCGACTCCCTCGGTGTCACAGGGTCCGGCTTCGAGTGCGGCCAGCGTTGCCGTGTCGGCGCCGCCGATCGCGGCGACGATCGCGTCGTTGAGGGCGACCGCGGAGTCCCGTCGACCACCGCCCGGCGCCTTGGGCGTCAGCGCGGTCGAGCCGTCGCCGACCACCAGGAGTCCGACCCGCTCGGGCGAATCGCCCAGCAGCGCGGCGAGATCCGCACCGATCGCGGCGCACTCACGAGGCGTCGTCTCCCGGCCGACGATGAACGCGGTCGTCGGGCCCAGCGACGCCGACTCGCGCAGCCAGGCACCGATCAGCCCCGACAGGCTCATCCGGGGGCCGGTCTCGGCGTCCGGCCCGACACCGCTCAGGCTCACCCGGAGATCGACCCCGAACCGGGCGAAACTGCCCGATTCCGCCTCGTCGACCGGCCCGGTCATCGGCTCGTCGGTCGCACCGACCACGACCCACCTGTCGATCCCGGTCGCCGCGGCGTCGGCGAGGGCATCACCGACCGCCGATCGCACGGGTTCGGTGTCGAACGCCGACGGACCGGTCAACTCGGGTACCAGCAACGGGGCACTCGGTACGAAGACGACGGCCGCAAGCACACCACGACGCTAGTCGAACCGGGCGCGGCCGCCGACGGCCGAACCCCGACACGGATGTCGGCAAGTCGGCACGCACGCCACATGCACGCGCCTGAACTGCTTGAATGGATCCGTACTGTCGGCTGTCGCCGCGGCGTTACGATGCCCGGCGAGAACCGACCCAGCGACCGGCAGCCGTGACGCGCGGCACCAATGAGCGGCAGGACTTGTGCACATGACCCACCCGACCGATCCCTCCGCGGCCACCCAGGCACCCCAGACGGGCGCGCCGGGGCCGAAGCCCGGACCCAAACCCGGCCCGCGCCCCAAGCCGGGCCCGCGGCCGGGAGCCCACGAACCTGTCGTTCCGCACATCAGCGCCGGCGACCCGCACCGCTACGGCCGGATCGACTCCTCGGGTGTGGTCTGGCTCAAGACCGCCGACGGTGAACGTGAGATCGGCCAGTGGCAGGCCGGCACGATCGAAGAGGGTCTCGCCCACTTCGCGCGCCGTTTCGACGATCTCGCCACCGAGGTCGAGATCCTCGAGGAACGCCTCAGCGCACGGTCAGGTGATCCGCGCAAGGCGCAGGCGGCGGCCAAGCACCTGCTCGACGATCTGCCCAACGCTCATGTCATCGGCGACGTCGCCGCGCTGCAGCGGCGGCTGGAGGCGATCGTGGGCAGCGCCGACGAGGTCGCCGAGTCGCTGCGCGCCGAGCGCGAGAAGACCCGCGCCGCCGCCATCGCCCGCAAGGAGACCCTCGCCACCGAGGCCGAACAGATCGGCGCCGAGGCCACCAACTGGAAGAGCGCCGGCGACCGGCTCCGCGAGATCCTCGACGAGTGGAAGGCGATCAAGGGCATCGATCGCAAGACCGACGACGTCCTGTGGAAGCGCTACGCGAAGGCACGCGATGCCTTCAATCGCCGCCGCGGTGCGCACTTCGCCGAACTCGACCGCGAACGAGCGGGCGCCAAGGAACGAAAAGAGGCGCTGATCGCCCGCGCCGAGGAACTGTCCTCGTCGACCGAATGGGGACCCACCTCGGCGAAGTTCCGCGAACTCCTGGGTGAGTGGAAGGCCGCCGGCCGCGCCCCCCGCGACACCGACGAAGCCCTGTGGCAGCGATTCAAGGCCGCCCAGGACGTCTTCTTCAACGCCCGCAACGCCGCGACCTCCGAACGCGACGCCGAGTTCACCGCCAATGCGACCGCCAAGATCGCGCTGCTCGACGCCGCCGAGCGCGCCATCAACCCGTCCGCCGACCTGGACGGCGCACGCCGTGAGTTCCGGGCGTTCCGAGACAAGTGGGATGAGATCGGCAAGGTGCCGCGCGATCAGATGCACTCGCTGGAGGCACGCGCGCGTGCTCTCGAGAAGCGCATCCGCGACGCCGAGGACGCGCAATGGCAGCGCACCGACCCCGAGGCCCAGGCACGTGCCGCACAGTTCGCGGATCGCGCCGCACAGTTCGAGGAGCAGGCCCGCAAGGCAGCCGAACGCGGCAAGGACCGCGATGCGGCGTCACTGCGGGAACAGGCCGCACAGTGGCGCGAGTGGGCCGTGGCCGCCCAGAGCGCCGTGACCGACCGCTGACCCTTCGAGACGGCCCTCCGCAGGCTCCGGGCCTCCTCAGGGAGCGGAGCTTACGGCCCTCCGCAGGCTCCGGGCCTCCTCAGGGAGCGGAGCTTACGGCCTCGCAGGCTCCGGGCCTCCTCAGGGAACGGAGCTTACGGCCCTCCGCAGGCTCCGGGCCTCCTCAGGGAACGGAGCTTGCGGAGTCGATCGTTCAGGACTGGTCGTCGGGGTCCTTGCGGTAGAGCGCGGAGGCGTAGGCCTCCTGCTCGGCGGCCTGCCTGCGACGCTCGGCCTCCATCGCCAGGTGGTAGGACGAACGCGCCCACACCACGCGCGACCAGTGGAAGGTGAGGACGAAGACCGCGATCCAGCCGAGGATCAGACCGACGCCCACACCCGACGGGGGTTCGACGCCACCGACGCCGGGGGTGTTGCGCGACCACCACGCGAGCATGCCCGCCACGCAGGCGATCGCACAGCCGCACAACGCGATCCACGCCAGAACCCATCGGCGGGTCAGCAGCGCGAGCATCGACATCGCGATGCCGAAGATCGCCACCAGGTAGACGAAGATCTTCGACACGATGGTGACCCGTTCGGCCGCTGCCTCGGGTGTCAAGGACAGCACCTCGAGACCGGTCACGGAGCCCGTGTGCGGCAGGACCAGCGACACCATGGCGAGCAACACGGCGACGGCCACGACGACCGCGCGGGCTCCGGGGTCGATCTCACCGGCCACACGACGCTCCGCCTTGCGGAGATCGCTCTCATACTCCTTGAACGGGTCCTCGGACATCGTCATCGCCTCACTTTGTTTCTATCTCGAGTTCGTGCACGCTCAGCCACCGCACGCGCTGCCGCATCCGGCGTCGGCGGGTGCGGGGGTGGGTCCGGGGGGACCAACAGTCGGCAGACCGAGGCCCACCCCCACGGGCGCCGTGGTCGGCGTGCGGCTCTGCTCGTAGGCGTCGCCGGCGCGCGTGCGGCGGTGCGAGAGCACCCCGGCGTCGGCGATCAGGTGGTGCGGCGCGGCCGCGGTCACGACGGTGTGGACCACGTCGCCGGGACGGATACCGGACGCGACGTCGCCGGGAGCGAAGTGCACCAGACGTCCGTCACGCGCGCGACCGGTCATGCGCCGGGTCTTGGCGGACTTGCGTCCCTCGTCGGCGACGACGAGCAGCTCCACCTCGGTGCCGGTCAGGGATTCGTTCTCGGACAGGCAGATCCGCTCCTGCAGGGCGATGAGGCGCTGGTAGCGCTCGCCGACGACCTCGGCCGGCACCTGGTCGGGCATCGTCGCGGCCGGCGTCCCGGGACGCGGCGAGTACTGGAAGGTGAAAGCGCTGGAGAACCGCGCACGTTCGACGACGTCGAGGGTCGCCTGGAAGTCCTCCTCGGTCTCCCCCGGGAACCCGACGATGATGTCGGTGGTGATCGCCGCATGCGGCATCGCCTCACGGACCTTGTCGAGGATGCCGAGGAATCTGGTCTGGCGGTAGCTGCGTCGCATGGCGCGCAGGATGCGGTCGGAGCCGGATTGCAGCGGCATGTGCAGCTGCGGGCACACGTTGGGGGTCTGCGCCATCGCCTCGATCACGTCGTCGGTGAACTCGGCCGGATGCGGCGAGGTGAAGCGGACCCGCTCGAGCCCCTCGATGGTCCCGCAGGCCCGCAGCAACTCGGCGAAGGCGCCGCGGTTGCGGGGCTGGTCGGGATCGGCGAAGGACATGCCGTAGGCGTTGACGTTCTGACCGAGCAGGGTCACCTCGACGACGCCCTGGTCGACGAGCGCCTGGACCTCGGCCAGTACGTCACCGGGTCGTCGGTCGACCTCCTTGCCGCGCAGCGACGGCACGATGCAGAAGGTGCACGTGTTGTTGCAGCCCACCGACACCGACACCCATCCGGAGTAGGCCGAGTCGCGCTTCGCGGGCAGCGTCGAGGGGAATCGTTCGAGGGAGTCGAGGATCTCGACCTGCGCTTCCGCGTTGTGACGGGCACGGTCGAGCAGCGCCGGCAGCGAGCCGATGTTGTGGGTGCCGAACACGACGTCGACCCACGGCGCCTTGGCGACGACGGTGTCCTTGTCCTTCTGCGCGAGGCATCCACCGACGGCGATCTGCATGCCCGGACGGCTGGACTTCACCGGCGCGAGATGCGACAGGTTGCCGTAGAGCTTGTTGTCGGCGTTCTCGCGGATCGCGCAGGTGTTGAAGACGACCAGATCGGCGTCGTCGTCCTCGGCCGCACGGACGTATCCCGCGTCCTCGAGAAGACCGGAGATGCGTTCGGAGTCGTGGACGTTCATCTGGCAGCCATAGGTACGGACCTGATAGCTGCGGGGTGACTGGGCTGATGCAGCCTCGTCAGGCCGATCCGACAACTCGATACTCACTCCTACCAGGGTACGGGGCCCACGCAAATCGCCGATTCGGCGTCACCTGCGCGACTCGATGGCACGTATTTGGTTAGGGTTCACGAATGACCGTTTCGCCGAGCAAGTCCGCGGGCCCAGGGTCCCAGCCGATGATCGCGATGCGCGGGGTGCAGAAGCACTTCGGTTCGCTGCACGTACTCAAGGACATCGACCTCGAGGTTCCCGCCGGACAGGTGGTGGTGGTCCTCGGTCCATCCGGGTCGGGCAAGTCGACGCTGTGCCGGACCATCAACCGGCTCGAGCCGATCGATGAGGGCGAGATCCGGGTCGAGGGTCAGGTCCTGCCGGCCGAGGGCAAGGACCTCGCGCGACTGCGCGCCGATGTCGGCATGGTGTTCCAGTCCTTCAACCTGTTCTCGCACAAGACGATTCTCGAGAATGTGACCCTCGCACCGACGAAGGTGCGCAAGAAGTCCAAGGCCGACGCGGACAAGCGCGCACTCGAACTGCTCGAGCGGGTCGGCATCGCGAGCCAGAAGGACAAGTACCCGGCCCAGCTGTCCGGGGGCCAGCAGCAGCGCGTCGCCATCGCCCGCTCCCTCGCGATGGACCCGAAGATCATGCTGTTCGACGAGCCGACGTCGGCGCTCGACCCGGAGATGGTCAACGAGGTGCTCGACGTGATGGTCTCCCTGGCCAAGGAGGGCATGACGATGCTGGTCGTCACCCATGAGATGGGCTTTGCCCGCAAGGCCGCCGACCGGGTGATCTTCATGGCCGACGGCGCGATCATCGAGGACTCCGAACCCGACACCTTCTTCACCGCCCCCAAGACCGACCGAGCGCGCGACTTCCTCGGCAAGATCCTGGGGCACTGAGATGCGGATGAGCCACACCACACCACACACACATCAACACTTGTCCCGATGGCGTCGTGCCGGCCTGCTTCTCGCGGTCGGGGCACTGCTGACCGGACTGCTGTCGGCCTGCGGGAGCACCGAGCCCCGCAGCCTGCTGAACTCGATCCGCGACGGTTCGGTGGTCCTGGGCGTCAAGTTCGACCAGCCGGGACTCGGGCTCTACGAGCCGAACGGCAACGTCACCGGCTTCGACGCGTCGGTCGCCACGTATGTGGTCAATTCCATAGCCGACGACCTCGGCGTGGACCACCCGGAGATCACCTGGCGGGAAACGCCGTCGGCCCGTCGCGAGGCGATGATCGACAACGGCGAGGTCGACCTCATCGCCGCCACCTATTCGATCAACGCGAGCCGCTCCAAGAAGGTGTCGTTCGGCGGCCCCTACCTACAGACCTATCAGGGTCTGATGGTGCGCGCCGACGACAACTCGATCGACGAACTCACCGACCTGGACAAGGGCAAGAAGCTCTGTTCGGTCACCGGCTCGACATCGGCGCAGAACGTGAAGGCCCAGCTGCCGACGGTCCAGCTGCAGGAGTACGACTCCTACTCGGCGTGTGTCGAGGCGCTGCGCCGAGACAAGGTCGACGCCCTGACGACCGACGAGGCGATCCTCGCCGGTTACGCCAACTTCTGGAAGGACGAGTTCAAGCTCGTCGAGATGACCTACCTCAAGGACGCGTGCGTGAAGGACGCCTTGAAAACGGCCGGCAGTCCGTTCTCGACCGAGCGCTACGGCGTCGGTGTCGCTCTCGGCGACAAAGCCGCCGTGGATGCGATCAACAAGGCCCTCGACGCCATGCTGACCCCGGCCGGGAGCTCTGATGCCGGCCTCGGGGAGTCACCATGGAACGCCGACCTGCGCGAAGCTCTCGGCAACGAGTACGTGGACGAGATCATCGCCCGCGCGGATCGTCCCGGGTCGAAGTTCCCCTACAAACCCGACCCCGGTGACCTCGAATTCCTCGATTCACCATCCAAGCCGTGCCCGCCCGGACTCGAGTGAGAGGAACCATCGATGAATGACGCCTCTCTGTGGGAGAGCATGGGTCCTCAGCTGTGGCCCGCCTTCTGGGTGACCATCCAGCTGACCTTCTACTCGGCGATCGGCTCGCTGGTGTGGGGCACGGCCCTCGCCGCGATGCGGGTCTCCCCCGTCCCGGTGATGCGCGGTTTCGCCGGGGTCTACGTGAACGTGGTCCGCAACACCCCGCTGACGCTCGTCGTGCTGTTCTGCGCAATCGGTCTCTACCAGAATCTGGGCCTGACCTTCGCGCCGACGATCAAGTCCAACAACTTCTGGCTCGCGGTGCTCGCGTTCGTCCTCTACACGTCGACCTTCGTCTGCGAGACGCTCCGGTCCGGCTTCAACACCGTGCCCCTGGGACAGGCTGAGGCGGCCCGGTCGCTGGGTCTGTCGTTCACCCAGGTGTTCGGGGTCATCGTGTTGCCGCAGGCGATCCGATCGGTCATCGGCCCGCTGGGCAGCGTCCTGATCGCGCTCACCAAGAACACCACGGTCGCCTCGGTCATCGGTGTCGCCGAGGCCGCGGCTCTCATGAAGACCGAGATCGAGACCTTCTCCGACCAGCTGTTCGTGATCTTCGGCGTCATCGCCGTGGGCTTCATGATCATCACCCTCACCGAGGGGGCCGTCTTCGGCTACCTCGCCAAGCGACTGGCGGTGAAACGATGAGCGCCGAATCGACTGTCCTGTACGACGCACCCGGACCACGCGCACGAGCCCGGAATCGCCTGACGGCGATCCTGTTCATCGCGGTCCTCGCGGCGATCGCGATCTACGTGATCTCCGTACTCGCCGCCAACGAACAGTTCACCGGCGAGAAGTGGAGCCCGTTCGTCACCTGGTCCACCTGGACCGGCTACATCCTGCCCGGCCTGTGGCGCACTCTGGCGGCGGCCGCCGTCTCGATCGTGTTCTCGCTGATCCTCGGCGCCGTCCTCGGCATCGGCCGGCTGTCGGATCATCGCTGGGTACGGGCCGTCTCGGGCGTGTTCGTCGAGGTCTTCCGTGCGATCCCGGTCCTGATCCTGATGGTGTTCACCTGGTTCCTGTTCGCCATCTACGGCATATTCCCGTCGTCGATGCTGGCGTTCGCCGCGGTGGTCACCGGGCTGACGCTCTACAACGGGTCGGTGATGGCCGAGATCCTGCGCTCCGGCATCAACTCGCTGCCGAAGGGCCAGACCGAGGCATCCATGTCGCTCGGTCTGCGCAAGAGCCAGATGATGCGCATCGTGCTGCTCCCCCAGGCGATCACCGCGATGATGCCGGCGCTGATCTCGCAGATGGTGGTGGCACTCAAGGACAGTGCGCTCGGCTACATCATCGGCTACTCGGAGGTCGTGCGCAGCGGCCTGCTGTCGGCCTCCCGCTACGGCAACTACATCCCGGCGCTGATCGTGGTGGCGATCATCATGATCGTCATCAACTTCGGGCTCTCGAACCTCGCGACCTACGTCGAGCGACGTGTGCGTCAGGGTCGGCGGTCGGCCGCCGAGCCGGCCGACCCGGAGAAGACCGAACTGGCCGCGTCGGAGAACCTGCTCTGAAGCGTGCCGTCGGAGTGACGGGGAGAGGCCTCAGGCGTCCTCCAGTGCGCCGAGCGCCTCCCCCACCACGTCGAAGGCCAGCGACTGCGAATAGCCGCGCCGGACAAGGAAACCGACCAGACGACGCAGGGTCTTCTCTCGTTCGGCACGATCGGCGACAACGCGTTCGACGACCGACGGCGTCAGCTTCCGTGCGACGAGTCCGGCCGCGATCTCGCGTTCGTCGTCGGGATCGATCTCGGCGAGGGTCTCGGCGATGATCGACTCGGAGATTCCCTTGGTCCGGAGCTCATGACGCAGCGCCACGCGTCCCTTTCCGGAGTTCAGGTGGCGGGAGCGTACCCACTCGGCGGCGAAGTCGGTGTCGTCGAGCAACTGGTGCTTGTCGAGTCGCGCCATCACCTCGTCGACGGTGTCCGTGTCGAACCCCTTGCGGGTCAACCGCTCCCGCATCTCGTGCCGTGAACGCGCACGGACCCCGAGCAGTCGCAGTGCAGAGTCCCATGCGCTGGGGCCTCGCCGGTCGGGGTTGTCATCCCGACGCGTGCGCGTCCGTTCGGGGTCCGTCGGTTCGGGGCTTGATGCCTCGTTCATATCGGATCAGGCGGAGCCGATCAGAATTCGACCGGTGCCGGGGCGATGTCGTCGGCGTCGACGGTCGCGCCGATGCCGAGCTTCTCCTTGATCTTCTTCTCGATCTCGTCGCGGATGTCGACGTTCTCGAGCAGGAATTTGCGGGCATTCTCCTTGCCCTGGCCGAGCTGATCGCCCTCGTAGGTGAACCACGAGCCCGACTTACGGATGAAGCCCTCGGCCACACCCATGTCGATCAGTGAGCCCTCCTTGCTGATGCCCTGCCCGTAGAGGATGTCGAACTCGGCCTGCTTGAACGGCGGCGCGACCTTGTTCTTGACGACCTTCACGCGGGTACGGTTACCCACCGCATCGGTGCCGTCCTTCAGGGTCTCGATACGGCGGACATCCAGGCGCACCGACGAGTAGAACTTGAGAGCCTTACCGCCCGTCGTGGTCTCGGGGGAACCGAACATCACGCCGATCTTCTCGCGCAACTGGTTGATGAAGATCGCGGTGGTCTTCGACTGGTTCAGCGCGGAGGTCATCTTGCGCAACGCCTGGCTCATCAGGCGGGCCTGCAGACCGACGTGGCTGTCGCCCATCTCACCCTCGATCTCGGCCTTGGGCACGAGCGCGGCGACCGAGTCGATGACCAGGATGTCGAGCGCGCCGGAGCGGATCAGCATGTCGGCGATCTCGAGCGCCTGCTCACCGGTGTCGGGCTGCGACACGAGCAGGGCGTCGGTGTCGACGCCGAGCTTGGCGGCGTAATCGGGGTCCAGCGCATGCTCGGCGTCGATGAACGCGGCGATACCGCCCAGGGCCTGGGCGTTGGCGACGGCGTGCAGCGCGACCGTGGTCTTACCCGAGGATTCCGGACCGTAGATCTCGACGACGCGGCCACGGGGCAGACCGCCGATACCGAGGGCGACGTCGAGTGCGATCGAACCGGTCGGGATGATCTCGATCGGCTGGCGGGTCTCCTCGCCCAGGCGCATCACCGAGCCCTTGCCGAAGTTCTTGTCGATCTGGGCGAGGGCCAGATCGAGGGCCTTCTCACGGTCTTGAGGCGCAGGTGCCATGGGAGTTCTCCTCGGTTGTGAGCCGGATTTCCGGCGGGTGGTCGGTGCGGTCCGGGCGTTCATGTCTGAAAGGTATCGCGTGGGTCCGACAAGTCTCGGCGGCCCTCCCCGGGCCCGACACTGCTTCCCGATCCCCATATCTCAGACGCGGCGGCGGTCCGTACGGTTCCGTCTGATCACCAGGATGAACGAACAGGTGTTCGATGGCAAGTGTGACACGCGAGGTATGTCACCAACGCCGTCGCGGTACGTCGAAGTCGCGGCAGATGGCGACCCAGACGTCGCGCGGGTCGACCCCGTCGTCGATCGCCTGCGCCCCGGTGCGTCCACCGAATTCGGTGAGCACGTGGTCGACGAGGATCGAATCCGCCCTGGACACACCGAATTCGGTGGTCATCAGTTCGTTGAACTCGGTCAGGCGCACGGCCCCACCCTACGGAAGGAGGCACGGTCCAGGACGGCGTGGGCCACCGCCACGGGGTCCACTGTGTCGGCACCGCTCGCCCCGATCCGCCGTGCGCTCCGGGCGTACTCCGGGTCGTCGAGAACGGTGCGGACGGCATCGGCGGCGGCCTCGACCGTCAGCGGGCGGACCAATCGGCCGGCACCCGCGCGACGGAGACGGTTCGCCAGCTCCCACTGGTCGCCGCCGCCGGGTACTGCGACGACCGGTACCCCGGCGCTCATCGCCTTGGCCAGGATCCCGTGACCGGAGCCGCAGATCAGTACCTGCGCGTCGGCCACCACCTCGTCCTGCCGTCCCAGCCCTGCGGCGATCGGGGCCGAGGAGTCGCCGAAGCGGGCGAGATCCGCGGTGGACGGACGATGCAGCCCGGAGACCACCACCCGGACACGACGGCCCAGAACCCGCTCGGACAGCGCCTCGAGGACCACACCGACCATGTCGGGGGCGCCGGTCTGCGCCGTCGACGGGGCGAGCACCACCAGCGGTGCATCGCCGTCGGGACGGTCGAAGAGGTCGTCGGTGGGTTCCCACAGGAGCGGACCGATGAGATGGGTGTCGGCCGGCCAGTCGGGCCGCGGCACCTCGAGACCCGGCAGCGTCGCCACGAATCGCGCGCACGGACCACCGTGGAGCGCCGGGAGACCGATCGACAGCCGTGCCGCAGCACGCTGCCGTTCACCTTTGCGAATGGAGGTCGCGGTCGCGGCACGCATCAGCGTGTCCCGAACGCGACCGCGGATGCCGGTTCCCGGGGCGAGCCCCGAACCGATCGGCGGCAGGCCGCGAGACGGCATGTACAGCGGGTGCGGCGACAGCTCGATCCACGGAAGGCCCCGGAGCTGCGCGGCCCATCCCCCACAGACCGTGATGACGTCGGAGACGACGAGATCGGCACCGGACTCCGCCAGCAGGGGCGCGAGCAGATCGGCCATGCGCGCCGCGCGGCCGCTGAGTTTGTCCCCGGCGTCGGCGTCGTCGTCGACGTCCGTGGCCGCGAGACCCGGGAGCTCGGCGATGTCGATGCCACGACGACGCGCGGCGGCCGACCAGTTCAGTCCGGTGTGGACAGTGGCCCGATGCCCGGCCGCGGTGAACCGCTCGGCGAGGGCGAACGCCGGAAAGGCATGTCCCGCATCGGAACCCGCGACAAGTGCAACATGCACGTGCCGCGGATCAGTTCTGCGCGGGCGGCTCGGTGGTCGGCGGGGTGGCCTGCGTCGCCGGCTGACCCTTCTGCAACGGCGGAGCGGTGGCACCCGCGGACGGCAGGGCGTCGCCGCGCATACTGGCGCGGATCTGCTCCAGGCGCGAATGACCGGCCATCTGGATGCCCGCCTGCTCGACCTCCTGCATGCGGCCCTGGACCGAGTTCTTGGCCAGCTCGGCCGAACCGAGGGCGTTGGCGTAGCGGCGCTCGATCTTCTCGCGGACCTGGTCGAGACTCGGGGTGTTGCCGGGCACCGACAACTCGCTCATCTGGTTGAGCGATGCGCTGACCTGCTCCTGCATCTTGGCCTGCTCGAGCTGGCTGAGCAGCTTGGAACGCTCGGCGAGTTTCTGCTGGAGGATCATCGCGTTGCGCTCGACGGCCTTCTTGGCCTGGTCGGCGGCCTGCAGCGACTGGTCGTGCAGGGACTTGAGGTCCTCGACGCTCTGCTCGGCGGTCACGAGCTGCGCCGCGAACGCCTCGGCGGCGTTCGTGTACTCGGTGGCCTTCTGGGTGTCGCCGGCGGCAGCGGCCTGGTCGGCCAGCGTCAGTGCCTGGCGGGTATTGGCCTGCAGACGCTCGATGTCCTCGAGCTGCCGGTTGAGCTTCATCTCGAGCTGTCGCTGGTTGCCGATGACCGAGGCGGCCTGCTGCGACAACGCCTGATGCTGACGCTGGGCATCTTCGATCGCCTGCTGGATCTGGACCTTCGGGTCGGCGTGTTCGTCGATCTTCGCGTTGCCGAGTGCCGTCAGGTACCGCCACAACTTCACGAACGGGTTCGCCATGCTCTACGTCACTCCATTCAGGGGTTTGAGAGAACTGTGCAGACCAATTTAGTGGCTGCGGGTTCCCGATAGTGCCGCAGCACTCAAATGGTCATTCGGACGACGTGCATCAGGCGGCCGCGAGCGCCGTCGCGTCCCGGCGTCCGGCGGGTGCGGGAATGACCACCTTGGTCGCGGTGAGACCGGCCTCGGCGACCTCGGGGGTCATGGTCTCGGCCGGACGCATCGCGTTCCCGACGTCGAGGAGGAGGTCGGCGATCTCCACGTCGAGTGCATCGCAGATGGCCGCGAGTAGTTCGCTCGAGGCCTCTTTCTGACCGCGCTCGACCTCGGAGAGGTAGCCCAGGCTCACGCGTGCACCGGTGGACACCTCACGCAGGGTCCGGCCTTGCTGCGTGCGGACCCGACGCAGGCTGTCGCCGAGCGCCTCACGTAAGAGCATCGCCATCGAGTCTCCTCTCCCTGTCCACTCCTCGGCCAACGCCTCACGCAGCCGGATCGTTCCCCGGCCGCGGTTCCACCGACAGTAGTCGAACTCAGCGCCCCGCGCCGGTTCCTCCCACGGCCCGTCGCGTCTGCGGTGCCGGCTCTGGATCGGGGGTGCCGGGGCGGGAACCGCCGGCGGACCTTACCTTGATCGCCTGCCAGGTGTAGTCGAGGCCGGTGTAGATGGTGACGACCACCGCGAGACCCATCACGATGCCGGCGGCGATGTCCCAACCGCCGCCGAGGGGCGCAAGGTACAGGCCGATGGCGACCGCCTGCAGCAGCGTCTTGAGTTTTCCGCCGCGACTGGCGGGGATGACCTTGTGCCGCAGCACCCAGAAGCGCAGCGCGGTGACCCACAGTTCGCGCGCGATGATGACCGCGGTGACCCACCAGGGCAGGATGCCGAGGATCGAGAGTCCGACGAGCGCACCACCGATCAGGGCCTTGTCCGCGATCGGGTCGGCCATCTTGCCGAAGTCGGTGATCAGGCCGCGCTCGCGGGCGATGCGGCCGTCGTACCGATCGGTCAGGGCCGCGACGGCGAAGACGACCGTCGCCACCGTGCGCCACAGCGTGGACTCCCCGGACTCGAGGAACAGCACCGTCAGGAACACCGGAACCAGGAGGATCCGGAAGACGGTCAGGGCATTCGCGATGTTGACGACCGGGACCGGGTCGACGGGATCGGTGATGTGGTCCGGCCCGCGGCCCACATTTGCGATACCTTTTTCGTCGACGGCCCGCCGAATGCGATCGGTCATGAGCACACCCCCGAGCGCGGACAGGTTCCGCGATACACGGGAATTCTCGTACTCACACCCCACAGGGTATCGGTCCACGCCCCGCGGAAGGTCACCCGGGCCGCTACGCGCCCCGACATCACCGTGGGGCGCACGACCTCACAGGACTAAGGTGAGTTCCCATGTCCCCCGTCTCCCCGGAGCCCGCCCAACCCGAGTCCGCGGCGGATCCCGTTGCGCCCGAACCGACTACTCGGGACATCGCCGTCCGGCGCGCGCGTACGTCGGACGTACCGCGCATCAAGGAACTCATCGACAAGTACGCGGGCAGGATCCTCCTGGAGAAGAACCTCGTCACCCTCTACGAGTCGGTCCAGGAGTTCTGGGTCGCCGAAGTCGACGGGCTGGTCGTGGGATGTGGTGCGCTCCACGTACTGTGGGCCGATCTCGGCGAGGTTCGCACGGTCGCGGTCGATCCCGTGTTCTCCGGACGTGGCATCGGGCACAAGATCGTCGGCCGGCTGATGGAGATCGCCCGCGAACTCGAACTGGCCCGCGTCTTCGTGCTGACCTTCGAGACGAGCTTCTTCGCCAAGCACGGCTTCCGCGAGATCGAGGGCACCCCGGTCACGCGCGAGGTGTTCGAGGAGATGTGCCGCTCGTACGACACCGGTGTCGCGGAGTTCCTCGACCTGAGTTACGTCAAACCCAACACCCTGGGGAACACCAGGATGCTGGCCACCATCACCCAGGAGTGAACCGATGCCCTATTTCGCCGTCCAGTACACCTACCGTCCGGCCAAGGCCGCGCTCCGCGACCAGCACCGGCCGCTTCATCGGCAGTGGCTCGGCGAGGAGAACACCGCGGGAAACGTGCTCATCGCGGGACCGTACCCGGACGGGTCGGGCGCGCTGATCATCATCAGCGCGGCCGACCTCGAGGCCGCCGAGGCGTTCCTCGCCAACGACCCGTTCCAGGCGCACGAGGCGGTCGACGCCGTACGGATCGACGAGTGGACCCAGGTCTTCGGACCGTTCTGACCCCTGCCGCTAACTCTTCGACACCGCCGACCTGCTCTTGACCAGGCTTGCGACGGTGGTGATCACCAGGACACCGACGATCACCGACAACGACATCGGCGTCGAGATCTCCGGGACGCTTACATGCTCACCGCCGTTGACGAACGGCAGGGTGTTCTCGTGCAGCGCGTGCAGGACGAGCTTCGCACCGATGAACGCAAGGATGATCGACAGGCCGATCGACAGGTACACCAGCCGGTCGAGCAGCCCGCCGAGCAGGAAGTACAGCTGACGCAGGCCCATCAGCGCGAAGGCGTTGGCGGTGAACACCAGGTACGGCTCCTGGGTCAGGCCGTAGATCGCCGGGATCGAGTCGAGGGCGAAGAGCACGTCGGTGAACCCGATGACGATGAGGACCATCAGCATCGGCGTCGCGAGACGCTTGCCGTTGACGCGGGTGAACAGCTTGTCGCGGTCGTAGGAGTCATGGGTGCGCAGGAACCGCTTGACGAACCGCTCGAGGCGACTCTCCCGCTGTTCCTCGTGCTCCACGGGGTCGTCGCTCTCCCGGACGAGCTTGACGGCGGTGAAGATCAGGAACGCGCCGAACAGGTAGAACACCCAGCTGTAGGCGTTGATCGCGGCGGCGCCGACGGCGATGAAGATGCCGCGCATGCCCAGCGCCATGACGATGCCGAGCAGCAGCACCTTCTGCTGATACTCACGAGGCACCGCGAATTTCGCCATGATGATGACGAACACGAACAGGTTGTCCACCGAGAGCGCCTTCTCGGTCACGTAGCCGGCGAAGTACTCGCCGCCGAACGTCGATCCCCACTTCCACCAGACGAACAGCCCGAACACGATGGCGAGCGCGATGTACACCGCCGACCAGGTGCCCGATTCCTTGAGCGACGGGGCGTGCGGCACGCGCACGTGGGAGAAGAAGTCGAACACGAACAATCCGAGGATCACCGCAACAGTGATCAGCCACACGGATACAGAGACATCCACAGCATTCCTCCAGCAGGCAGCATAAGCTGACGAGCCAGAGGTCTCTCCCGCCGAGATGGCGGCCGACGCTCCGGGCCAGGGTTGCGACGATGATCGGCATCATCGCGGGCCCTGACCGTATTGACGGAGACGCCGCGTCGGGGATACTCCCCTCATGGATCTGCCGTCACTTTAGTACAGGCTGTAGTAGTTCCGCAGAAACCTCAGGTCAGAGAGTTCTTCAGTCTCCCGATCCGTCCGTTTCGTCTCCACCGCCGGTGATCGAGGCGATCACGCCCGCGAGATCGTCGGGCTTGACGAGCACCTCGCGCGCCTTGGAACCCTCGCTGGGTCCGACGACGCCGCGGGTCTCCATGAGGTCCATCAGGCGCCCCGCCTTCGCGAAGCCGACCCGCAGCTTGCGCTGCAGCATCGACGTCGACCCGAACTGGCTGGAGACGACGAGTTCGATCGCCTGCAGCAGGTCGTCGAGGTCGTTGCCGATGTCGCTGTCGATGTCCTTCTTCTCGCCGGCCTTCGCCGCGGTGACACCCTCGGTGTACTCCGGCTCGGCCTGCTCCTTGGTGAAGTCGACGACGGCCGCGATCTCCTCGTCGGAGATGTAGGCGCCCTGCATGCGGATCGGCTTGTTGGCGCCCATCGGCAGGAACAGGCCGTCACCCATGCCGATGAGCTTCTCGGCGCCCGGCTGATCGAGGATGACGCGCGAGTCGGTCAGCGACGACGTGGCGAACGCCAGGCGCGATGGCACGTTGGTCTTGATCAGACCGGTGACGACGTCGACCGACGGACGCTGCGTCGCGAGGACCAGGTGGATGCCGGCGGCGCGCGCCTTCTGCGTGATGCGGACGATCGCCTCTTCCACGTCGCGCGGCGCGGTCATCATCAGGTCCGCGAGTTCGTCGACGATGGCGAGGATGTACGGGTACGGCTTGTACACCCGCTCGCTGCCGAGCGGAGTGGTGATCTCGCCGGAGCGCACCTTCGCGTTGAAGTCGTCGATGTGACGCACCCGCGACGCCTTCATGTCCTGGTAGCGCTGCTCCATCTCCTCCACCAGCCATGCGAGGGCGGCGGCCGCCTTCTTGGGCTGGGTGATGATGGGGGTGATCAGGTGCGGGATGCCCTCGTAAGGCGTGAGTTCCACCATCTTCGGGTCGATGAGGATCATCCGGACCTGCTCCGGGGTGGCGCGGCTCAGGAGTGACACCAGCATGGAGTTGACGAAGCTCGACTTACCGGAGCCGGTCGAACCGGCGACGAGCAGGTGCGGCATCTTCGCCAGGTTCGCGCTGACGAAGTCGCCCTCGATGTCCTTGCCCAGACCGATCACGAGCGGATGCTTGTCCTTGCGGGTCGACGACGCGCTGAGGACGTCGGCCAGGCGGACCATCTCACGATCGGCGTTGGGTACCTCGATACCGACCGCGGACTTGCCCGGGATCGGCGCGAGCAGGCGGACGTTGTCGGTGGCCGCGGCGTAGGCGATGTTGCGCTGGAGCGCGGTGATCTTCTCGACCTTCACGCCCGGTCCCAGCTCGACCTCGTACCGGGTGACCGTCGGTCCGCGCGTGTAGCCGGTGACCGCGGCATCGATCTTGAACTGTTCGAGGACACCGGTCATCCGGTCGATCATCTCGTCGTTGGCGCTGGTCCCGGCCTTCGGCGGGTCGCCTTCGAGCAGCAGATGCGGGGGCGGCAGCAGGTAGTCGCCCTCGGCAGCCGGGGCCGCCGGTGAGAAGGCCTCCTCGTCGTCGAGGTCGGGTTCGGGCTCGGGTGCCGGTTTGGGTGCCGGTTTGGGTGCCGGACGCGCGGCGGGCGTCGTGCGGCGAGCAGCCGGACGGGCCGGGGGGTCGATCACCTCGGTCATCTGCTCGTCGGGGGCGTTGTCCCCGAACGGCTCGGTGAACGCATCGGCGAAGTTCTCGGTGACCGCGTCTTCGATCGGTTCCTCGGCGACCTTGGCCGGCTTGCGCCGCGACCGACTCGAGGGCCGCGACGGGGTCTCGTCGGGCGGGTAGTTGTCGTACGGGTTCGACGAGTACGAGCGACGAGTCGCCCGGGAGCCGTAGGTGTCCGCGTCATCGTCGTCGGCATCGTCCGCTGCGGGATCCCTGAAGTCGGGATCCTCGTAGTTCTCCGCGTCCTCGTCCCAGTCGAGGTCGCCCTCCCACGGCGCGCCGTCGGCACCGGGCACGCCCAGGCCGAGGTATCCGGCGGCGGCGTCGACGACTTCGCGCACGGTCCGACCACTGAGGATCAGCACACCGAAGGCCATGCACAGCAACAGGATCGGGACGGACACCCAGGCGGTGACCCCCGCGGTGAGCGGCGTGCCGATGGCGAAACCGACGAAGCCCGCCGCCGCCGAACGGCCCGGCAGATCCAGCGGTGCACCGGCGATCAGATGCATGATGCCGAGCAGGGGAAGCACGACGAGGGAGCCACCGCCGAGGTAGCGCCCACGGCGTTCGGGTGCGGCCGGACGCCGCATCAGCATGATCGCGACAACGACGAGCGCGACCGGCATCACGACGGCCGCGGACCCGACGATCGCGCGGATCAACGCCTCGATGAACGCACCGACCGGCCCGGCGGCACCGAACCACACACTGGCCGCGACCAGGAGTCCCAACCCGAGCAGGCCGAGCGCGACGCCGTCCCGGCGATGACTATGGCCCTGACCGCGCGGACCCACCACGTCCGCGTCGACATCGTCGTACTCGGCGTCGTCACCGTCGACGGCATCCAGATCGAAATCGTCGTCGTCGAACGGACGCGACTCGGTCCGCGGTCCGCGGCCGACTCCGGAACCCACGCGGGCCGCGCTGCCGACACCACGAGCGAACAGTGACCAGCCGGCTCCGATCCCCTTCCCCACCGCGGAGGCGCCGGCGGCGGCGACCGAACGGCGGTGGAGATCGACCGATTCGGCGGAGGCCGACGTGTTCCGGCGGCGCGGCGTCGCGGTGGCGGACTGCCGTGTGCGGGATTTGCCGCTGCCGGTGGATCGGTTCGACGCGCGCGACGATCCGGCTTTGCCCGCGCCGGAGCGGGTGGAACCGGAGCGTGTCCCGGCCGACTTGCTCGCGCCCGAACGTGCCGCCGAACCCGTCGACCGTCCGGCACTTTTCGCACCCGAGCGAGTGCCGGATGCCCGCGACCCAGACGCGGACGTGCGCGTACCCGTGCTTGCCTTCGAAGCCATACCGACAGACTAGTCGGCAGAGTTCACTTCAGTCACATGGGCAACACCGATAACGGCGCCGTGTCGAAGTTGTTACCCGGTCGCATCGGGACACGCCCTAGAGGCCGTGAGAACTCTCACGAACCGCGGCGATCGCGTCCGCATCGCCGTCGAAGGTCACGGCGACGGGTGCCCGTCCGAACGCGAACAGGACGAGCTCACCGATCGACCCGGTGACCACGACGTCCTTCCCGGAGCCGACGGTCAGGAGGTCCTCACCGGCGGTCGTGCGGAGGGTGACGCGTGCGGGGATCTTCTTGAGCGTCATCCTGCCCATCGAGGTGGCCGGACCGCGCAGCTCGGCCTCGAGTTCGGGTGACAGCATCCGCGGCGTCCAGCGGCCCGCCGGGTCCGCTCCCCCGCGCAGCACGTCCTCGTGGTGGACGAACATCTCGGCGAGATTGGCGAACCGGTCGACGAGCTTGAACGGTGAGTAGACCGGCGGACCCGAGGCGAGTTCGTCGAGCAACTCGTCGAAGTCCCGCCGAGCGGCCTTGGTCCGCACCTTCTCGGTGTATCCGGCGAACGCCGGGATCAGGATGCCCGGCCCGGTGTCGGGGCGTCGTTCGCGAACGACGAGATGAGCCAACAGATCGCGGGTGGTCCAGCCCTCACAGAGGGTGGGCGCGTCCGGGCCCACCTTCTTCAGGGTCTCGACGAGAGCCGCTCGTTCCTCCTGTGCACCTGTCACCCCGTCCACAGTAGCGAGCGTTTCCGATACGGTCGTACCGTTCAGTCGGCTCCCACCGCGAGAACCGTCGGCACGATCATCGGGCGGCGGCGGTAGGCCTCGGAGACCCACCGGCCCACGGCGCGCCGGATCCCCTGCGCGATGCGATGCGCGTCGCTCACACCCTCGGCGGCCAGGGAGTCGAGAACCTGGTTGACCAGGTCGGCAGCCGCCTTCAGCGCATCCGGGTCGTCGGAGAAGCCACGGCCGGAGACCTCCGGCGAGCTGACCGCGCGCCCCGTCGTCGCATCGATCGCGACGGTGATCGCGATGAAACCGCCCTCACCGAGCACGAGACGCTCCGACAGGGTCGACTCGCCGACGTCACCGACCGACAGTCCGTCGACGTAGACGTGTCCGACCGGCACGCGCCCGACGATCTCGGCCCGGCCGTCGACGAGGTCGACCACGACGCCGTCCTCGGCCAGCACGACCTGATCCTCGGACACACCGGTCGCGACCGCGAGCGCGGCATTCGCACGCAGGTGGCGCCATTCACCGTGCACCGGCATCACATTCGACGGCCGCACCGCGTTGTACAGGTACAGCAGCTCACCCGCCGAGGCGTGGCCGGACACGTGGACCTTGGCGCTCTGCTGGGTGATCACGGTGGCACCGCGCTTGGCCAGGCCGTTGACGACGGCGAAGACCGAGTTCTCGTTGCCCGGGATCAGCGACGAGGCCAGCACGACCAGGTCATCGGCGCGGATGTTGATCTGGCGGTGCTCACCGCGCGCCATCCGCGACAACGCCGACAGCGGCTCGCCCTGCGAACCGGTCGAGATCAGCACGATGCGATGGTCGGGAAGCGTTGCGGCGGTGTCGAGGTCGACGACCACCCCGTCCGGCACCGACAGGTAGCCGAGGTCCTGCGCGATCTGCATGTTCCGCACCATCGACCGGCCGACGAAGCAGACGCGCCGGTTGTGGGTGTGCGCGACGTCGATGATCTGCTGGATGCGGTGCACGTGGCTGGCGAAGGACGCGACGATGACGCGTTGCCTGGCCTTGCCGATGACCTGGTCGAGCACACCACCGATCTCACGTTCGGGGGTGACGAAGCCGGGGACCTCGGCGTTGGTCGAGTCGACGAGGAACAGGTCGACGCCCTCGTCACCGAGACGGCTGAACCCGGCCAGGTCGGTGAGACGACCGTCGAGGGGCAGCTGGTCGAGCTTGATGTCGCCGGTGTGCAGGGCGAGACCCGCCGGCGTGCGGATCGCGAGCGCGATGGCGTCCGGGATCGAGTGGTTGACCGCGAAGTACTCGCAGTCGAACGGACCGTGGGTGGTCCGCTCCCCCTCGGTGACCTGAACGAGCTTGGGCCGCAGGCGATGTTCCCGACACTTGGCCTCGACGAGGGCGAGGGTGAACTTCGACCCGACGACGGGGATGTCGCTGCGCAGCCGCAGAAGGAACGGGATCGCGCCGATGTGATCCTCGTGCCCATGGGTGAGGATCACCGCGTCGACATCGTCCATGCGGTCCTCGATGTAGCGGAAGTCCGGCAGGATCAGGTCGACGCCGGGCTGCTGGTCCTCGGGGAACAGCACGCCGCAGTCGACGATCAGGAGACGGCCGTCGTACTCGAAGACGGTCATGTTGCGGCCGATCTCGCCGATGCCGCCGAGCGCGACGATCCGGAGTCCGCCCTTGGGCAGGCGCCGCGGGGTGCCGAGACGATCGACCGGTGCCGGGGTCGCCGGCTCGTTCCGGCGACCACGCGCGTCGCCGCCGCGTTCGTGGCGACCGCGCCGGGCACCGGACGACGACCCGGACCGCTGCCGGGACGCATGCTTCGGTGCAGACTCGGACTTCGGGGCGGACTCGGACTTCGGGGCGCGAGGCGGTGCCGGGTCGGGCGCGATCGTGGCCGGGACGGAGTCCACCGGGACGGCTTCCACGGGGGTCGGCTCCGCGGGGGTCGGCTCCGCGGACACCGGCGGAGTGGCGGGCGGTCCGGCCTTGCGGGAGGCGGCGCGGCGACGGGTGCGCGCCGGCCGCGCTTCGGGCCCGCCGCTGTCGCTGCCGGTGTTGTCGGTCATCAGGCGAGAACACCTGCCGCACGAAGATCCACGATCAGCTCCTCGATCTGGGGCCCGGTGGCGGGCACCTGGGGCAGACGCGGATCGCCCACCTCGAGTCCGAGAACGCGCAGCGCCGCCTTCACCATCGTGACACCTCCGAGGCGTCCCATCGCGTTGACGAGCGGAAGCATCGACGTGTTGAGCGTCCGCGCCGTCGCGAGATCACCCTTCTCGACCGCGATCTGCATCTCGCGCAAGCGATCCGGCACCAGGTGCCCGATGACGCTGACGAATCCGGTGGCGCCGATCGACAGCCACGGGAGGTTCAGTGCGTCCTCACCCGAGAGGTATTCGAGCTTGGTGGTGGCGATGAGGCCGGCGGCCGAGTGCAGGTCACCCTTGGCGTCCTTGACACCGCGGATGTTCGGATGTTCGGCGAGCGCGAGCATCGTCTCGTTGGCGATGGGCACGATCGAGCGCGGCGGGATGTCGTAGAGCAGCACGGGAAGTGCGGTGGCGTCGGCGACGGTCCGGAAGTGCGCGAGGATGCCCGACTGCGGCGGCTTGGAGTAGTACGGGGTCACCACGAGCAGGCCGTGGGCACCGACCTTCTCCGACTCGATCGCGAACCGCACGCTCTCGGCGGTGTCGTAGCTACCCGCTCCCTGGGTGATCCGGGCGCGGTCGCCGACGGCGTCCAGCACGACGCGCAACAGATCGAGCTTCTCGGGCACCGTGGTGGTCGGCGATTCGCCGGTGGTGCCGGACACGACGAGTCCGTCGCACCCCTTCGACACGAGGTGGTCGGCCAGGACGGCGGCCTTGTCCAGATCGAGACTTCCGTCGGGACGGAAGGGGGTCACCATCGCCACCACGTTCGTCCCGAAGGGATGCTCGTGCAGCGGTTCCTGGACTGCGTTCATGGTGCTCAAGGCTACCGCCTCCGTATCCGTGACGGGCCTCACCCTTCCAGCACGAACGGTGAGGTCGCGACCTCGGTGCCGTCGGCGAGCGTGCCGATCTCGAAATCGCCGAAGACGGTGGGAGCCACCTGCATCAATTGCCGCAGGCACTCGACCGCGAGCTGGCGGATCTCGACGTCGGCGTGCTCGGTGGCGCGCATGCCGACGAAGTGCCGCCACGCACGGTAGTTGCCGGTCACGACGATCTTGGTCTCGGTGGCGTTGGGCAGCACCGACCGTGCGGCCTGACGTGCCTGCTTGCGACGCAGGATCGCGTTGGGCACGTCGGCGAACTTCGCCTCCAGTGCGGCGAGGAGTTCGGTGTACGCCTCACGACTCGCATCGGTGGCGGCCGTGAAGAGTTCCTCGAGGTGGTCGTCGCCGACGATCGCGGGCGGCGCGACGACGTTGGAGTCGTGTTCGGGCACGAACCGCTGCGACAGCTGCGAATAGGAGAAGTGCCGGTGCCGGATCAGCTCATGGGTGCACGAGCGCGAGATCCCGCTGATGTAGAAGGTGACCGACGCGTGTTCGAGCAGCGACAGGTGCCCCACCTCGAGGATGTGCCGAAGGTATCCGGCATTGGTGGCGGTGCGCGGGTTCGGCTTGTCCCAGCTCTGGTAGCAGGCGCGGCCGGCGAACTCGACGAGCGCCTCACCGCCCTCGGCGTCCGTGCTCCACGTCACGTCCTCCGGTGGGGTGAACTGGGTCATGGCGACCATCTGCACCTTCAGCGGCACCAATTCGGACACGCAGTCCCCTCCATTCGACGTTTGTGTGCCCTGATTGTCCCCCACCGCCCCGAAGGGCTCGGATTCGGCCTGACGTCGCGGGCCACGGTGGGTAAGGTCCCTGTGTGTCCACCCGACATGAGTCCACCCGACGGACTTTCCTGCGGACCGGTGCAGTCGCCACCGGGGCCGCACTCACCCTGCCCGCCGTCGTCGCTGATCCCGGCCCAGCTCAGGCTGCTTCCCCGCGGGCCTTCGCCCACGGCGTGGCTTCCGGCGACCCGCTGCCCGACGCGGTCATCCTGTGGACCCGGATCACCCAGTCCGCCGCCTCGACGCCGGGTTCCGGTGTGGGACCGGCATGTTCGGTGCGCTGGGAGATCGCGCGCGACGCGGGCTTCGGTGCGGTCGTCGGGTCGGGTGTCGTGCAGACCTCGGCCGAGCGGGACTTCACCGTCAAGGTCGACGCCACCGGGCTGAGTCCGCGGACGACGTACCACTACCGGTTCACCGTGACATCCGGACCGGTCGCCGGGGCGACGTCACCGATCGGTACGACCCGCACCGCACCCGCCACCGGCGCCGACGTCGGACGAATCCGCTTCGGCGTCGTGTCCTGCGCCAACTGGGAGGCCGGGTATTTCGCCGCCTACCGGCACCTGAACAACCAGCGGGACCTCGACGCCGTGGTGCACCTGGGCGATTACTACTACGAGTACCAAACCGGCCGGTACACCGGTAAGACCGGCGCGGTCCGGATCCACGACCCGCGTCACGAGATCCGAACGCTGCGTGACTACCGGACCCGTCACGGTCAGTACAAGACCGATCCCGACCTCGCCGCGCTGCACCGGTCGACGCCGTTCATCTGCATCTGGGACGACCACGAGTCGGCGAACGACAGCTGGCGCGGGGGTGCCGAGAATCACCAGCCCGGCGAAGGGTCGTGGCAGGTTCGACGCGCCGCCGCCCTGCGTGCCTACTCCGAGTGGATGCCGATCCGTCCCGGCGTCGACCCGCAA
Source organism: Gordonia sp. YY1 (assembly GCF_009872315.1). Taxonomy (NCBI): domain Bacteria; kingdom Bacillati; phylum Actinomycetota; class Actinomycetes; order Mycobacteriales; family Gordoniaceae; genus Gordonia; species Gordonia sp. YY1. The sequence continues at coordinate 379,347 of NZ_WXYI01000002.1, read as the reverse complement.
GGCCGACATCTGTTCCGCCGCCTGCGGTTCGGGAAACTTCTCGAGCTGTCGATGCTGGATCTGCGCTCCTACCGCGACCTCCAGGTGAGCGCGGTGTCGGCACGGATCGACGAGCCGTCCCGCACGATGCTGGGTCGGGCTCAGATGTCCTGGCTGACCAATGGCCTCACCTCGTCGGAGACGCGGTGGAAGATCGTCGGCAATCCGGTCATGATCTCGCCGGTACTGATCCCGCCGCTCGATCCGAAGACCACCGGGGCGGTCACCGAACTGCTCGGGATACCGGAGGAGGGCATCCCCTACAACGCGGATCAATGGGACGGCTACGCCGCCGACCGGCGGCGCCTCCTCGACTCGATCAGGGACAACGGCGTCGACAACGTCGTGTTCATCACCGGGGACATCCACTCGTCGTGGGCATGCGACATCCCGGTGGACGTCGCGAACTATCCCGGCGCCGGGACCGTCGCGACGGAACTGGTCGGGACGTCGGTGACGTCGACCAACATCGACGAGATGTTCAACGTGCCGGCTAACACCGCCGGTCCGACGATCGCGGCCGCGTTCAGTGCGGCCAATCACCACGTCCGCTACTGCGAGCTGGACTCGCACGGATACTCGGTGCTGACCGTCACCCCGTCCGCCACCCAGATGGACTGGTATTTCCTGAACGACAAGACCGATCCGCGGTCGGGCCAGTTCTACGCGAAGTCCTTCCGGGTGCGCAGCGGGACGCAGCGTGTCCAACCCGTCGGGCGCCCCGCCGTGTGACCTACGTGCTCTGATCCAGGATCGCCGACAGTTTGGCGTGGGTGTCGGGCCAGCCGTGGACGGCGATCGAGGTGATACCGAGTGCCTTGACGGGGTAGTCGTTGCCGCCCTCGTCGAGACGGTCGCCGAAGAACAGGATGTCGGAGGTGGTCAGGCCGAGGATGTCCATCAGCTTGAGCGCGCCGTACGCCTTGTCGATGCCCTTCTTGGTGACGTCGACCGACGTCGAACCACCGCTGCGCACCTCGAGGTCGGGCAGCCGCTCGGCGGCATATGCCCGCAGCGACTCCTTCTTCGCGCCGTCGGGATCCCAGGCGGCCTTGGCGTCGACCGGGGCCTTCTGCCCGAGCGCGCTGAAGGTGATCTGGCTGCCGCGGTCCTCGAGGATGTCGCCCCAGGTCTCGCTCTCCCACAGTCCCAGTTCCTTGGCACCGGTCTCGAGGACGTCGAGCGTGCGCTTCTTCTCGTCGTCGCTGAGGTACTCCGCGTAGACGGTCTCCCACTCGCCGCCGTCCCAGCGGACGTATTGGGTGCCGCAGGTGGGCATCAGGTGGAGGTTGCCCACCGAGTCGAAGGTGCCGAGGCGCGCGAGAACCTGCTTCTCGAACTGGGTGAAGTTGCCGCCGGAGATGATGCAACCGAGGCTGACCTCGAGCATCCGGTGCAGCAGGTCCACCATCTGGTCGTCGAGCGGGCTCTTCGACGGTGCGAGGGTGTCGTCGAGGTCGAACATCACCAAGCGATAGTCGTTGCCTTCATACGACACGGTCATCGTCGCATCTCTCCTTCAGGTCGTCCCCGTCATGTTTCTTCGATCTCCCGGTGCTCAGCATCCCATCACCGCTCGGAGATCGCGCGCGAGGTCACCCTTCGCGCCGACCGTCACGTCATCCAGGTCGAGCCAGCCCGCGAATCTCCGCAGGTCGGCAGCCAATCGCTCGGCGACGACGCGGCGATCGTGGCCGGGCTCGCCGAAGGCGGCGAGTACCAACAGGGTTCGGGATCTCCGGTCGGCCTTGAGGTCGACGCGTGCGGCGAGGTCGGTGCCCAATAGGTAGGGCAGCACGTAGTAGCCGTGCACGCGTTTGTGTTCGGGGACGTAGATCTCGATGCGGTAGTGGAAGTCGAAGAGTCGCTGCGCACGTGGGCGGAAGAACACGAGGGGGTCGAACGGCGACAGGATCGCCGAGGTGTCGATGCGTCGCGGCATGGGCGCGCCGTCGGCGAGGTAGGCGGGGTCACGCCACCCGTCGACCGAGACCTCGTGCAGCACACCCGCTTCGACGAGGTCGGCGACGGCCGGCCGGGCATCCGCCGGCTTGATGCGGTAGTAGTCGGCGAGGTCGGTGACGGTCGCGACCCCGAGCGAGCGTGCGGCGCGGGCGATGAGCTCGCGTTGCGCCTGCGCACGATCAGGTCGCACCGCGGCGACGTCGGCGCCGACGACACGGTCGGTGAGATCGTAGTGGCGAACGAAGTTGCCGTTCCGCACGGCCGACAGGTCGCCGGCGGCGAACATCGCCTCGCACAGGTGTTTGACCTCGCCACGCTGCCACCAACTCCCGGCCGTTCCGGGTTCACGCTCGATGCCGAGTTCCGCCTCGATGGTGCGCGGCGTCGCGGCACCGATCTCGTCGATCACACCCCGTACGTCGTCGGCGAGACTCCGGTTGCGACGCATGATCTCCCGGGTGTGCCGATAGCGGCCATCGGCGAATTCGTCCATCCGCCAACGGAACAGCGGCCAGTCCTCGACCGGGATCAGCGCGGCCTCGTGCGCCCAGTACTCGACCAGACGGCGTCGGCCCCGCACCGGCTGCCAGGCAGCGCGATGCAGAAGGTCGGGGTCGTAAGGACCCAGCCGGCTGTAGAGCGGCATGAAGTGCGCCCGCGCGACGATGTTGACGGAGTCCATCTGGAGCAGACCGGTCCGGCCGACGACCCGCTTCAGATGCGCCATGGTCGGCGCGCCCGACGGTGAGCGATCGGTGAATCCCTGTGCGGCCAGCGCGGTTCGACGCGCCTGGGCCGCGGACAACCGTTCCGTCGCCATCAGCCCCGTGCCCTCAGTCTCTGCCGGCGCGTGTGTAGTCGATGAAGCGGTAGCGAAGGCCGGTCGAGGACGTCTGCCACTCCCTCTTGTCGGCGACCGTCCACTCCGGTCCGATCTCCGGCGCGAATGCATCGGCACCCAGAACGTCGACGTCGATCTCGGTGACGCACAGATCCGTCGCGAATGACAGTGCGGCCCGGTAGATCTCACCACCGCCGATGACCCCGACGGTGTCTCCGTCGGCCAGCATCAACGCCTCGTCGACGGATCGGGCCACCACCGCGCCGTCGGCGGACCAGTTCGGGTTCCGCGTCACCACGATGTTGGTGCGACCGGGCAGGGGCCGGAACTTCGGCGGCAGTGAATCCCAGGTCTTGCGACCCATGATGACCGGGTTGCCCAGGGTCTTCTCCTTGAAGCGCGCCATGTCCTCGGGGACGCGCCACGGGATGGTGTTGTCCCGCCCGATCGCGGCCCCGGCACCCGCGACCTCGTGCCCCTGCGCCCAGACGAGCCGGACACGGGGCCTCACACCGCCACCGGCGCCTTGATCCCCGGATGCGACTGGTAGCCGACGATCTCGATGTCCTCGTACTCGTAGTCGAAGATCGAATCACGCTTGCGCAGTTCGAGTTTCGGATACGGATAGGGCTCGCGCGAGAGCTGCAGGTTCACCTGGTCGACGTGATTGTCGTAGATGTGGCAGTCGCCACCCGTCCACACGAACTCGCCGACCTCGAGGCCAGCCTGCTGCGCCATCATGTGGGTCAGCAGCGCGTACGACGCGATGTTGAACGGCACCCCGAGGAACAGGTCGGCGGACCGCTGATAGAGCTGGCAGGAGAGCTTGCCGTCGGCGACGTAGAACTGGAAGAACGCGTGGCACGGCGGCAGCGCCATCTGCGGGATCTCGCCCACGTTCCATGCGGACACGATGTTGCGTCGCGAATCGGGATTGGTCTTGAGCGTCTCGAGGGCCGCGGAGATCTGGTCGATCTGCTCCCCCGACGGCGTCGGCCAGCTGCGCCACTGGACGCCGTAGATCGGTCCGAGGTCACCGTTCTCGTCGGCCCACTCGTCCCAGATGGTGACGCCGCGTTCCTGGAGCCAGCGGACGTTGGAGTCGCCGCGCAGGAACCAGAGCAGTTCGTAGATGATCGACTTGAGGTGGACCTTCTTGGTGGTGATCAGCGGGAACCCCTCGGCCAGGTCGTAGCGCAGCTGATGACCGAAGAGGCTCTTTGTGCCTGTGCCGGTGCGATCCGCCTTCGGGGTACCCGTCTCGAGCACGAGGCGCAGGAGGTCCTCGTACGGAGTGGGGATCGTCCCGGTCGATGAGATGTCGCGGATGGCCGTGCTCACGGGTGTCAGTGTAGGCAAAGGTGCCGACACGTCGCCGGGCGCACGACACGCGCACTCCACCTACTGTGGCTGCTGTGACGGATGTGACCTCGCGGGTATTCTCCTCCCGTGGCCACTCGCAGCACGACCCGCGCCAATCGCTATGCGAAGCGACGCCGCAAGCGTGTTGCCGCCCGCGACAACGACCTCACCGACACCCAGTGGCTCGCACTCCAGGAGGCTTGGGGCGGGTGTGCGTACTGCGGCGCGGCCGGGGTGGCTCTCCAGCGCGACTGCATGCTCGCGATCTCCCGCGGCGGGCGCTACACCGTCGCCAACGTCGTGCCGTGTTGCGGCTCGTGCAACGCGAGCAAGTGCAATTCCGAGGTCACCACCTGGATGCGCCGCAAGAAGCTCGACGAGAAGGCGTTCCTGGTCCGGCAGTATGAGGTGAGCCGGCTCCTCGCCGACGTCGAATAGCCGAAGAATCGTCACCGGCCGGACCGCGAAGTGTTCCGCGGAACACTCTGATGGCGCACACTGGGACCATCGCGGCAAAGGAGAGACGACGATGAGCTTCGAGACCTCGGTGGGTACACGCGGCGGCCGGTCGCCGAAGGGACCGTTCGTTCGCGTCGTGAACAAGATTGTCGCCCCGATGATCCGCCGGAAGGGGCAGTTCGGCGGCATGAACGCCCTCGTGCTGACGACCGTCGGCCGCAAGAGTGGACAGGAGCGGGCCAACCCGCTCGCCTGGTTCCCCGGACCCGACGGCAGCTGGCTGATCGTGGCCTCGGCGAACGGTGCCGCCAACAACCCCGGCTGGTATCACAACCTCAAGGCGCATCCCGACAAGGCGCGGATCGAGGTGGACGGCAAGACCGTCCAGGTCCGCGCCGAGCAACTCCACGGCGACGAACGCGCACAGGCCTGGAAGCAGATCAGCAAGAACGAGCGGTTCGCCGGCTATCAGGAGAAGACCGACCGGCAGCTGCCGGTCATCAAGCTGACCGCCAAATAGCCGCAGAACCACCCGTTTTCAGCAAACCCAGCACCCCCGAGGGTGGTGATTCTGCCGAAAAGTGGTGGGTCTGCCGGACGTCAGGCCGCGGCGGACACCTGGCTTGCGTTACGTTCCTTCCACTCCCACACCGCGTAGATCACCTCGGTCGCATACCCGAGGTCGAGCTTGCCGCCACCCACAGGCACCGTCGCGTCAGCCGCGATTCGCCCATCGGGCAACCACTCTCCTAGCGCACGCGTCGGTGGGCTCACCTCGATCACCGAACCACCCGGCCCGTGGAACGAAAACCGTTGCGACCCATGACCGGTGATACTGAACTCACCACGATGCAACGCACGGTGACAGCTTCCACACAACAAAATCAGGTTGTCCAACTCGGTCTCCCCACCGGCCGACCAGAACACCACATGATGCGCGTGCAGATGCCGTGTGCGTTCACACCCCGGCGTCTGACAGCACCGATCCCGCAGGAACAACGCCCTGATCAGAGCCTTGTTCGGAGTTCGCCGCTTGCGACCCAACCCCAACAACGCCAACTTCCCCGGACCACCAGGAACCCTGGCAGACAACGCCTCCCGCGTCACCGCCCCACACCGAGCCTCCTCGAGCTCGGCCTCCGACACCGCCGGACCGTCATCGAGATGCGCGTGTTCCACCCCATCACCGGCATGGATCAAGATCTCCGCACCCGGCGCAAGATCGGGCATCGCGATCCCGTCATGCACCATGTCCGCCATCGCCACCACCGCCGGCGCCAGATTCGACGGCACCTGCCGCCAAAGATCCCGACGATTCGTCGGCTTTCCCTCCGAATCTCGTTCACCGGACTCTGTCTCCAGCTCACCCGAAGTGTTCCGCGGAACACTCGGCAGGTCCGAATCTTCAGCCGTGCGGGTCCGTTCGTACTCAGCACGCACCGCCCCGGCGAGGAAACGTGCGCCGTCCAGAGGCGACAGGGTCATCGACACCGACAACGAACCGTCGAGATTCCACTTCCACCGACCCCACGACTCCGTCGGCGCCACGAGTTCCCCGTCCTCGCCGTGCCCGCGGTCGATCTGACGCATGGCCCGCACCGCCTTCTCCACCTGCGACGCGGTGCACGACAACGCAAGATTCACCAACTCCTGCTCCCGCATCGGGGTAGCCACCCGCGTCAACGCACGCACCTTCGAATACGTCAACCGCCCCTCACCGAACGCTTGCCGGACTACCGGCAACTCCCGCAACGATTTGGCCACCCGTACCTGCTCATGCGCCGTCCGCTGCGAAATCCCCGCCTTCCACGACAACCAGTGCGCCAATGAATGAATCCCCGGCCCTCGCCACGACTCCCGCTCATCCAACTCGGCTACCAGATCGAGGAACTCCGCAGTCAACGCCGTGATCTGCGCGGCGTAACCCAGCACCCGAACCTCGAGCACCCCATCCGGCAATGACGACGGATCCGCCCCATCGAACATCGACGCGACACCTTCAGAACGCAACACAGCAACAGACACCGAGACCCCCCAGCCAGTTCGAACAGATATACGAACAAGCTACCGCCGACCACCGACAATTCCGCAGGTCAACGCTTCATGAGCGTTCCGCGGAACACTGTCGCCATCGGCGCATGACCCGGCGGGAGATTTCGTAGCCCACTGACTCCGACAATGTCGCCGTGCCTGCCGCCGACCGAAGTACCACGGTCAACCCATCAACCCAGCCGCGACCGTCGCACCCAGTTCCCAGCACGCCTCGCGGTCGCCTTTGGTCGGTTTCTCCGAGACCACCACGTACTCAGCCGATTTCACCCACCCGAGCCCGGTGGTGATGGCGTCGACTGCCTTCTCGGCCCCCTCGGTCCCCTGGTTCCCGTGGAAGTACGCACCGAACGGGCGTCCCTGCGTCGAGTCGAGGATCTGGTAGTAACTGACGTCGAACGCATGTTTCAGTGCGCCGCTGATGTATCCGAGGTTGGCGGGGGTGCCGAGGATGTAGCCGTCGGCCTCGAGGAAGTCGCTCGCGGTTACCGCGAGAGCGGCTCGACGTACCACCTCGACGCCCTCGATCTCCGGGTCGGTGGCACCCGACACCACAGCCTCGAACATCTCCTGGCAGTGGGGCGACGGCGTGTGGTGAACGATCAGTAGCCTCTTGTCCGCCATCAGGACCTCCCTGCAAACGCGAGCAACCGGTCTGCGGCACTCTCCGACGCCGGCTCGATCGGCGCCTCGAACAGTCCGGCCGCACGTAGCTCCTCGATGACGGGCGCGGCGTCGGTGAGCAGGAAGCCGACGAGCCCGTCCGACGGTTCCCACTCCGCATCGATGCCGACGCACAGATCGTGGGAATGCAACGCCAGCTCCATGATCCGCATCACCAGGAGCTGACGGCCCGGTCGGCGCCCGGCGCGATGATCGACATCGACGTCGAGGTCGGCGGAGCCGACGGCGGCACGGAAGGCGTTCTCACTACGCCAGAATTCAGCGATCGGATCACCGGCCTCGAGGTAGTCGACGTCGCGCGTCGAGAGAGTGTCGGCGGTGCTCGCACCCTCGAGCAGCATCGAGTAGCGGTAGCCGCCGCCGATGAGGTGGTTGATCAGGTCCCTATTGGTCCATCCCGCGCAACCACTTGCGTCGCGCAGCCTCTCGGGTCCGGCGTTCGCCAGATGATCGGCCCACAGCCGGGCGGCCTCGTCGAGCCAGGGTCCCGGGTCGTTCATCTGGCGATCGTTCATCTGTCCTCCCACACTGTCGGATAAGACTCCGCTACTGCTCACGCCCGTGGAACTGTGCGACCGCGCGTTTCATCATCGCGCGGGCGCGGGGGCGGTCGCCGGCGTAGTCGTAGGCGCGGGCGATGCGGTACGTGTTGCGCCAGTCGTTCGGGTCGGCTTCCCACTCGGCCTTGACCTGCGCGAACAATTCGTCGGCGGCGTCGCGTTCCATGCGGCCCGAAGCGCGGTGCGGGAGGTTCGAGATGTCGAGCTCGCGGCCTTCCTCGGCCATGATCGCCGCGAGCTTCTGGTGTTCCAGACCCGCGCGCAGCGTCGCGTAGATCAGCCACGCGCCGATGAGCGGCAGTGCGATGACACCGAGTCCCAGCCCGATTCCCGCGACGGTTCCCGTCGCGATCAACTGGAACCCACGCCAGCCGAGAAGTACGAAGTAGACGACCAGCGCCACGACCAGGAAGCCGATCATCCAGACGATCGGCCGGGCGTCCTTCTTCTTCGGACCCAGCTGCGGCGCGCCACCCTCGGTGTCGCCGGTGTGGGTGCCCTCGTCGTGCGTGCCGTCATCGACCATGGGAATCAGAGGTCCATCAGTTCTTCGAGCCCGATGGTCAGACCCGGACGGTCGGCGATGCTGCGCACCCCGAGGAGCACGCCGGGCGCGAACGACGACCGGTCGAGGGAGTCGTGGCGGATGGTGAGGGTCTCGCCCTCTGTGCCCAGCAGCACTTCCTGGTGGGCGACGAGGCCGGCAAGGCGCACCGAGTGGACGTGCACTCCGTCGACCACCGCCCCACGCGCGCCGTCGAGTTCTTCGGTGGTGGCGTCGGGACTCGGTCCGACGCCGGCCTCGGCGCGTGCGCGGCCGATCAGTGCGGCGGTGCGGTAGGCGGTGCCCGACGGCGCGTCGGCCTTGTGCGGATGGTGGAGTTCGACGACCTCCACCGAGTCGTAGTACTTGGCGGCCTGCGCGGCGAACCGCATCGACAGCACCGCGCCGATGGCGAAGTTCGGGGCGATCAGCACGCCGACCTTCGGGTTCTCGGCGAGCCAGCCGCGGACGGTCCCGAGACGTTCCTCGGTGAAGCCGGTGGTGCCGACGACGGCGTGAATCCCGTTGGCGATGAAGAACTTCAGGTTGTCCATGACGACGTCGGGGTGGGTGAAGTCGACGACCACCTCGGTGTCGGTGTCGGAGAAGAACTCCAGCGAGTCGCCCTTGTCGACGCCCACGGTGTAGGTGAGGTCGTCGGCCTTCTCGACCGCCGTGACGATCGCCTGCCCGACCTTGCCCTGGCTACCCAGGACGCCCACCTTGATACCGCTCATGTCCACCCTCTTCGATCTCGACGTGCCAACGGGCCCAGTCTAGTGGCGACCACCTGCTCAGTAGATCGGCGCATCGCCGCGACGATGCTCGAAGACCAGCGACGTGGTGGTGCCCGCGACCTCGCGTCGACTGTTGAGCCGCTCGACGAACTGGCGCAGCGCCTCGGTGTCGGCGGTGGCCACGTGGAGCATGTAGTCGTCGGCACCGGCGAGGAAGAACACGTCGATCACCTCGTCGTAGGCGGCGATCTCGCCGACGAATCGTCGGATCTGACCACGCGCATCGGATTGGAGACTGACCGCGACCATCGCGCGCAGCGGGCGGCCGACGGCGGCCGGGTCGACGTCGGCGAAGAATCCACGGATGACCCCGAGGTCGACGAGCCTGCGCATGCGGCCGTGACACGTCGACGCAGCGATCCCGACGCGTTGGGCCAGCTCACTGTTGGGCATGCGGGCGTCGGACTGCAGGAGCTTCAGCAGTTCGCGGTCGGTTGCGTCGAGGTCTCCGGGCTGAACATCCTTCGGAGTGGCGGGCATCTCAGCCTCCTGATCTGAACCATCTTCACAATTCCGGGGCTCTTGAGAATCTTCCTCGCGCACATTGTGACACTTCCGAAGTTCCTTCACCCTGAAGGCAGGTTATCAGTACAAACTTCGAGACGAGAGTGAGCCTCATGCGCGTCGGCGTCCCCACCGAGATCAAGAACCACGAATACCGCGTCGCCATCACCCCGGCCGGCGTCACCGAACTGCACCATCGCGGGCACGACGTGATCATCCAGGCGGGCGCCGGAGAGGGTTCGGCGATCACCGACAACGATTACAAGGCCGCCGGCGCGCAGATCCTCGGTACGGCCGCCGAGGTGTGGGAGCAGGCCGACCTGCTGCTCAAGGTCAAGGAACCGATCGCCTCGGAGTTCGGCCTGCTGCGGGCGGGCCAGACGATCTTCACCTACCTCCACCTGGCAGCGGGCGAGGAGTGCACCGCGGCCCTGCTCGCCTCCGGCACCACGTCCATCGCCTACGAGATGGTCCGCACCGCCGACGGCGCACTTCCCCTTCTCGCCCCGATGAGTGAGGTCGCCGGACGTCTCGCACCACAGGTCGGTGCCTATCACCTGATGAAGTCCGAGGGCGGTCGCGGCACCCTCATGGGCGGTGTCCCCGGCACCGAGCCCGCCGAGGTCGTCATCATCGGCGGTGGGGTCAGCGGCGTGAACGCCGCGACCATCGCGGTGGGCATGGGCGCGCAGGTCAGCGTCTTCGACCTCGACATCGCCAAACTCCGCGCGATCGACGCGCGCTTCGGCGGCCGCGTCCACACGCGCTACAGCACCCGACTCGCGCTCGACGAGGCGGTGAAGAACGCCGACCTCGTCATCGGCGCCGTCCTCGTCCCCGGCGCGAAGGCACCGGTCCTGGTGCCCAACAGCCTGGTCGCAGAGATGAAGCCCGGCACAGTCCTCGTCGACATCGCCATCGACCAGGGCGGCTGCTTCGAGGACTCGCACCCGACGACGCACGCCGAACCGACCTTCGCCGTGCACGACACCATTTTCTACTGCGTGGCCAACATGCCGGGCACGGTCGCGCGCACGTCGACACAGGCGCTGACCGGCGCGACCCTCCCCTACGTCGTGCGTCTGGCCGATCAGGGCTGGGAGACGGCCTGCGCGGTTGATCCAGCTCTCGCGTCCGGGTTGAGCACCCATGGCGGCGAGCTGTTCACCGCCGAGGTCGGCGAGGCCCTCGGCCTACCGGTCGCGGTTCTGCCGTTCGCACACAACTAGTTCAGAACCGGTGCGCAGTTCAAAACCTGAGCGCAGTTCAAAACCTGAGCGTGGTGGTCCCTCGCCGCTTCCCGCGCCACCCGTAGCGGCGTTCGGTGATCTCGCCGTGGCCGTCGTAGCCGATGCGCAGCACGGTCGACGCCCTCGTGCCGTAACCCGGGATGTTGATGAACTTCGACGACAGGGCCGCCTCGAACTCGGGTCCGACACCGGTGTCGGGCAGACGCACCGGATCGGGCCGGTCCTGGTCGGCCAGCATCGCGAAGTAGTCCTCGTCGGAGGCACCGCCGGCGATCAGGTCGCGCAGCGCAGCAGTACCGTCGACGACCTTCGGCCAGTCGTTGTCGAGCGCACCGTTGGACACGCCGTGCACACCGTCGGCGACCCGTTCGGCGTGCGGGTGCGGTCGGTTCGTCACCCACCAGAGGTCGTCGGCGTCCCCGTTGGTCCCGGTGTCACCGACGAGCAGGTTCACCGGGTCGTAGTCGGCGGCCTGTTCGACGACGCGGTCGGCGAACACCTTCGGGTCATCGCCACCGCCGAGGAAGTCCACCGGCAGCTGCCCACGTGAACGGACGCCCGTGCGTTCCGGCGGACCGACCCGCACGTTCGTCACCATCGCCACACGGCCGGGCACCTCCGCGGAGACACCCAACCAGGTGCCGCCGGCCAGCGCATCGCGTCCGGCCATGATCGGCAGGTCATCCCATCGGGACAGCGCATACGTGCGTCGCCGGTGATACTCGTCGCGGTTGGCCGCGACGATCAGACGATGCTCGGGATGCGCATTCCACGCGAAGAGGATCAGGCACATGGCATCTCAGTTCACCTGGTAGTGGCTCATACCGGCCATTCTGCGCTGGACGCCGGCGATCTCCCGCACCGCCTGGGCCACCAGGCTCCGGTCGAGCGGAGACAGCCGCTTCATCTCCAGGACGTCGGTCGGCGTCTCACCCTGATCGAACTGCGCCACCTGGTACCGCAACCGCACCCGTTGCAGGACGTCGAACACCTCCATCAGCGTCGCTGCATCGCCGGTCGGCAGCAATGCACTGCCCGCGGCGGCCTGCAGCCGTGCCCGCGTGTTCACCTCGGTGGATTCGACGCTCAGTGCCGCCCACCGGGCGATGTTGATCAGCGGAGTCAGCGCATGGGTCTTCAGGTCGAGGGTCCCGCCGCGCCGCGTCAGGACATCGCGCATCGACCGCAGCCGCGCCTTGGTCGACAACGACTCCGCCAGCAGTAGACGCATGGTGCGCGGATCGGCACGCAATGCGCCGATGATCTCGACTCCCGGTGTCGGCGTGGTCGATTCCCGACGTGAACCGGACAGTTCCCGACGCGACGCAAACAGGGGCCGGCCATCGAGGATCAGCGAGGTGAAGATCATCCCCTTGTTCGCCAGCGGCTCGTCGATCCAGCCGCGCGCCGCCGTCTGCCACTGGGCGCGGGTCCGCGAGAACAGGGGCTTCGATGCGACCGCCCCGTTGGTGTCGACGGTCAGCCCGGCACCGCGGAGCAGGTCGTCCAGCTTCTCGAACGCCGTGCGATGGGCGTCGAGGTCAGAACTGCCGAGAGCGTCGTCGAACACCACCGCCGAGTCGACATCGGAACTCAGCACCGGTTCCCGGCGCGCGTTGCTGCCGAGCGACAACCACGTGTAGGCAGCGGGATCGACGCCGGGATGCGGATCGACGACCAATGCCAGGCCCCGCACCACGACGGCGTCGACGATGAGCGATGCGACCCGGGTGACCTCGTGTGCCGGCCGGTCCCGTCGCACGAGATCGGCGACCAGCTGCGGTAGCCGGCGGGCGTGCTCCTGTAGTTCCCCGACCGTCTGCGACCGCGAGATCTGTTCGCGCAGCGGCATACTCGCGCCCGCAGGGTCGGCGACGAAGTCCCCGGCGCCGACTACACCGAGCACCGCCCCGGCGGCATCGCAGACCGGGATGACCGCGAGGTCGCGGTCGACGAGTTCGGTGAGGGCGTCGACCGGCGCCGTCCGGGAGTCGACGACGAACGCCGGACCGTCGATGACCTCACCCACCGGGGTGTCGATGCTTCGTCCGGCGCCGACGACCCGCGCCCGGATGTCGGCGTCGGTGAGCAGCCCGTGGCTCCCCGGTCCGTGTCCGCCCGGTCCTTGTCCAGCGTCGGACAACGGGATCACCACGTAATCCTGACCGCGTTCGGTCATCAGCACCGCGGCCTGCCGCACGGTCATGTCGGCCCGCCCGATCACCGGTGCGGTCCGCAGCAGATCCGCCACGGTTCGCGCGGAAGGTGTGCGCTGCGCGTCGCGGCGGTGCGCGACGGTCAACTGGTCGGACGGACCGTTCATCCCTCGGATGATAGGCGGACGCGGCCGAGAGTCGAAGACGACACCGGGCCCGCCGTCCGTGATGGACGACGGGCCCGGTGTGGGTTCGATCAGAACGGATCAGGCGTCGGCGGTGGCCGCTTCGGCAGCCGCGGCCTCGGCCTTGTCTGCGTCGTCGTCGACCGGGACGAGACTGATCTTGCCGCGCTCGTCGATGTCGGCGATCTCCACGCGGAGCTTGGAGCCCACGTTCACGACGTCCTCGACCTTGTTGACGCGCTTGCCCTTACCGAGCTTCGAGATGTGAACGAGGCCGTCGCGACCCGGCAGCAGCGACACGAACGCACCGAACGCGGTGGTCTTGACGACGGTGCCGAGGAAACGCTCGCCGACCTTGGGCAGCTGCGGGTTGGCGATCGCGTTGATGCGGTCGATCGCCGCCTGCGCCTTGACGCCATCCGAGGCGCCGACGAACACGGTGCCGTCGTCCTCGATGGAGATGTTGGCGCCGGTCTCCTCGGTGATGCCGTTGATCGTCTTGCCCTTGGGGCCGATCAGTTCGCCGATCTTGTCCATCGGGATCTTGATGGTGGTGATCCGCGGTGCGAACGGGCTCATCTCGTCGGGCTCGTCGATGGCTTCGGCCATGACGTCGAGGATGGTCAGCCGCGCATCCTTGGCCTGGCTGAGCGCACCCGCGAGCACCGGCGAGGGGATGCCGTCGAGCTTGGTGTCGAGCTGCAGGGCGGTCACGAAGTCCTTGGTGCCCGCGACCTTGAAGTCCATGTCGCCGAAGGCGTCTTCGGCGCCGAGGATGTCGGTCAGTGCGACATAACGGGTTTCGCCGTCGACGGTGTCGGAGACGAGGCCCATGGCGATCCCGGCGACCGGGGCGCGCAGCGGCACACCGGCGTTGAGCAGCGACATGGTCGAGGCGCAGACCGAACCCATCGAGGTGGAACCGTTGGAGCCCAACGCCTCCGAGACCTGACGGATCGCGTACGGGAAGTCCTCGACGCTCGGGAGCACCGGCATCAGGGCACGCTCGGCGAGCGCTCCGTGGCCGATCTCGCGACGCTTGGGCGAACCGACGCGGCCGGTCTCACCGGTCGAGTACGGCGGGAAGTTGTAGTGGTGCATGTACCGCTTGGACGTCTCGGGTCCGAGCGAGTCGACCTGCTGTGCCATCTTCACCATGTCGAGGGTGGTGACGCCCATGATCTGGGTCTCGCCACGCTCGAACAGCGCACTGCCGTGGGCGCGCGGGATCACGCCGACCTCGGCGGAGAGTGCACGGATGTCGGTGATGCCGCGACCGTCGATGCGGAAGTGGTCGGTCAGGATGCGCTGGCGCACCAGCTTCTTGGTCAGCGAACGGTAGGCGCCGCCGATCTCCTTCTCACGACCCTCGAACTGCTCGCCGAGCTGGGCGAGGATGTCGGCCTTGAGCTCGTCGGTCTTGTCGTCGCGCTCCTGCTTGCCGGCGATCGTCAGGATCTCCGCGAGGCGCTCGGTGCCGGCGGCGGCGACGGCCTCGTAGACGTCGTCCTGGTACGGCGGGTACAGCGGGAACTCGCCGGTGTCCTTGGCAGCGGCCGCGGCCAGCGACTTCTGCGCCTCGCACAGGCGGGCGATGAACGGCTTGGCGGCCTCGAGGCCCTCGGCGACGATGGCCTCGGTCGGTGCCTGCGCGCCACCGGCGATCAGGTCGATGACGTTGTCGGTCGCCTCGGCCTCGACCATCATGATCGCGACGTCGGCGGTGTCGCCTTCACCGCTCACGATGCGGCCCGCGACGACCATGTCGAACACGGCACCTTCGAGCTGCTCGACGGTCGGGAACGCGACCCACTGACCGGCCTTGTTCTCCTCGGTCGGGATGAGCGCGACGCGCACGCCACCCACCGGGCCGGAGAACGGCAGACCCGCGAGCTGGGTCGACGCCGACGCGGCATTGATGGCCACGACGTCGTAGAGGTCGTCCGGGTTGAGCGACAGCACGGTCACGACGACCTGGATCTCGTTGCGGAGACCGTCGACGAAGGACGGGCGCAGCGGGCGGTCGATCAGGCGGCAGGTCAGGATCGCGTCGGTCGACGGACGACCCTCGCGACGGAAGAACGACCCGGGGATGCGGCCGGCGGCGTACATCCGCTCCTCGACGTCCACGGTCAGCGGGAAGAAGTCGAAGTGCTCCTTCGGGTGCTTCGACGCCGTGGTGGTCGAGAGCAGCATGTTCTCGTCATCGAGGTAGGCGGTCACCGAACCGGCGGCCTGCAGGGCGAGACGTCCGGTCTCGAACCGGATCGTGCGGGTGCCGAAGCTCCCGTTGTCGATGATCGCGGTGGCCTCGGTGATCGCGTCGTCGTACTCGTCGGTGAAGTCTTCGGTGGTGGTCACATCTGTCATGTGGGGTGGAATCCCTTCGTAGCGGCTGCCGTAAGCGGCCGTCATGATGCGCGGCCACTCAGACATGGCCGCTTGTGCGGTTGAGGGTGGTCATCGCGAGGTGCGCAGCGTGCACCGATGCCGGTGCAGTCGTGCTGTCGAACTCGTCGCACGCGCGGATCGGACCGACCCAGAACGCGCCGAGAAAACACGGCAGCGGGTGAATGGCGCGACGTGTTCGCGCCCGGCTGAGTGCTCAGACGGCCTTCGATCGAAGCGGCCGGAACCTTTGCTCCGGCGGCCACTACCGAGGACCGATCTGGCTCGTCGTCACGCACTGCCATCAGTTCACGGCAACGATCCGTCTGTCAGCCTATCACCGCGTGCTGTCAATACCTCAATATGACGAGCCCGCACACAGACGAAACCGGCCACCTCCCCGATGGGAGGTGGCCGGTCGGCAAGTCTGTTCCGCGCAGGTCCGCGATCAGCGACGCAGGCCGAGACGCTCGATGAGCGAACGGTAGCGGTTGATGTCGACCTTGGCGACGTACTTCAGCAGGCGACGACGACGGCCGACGAGCAGCAGCAGACCGCGACGGCTGTGGTGGTCGTGCTTGTGCTGCTTGAGGTGCTCGGTCAGGTCGACGATGCGCTTGGTCAGCAGCGCGACCTGGGCCTCAGGCGAACCGGTGTCGGTCTCGTGCAGACCGTATTCGGTGAGGATTTCCTTCTTCTGCTCGGCAGTCAATGCCATGGAGATACTCCTGTTTCTCAGTGCCGCGTCTGGAAGAGAACCACTGGTGTGCCACCGCGGACTGCAGCAACACCGACTGATCAGGCTACCTGTCGCCCGGTGCGGACCCAAATCCGTGGATGCTCAGGGCCGCATCGCGGCCGAGCCACCACCACACCAGTGCGACCGCGATGACGCCGATGAGGGCGCCGACGACGATCGCGATCGCGAGGAGGCGACGGGCCGCTCCGGCGGACTCGCGACCGGTGAGCGACACACCGACCAGGCCGAGGACGACCGAGGTCAGAGCGGCGGCGAGCATCAGGAACAACCCGGCGGTCGGTTCACCGACGTCGGCGGCCGCCGACGTCGCCCCGATCTGGCCCAGCGGCAGCGTCAGACCGAGAGGCCGCACGGGTACCGCACCGGCCATGACGACGACGCCCACACCGGCCCCGGCGACCAGGGCGAAACCCGGATGAGGCGCCCCCACCCGACGCACGACGGCGAACAGGGCCAGGAGACCACCGATGATGATGAGAAGGCCGAGTGCGGTGGTGAACCACCCCAGCGTCAGCTGGGTTCCGAGTGTCTGCGCGTAGTGCCCGTTGTGAACCCCGAAACCGTTCGGGTTGAGCGGTGCGAGCCCCACCGAACCGAGGTCGACCCACTCCATGAAGGTGGCGGCCACGACCACCAGGCCCAGCACGACCGACGCGAGGGCCGCGGCGACCGCCGAGGTCTGCGCGCCACCTGTGCGCGGTGTACTCACGGCGTCTCGGCCGCCGCCAGGATCTCCCTGGTCTTCGCCACGTCGTCGCCCATGGCGGTGACGAGGTCGTCGATCCCGTCGAACTGGACCATGCCGCGGATGCGGTGCACGAAGTCCACGGCCACGTGCTGGCCGTAGAGGTCGGCGTTCTTGTCCAGGACGAAGGCCTCGACGGTGCGGGTGCGCCCGGAGAAGGTCGGGTTGGTGCCCACCGACACCGCCGCCTGGTACCGCTCTCCCGGCAGCACCTCGCCGACGGCCGGTCCCACGCCCAGGATCGTGAACCACGCGGCGTACACGCCGTCGGCGGGGATCGCGGCGTACATCGGCGGCGCGACGTTCGCGGTCGGGTACCCGAGATCGCGTCCCCGGCCGTCCCCACGCACCACGACGCCCTCCACCCGGTGCGGGCGGCCGAGCGCCTCGGCGGCGCGGTCCATGTCACCGGCCGCGACGCAGGAACGGATGTAGGTCGACGAGTAGGTCACCGCGTGTTCGCCGAACAGTGAGATGGCCTGCACCTCGAAGCCGAACTTGGCGCCCAGCTCGGTCAGTTTCGCGACGTCGCCGGCGGCCTTGCGCCCGAAGGTGAAGTTGTCCCCCACCACGACGTCGGCGGCATGCAGTGTCTCCACGAGGATGTCGTGGGCGAAGTCCTTGGGCGAGCGCGCGGCGAGTTCCGGGGTGAACGGCATGACGCAGAAGACGTCGATCCCCAGTTCCTCGGCCAGCTCCGCCCGTCGCGTCAGCGTGGTCAGTTGCGGCGGATGGGATCCCGGCCGCACGACCTCCGACGGATGCGGGTCGAAGGTCATCAGCACGGACGGCACCCCGTGCTCTTTGGCCGCCTTCGTGGCGGCATGGATCAGTTCGGCATGCCCACGGTGCACACCGTCGAAGACACCGATGGTGACCACGCACCGTCCCCAGTCCGCGGGGATGTCATCAAGACCTCGCCATCGCAACACGCGACCAGCCTACGGGCAGCACCAGTTCCAAACCACCACCGCCACACGCCTACGAGCGGACGGGGTGTCGACGACGAGATGTCGGCGAGCAGACAAGGTGACGCTAAGCTCATACCCATGCCCAGGGGATCAGACCGTCCGGTGACCGAACTGTCACAGGTCACCCAGGACTATCTGAAGGTCATCTGGACCAGCCAGGAGTGGGAAGACGTCAAGGTCACGACCAAGCTGCTGGCCCAGTCCCTCGGAGTGTCCCCGTCGACGGCCTCGGAGGCCATCCGCAAACTCGCCGATCAGGGCCTGGTCTCCCATGAGCCCTACGGCGCGGTGACGCTGACCGACGAGGGCCGCGAGGCGGCGATCCTGATGGTGCGGCGCCACCGTCTCCTCGAGACCTTCCTCGTCCGCGAACTCGGATACCGCTGGGACGAGGTGCACGACGAGGCCGAGATCCTCGAACACGCCGTCTCGGATCGGCTGATGGCCCGGCTCGACGCGAAACTCGGCTTCCCCGACCGGGATCCGCACGGCGACCCGATCCCCGCACTCGACGGTTCGATCCCCACACCCGCCGCGGCACTGCTCGCCGACCTCGAGGTCGGGGCGTCGGGATGCATCGCCCGCATCTCCGACACCGACCCGGAGATGCTCCGCTACTTCGACGAGGTCGGCGTGGCCCTCGACCGTGTCGTCACCGTCGCCGAGAAGCGGCCCTTCGCCGGCACCATCTCGGTATCCCTCGACGACGCGACGCCGATCGACCTCGGCGACATCGCCGCGCGCGCGATCTTCGTCGTCCCGCGCTAGCGCAGGGTGGCCGGACGCACCACCATCACCGAACCCGCCCGGCGGCCCTTCTCCTGGATGAGCGCGATGGCCTGCTCGTGCGGGTCGACGACCACGTAGACGCCCTTCATGCCGATCGGCTCGAGCCATCGTCCCTGGCTGATGGATTCGGCCTCGTCGTCGCTGATGTCGCGGCGGGGGAAGGACAGCTTCACCGCCTCGTCGATGTCGAGGCTGACGCGGCCGTCCTCGCGGACCTCGTCGAGCGTGCGGGCGTGTTCGAGGGTGAAGGGCCCCACGGCGGTGCGCCGCAACGCGGTCAGATGCCCACCGACGCCGAGCGCGGCACCGAGATCGCGCGCGAGCGACCGGATGTAGGTGCCCGACGAACAGTCCACCGCGACATCGAGATCCACGACGCCCGCGGTGTCGTTGTCGGTGTCCCCCGCACGCCGCGTGGCCAGAACGTCGAATCGTGACACGGTGACCGGCCGGGCCTGCAGGTCGAACTCGGCGCCGGTGCGGACGAGTGCATGCGCGCGCCGGCCGTCGACCTTGATCGCCGAGACCTTCGCCGGAACCTGCTGGATGTCGCCGGTGAGATCGGCGACGGCCGAGGCGATCTCGTCGTCGGTGACACCGGAGGCGTCCGCGGTGGTGAGGATCTCGCCCTCGCGGTCGTCCGTGGTGGTCGAGGCACCGAGCCGGATGGTCGCGGTGTAGGACTTGGTGGTCAGCGACAGCAGACCGAGAAGCTTTGTCGCCCTCTCGATCCCGACGACGAGGACGCCGGTGGCCATCGGGTCGAGGGTGCCGGCGTGACCGACCCGGCGGGTGTCGAAGATCTTGCGGCATCGCGAGACGACATCGTGGCTGGTGATCCCGGCCTGCTTGTCCACGATGAGCAGACCGGCCTTCTCGATGGTTGCGTCGGCCATTCAGACCATCGCGATCGTCGTGGTGATGATGCCCCGCTCGACGAGCCAACGGCCGTGGAACTCAAGCACCGGCGCACCGCCGTCGGCCGCGGCCGGGTCGATGAGGATGCGGGAGATGAACGTCCCGGACGTCTCCGCGGTCTGTTCGAAGGTGATCAGGGCGTCCTCGAAACCCAGCCACCGCTTGGTGATCGGGAACCACGCCTTGTAGGTGGCCTCCTTGGCGCAGAACAGCAACCGGTCCCAGTGCAGGCCGGACGGACGGGTCGCCAGGACCTCACGTTCGGCGGGCAGGCTGGTGTGCTCGAGCACGCCGTCGGGCAACGCGTCGTGCGGTTCGGCGTCCATGCCGAGGGATCGCACGCCCATCGAGTGGGCGACGATCGCCGCGCGGTAGCCGTCGCAGTGCGTGAGACTGCCCACGATGCCGGCCGGCCAGATCGGAGCGCCTTTGTCCCCCTTGAGGATCGGCACCGGCTCGTAACCCAACTCCGCCAGCGCCTGCCGCGCACAGTGACGGGCGGTGGTGAACTCGCGGCGACGCTTCTCGACGGCCTTGCCGATGAGCGCCTGCTCGGCGGGCATCAGGGTCAGTCCGGGCGGATCGTCGAACGCCTCCGCCGAGGCGACCCCGGATGGAAGGAGTTGTTCGATCACCGGTCGTCCTTTCCTGCTTGCCGTTCCACCTGCCGGGTCCGGCGCTCTGCCTGCCGCTGCTCCACACGCGCGCGGAATTCCGCGGCTCGCTCGGCATAGTCGGGCGGCAGGTCGAAGCGCACCCCGTGCTCAGGCAGATCGGTCTCGCCGAGACCATCACCGGGCACGATGTTGCGCATCAACGGATTCGGCAGGCCGCGCCGCTTCCACTCACGCGGATAGCCGACCGACACCTCCTCGAACCGGATGCCGTCATACCAGGTCGTCCGCGGGATGTGCAGGTGCCCGTACACGCAGCACGCGGCGTTGAACTCGGTGTGCCATTCGGCGGTCAGCTCGCTGCCGCACCACAGCGCGAACTCCGGGTAGATGAGCGCATCGCACGGTTCGCGGCGCAACGGCCAGTGGTTGATGAGGACCGTCTTCTCCGACGGATCGAGCGCCTGCAAGCGGCGGCGGGTGATCTCGATGCGTGCCCGGCCCCAGGCGTCGCGGGTCGGGAACGGCTCGGGTGAGAGCAGGAACTCGTCGGTCGCCACCACGTTGCGTTCGCGCGCCAGCGCCAGCGCGGTGAGCTTGTTGGCGGTGCCCTCCGGCCGGAACGTGTAGTCGTACAGCAGGAACATCGGGACCACCCGGACCGGCTCGCCGCCGTCGCCGGGATCGAACAGCGGATAGATGTCCTCGGGGGTCACCACACCGATGTCGCGGCACGCCTGCACCAGATAGTCGTACCGGGCGACACCGAACACCTGCAGCGGGTCCTTGGCCGTGGTGTACAACTCGTGATTGCCCGGGACCCAGATGACGGTGTGGAAACGGGTCCGCAGGCGGCGGAGCGTGTCGACGATGTCGTCGGTGCGTTCGGCGACGTCACCGGCCACGATGAGCCAGTCCTCCGGCGACGTCGGCCGGATGTCGTCGATGATGTGCTCGTTGCCCCGATGGGCGACGTGCAGATCGCTGATCGCCCACAAAGTTGCCACGAGGATCCATCGTGCCAGAGGTCGTGATCACTCCGTGCCGGGGGCGGTCTCACGTGGGACGATCGAACGGTGGTAGGCAATCGAGGACCTTGGTGGGTGCAGGCGCTGGTGAGTACCGCGATCCTCGTCGCGTTCACCGTCGCCCTCGTGATGTCGCTCTACGCCCTGGATTCGGCGGGCACCGACTCCTGGGCTCGATTCGGCGCGTCGGCAGTCGTGCCGTTCGTGTTCCTGCTGATCACGGCGGCGTGGGCGCGCAGCGGTCTGCGCCTTGCGCTCGTGCTACCCGTGGGACTGCTCCTCCTGGCTCTGGAACGGGTCGCGATCCTCCCCTTCTATCTCGACTCGTCCGTGATCGCCGACTGGAATGCGCGAGTACTCGAAGCGGCGGCGATGGCGAACATCGCCCTGTTCGACAGCGGCGTCGTCATCGTCTGGTCCATCGCCCGGCGACGGTCGGCAGCCACCTGGCTGGGCGTGATCCCGGCGGCCGGGGTGCTTTCCCTGGGGACGTGGGCGATCTACTTCCATCAGCCCGACTTCGGCGCGGACCTCACGAGCGGGGGCACCCTGCCCCTCGGCTACCACGTGGGCGTGGTGACGTTCGAGATCGCGTTCGTGCTCGCGGCGATCCTGATCCTGTGGGCATGCGACGGCATCGGCCTCGCCACGCGGAAACCCCGGGCGGCAGGCGCACCCGCGGCCGCGGCGAGCGTCGAGGACCATCGCGCCACCCAGCTGTACCGGACGCAGGCCCATCAGATCGACCAGCGGGAGACGGAACGGTATCCCGTGTCACCGCCGCCGCTCGCTCAGCCCCCGCGGCGTCCCGACGACCCGTCGTTCCGCACCACGCAGATCAGGCGTCCCGGCGACGAGCAGCGCTGAGCAGGGACGAGGTCAGGTCAAGCGGGTACGACCCCTGCCTGCCGCCACCGGCCGGAACGAATACGCCACACGACGGTCGCGAGCCGGATGACCATGAAGACCACCAGGCCGGACCACACGCCGGCCAGGCCCCAGTCGAAGATCAGCGACAGCCAGATCAGCGGCAGGAACCCGACGAGCGCACCGGTCAGTGTCGCGGTGCGCAGGAAGGCGGCGTCGCCACTGCCGAGGAGCACGCCGTCGAGGGCGAAGACCACGCCGGCGATCGGCAGCATGCCGACGAAGAACCACCAGGGCACCCCGATGGCGTCGAGCACGGCGTCGTCGGTGGTGAAGATGCGCGGGATGAGCGTCGCACCGGCGGCGAAGACGGCGGCCATCGCGGTCGCGGCGACCACCGACACCCCGGTCACGCGGCGGGCCACGGCGTCGGCGATCGTCAGGCGACCACCGCCGAGCGCGGCACCGACGAGTGCCTGGGCGGCGATCGCGACCGAGTCGAGGAACAGCGCCATGAACTCCCAGAGCTGCAGTACGAGCTGATGGGCCGCGACCTGTGCGACGCCGAACCGGGCGGCCACCGCGGCGGCCGAGACGAAACAGATCTGGAACGAGAGACTGCGCACGATCAGATCGCGTGCCATCGCGAGCTGGGCGACGATGATCGGACGGTCCGGTCGGAACCCCTGCGACTCCCCTGACGCCTCGCGGATCACCCGCACCGCGAACAGCATGCCCGTGACCCCTTGCCCGATCACGTTCGCGACGGCGCTACCCGGAAGGCCGAGACGCGGAAACGGTCCGATGCCGTGCACGAGGCCGACGACCAGAACCGCCGCGAGCGACAGCCCGATGACCACGTAGAAGACCGGCCGGCGCGTGTCCTGCACGCCGCGCATCCAGCCGTTGCCGGCCATCGACAGCAGGATCAGCGGCACCCCGAACATCGCGATCCGCAACCAGTGTGCGGCGTCGGCGGCCACCGCGGCCGAATCCGGCGACGATGCGCCGACGAGCAACCTCATGACCGCGGGCGCGAGCGGATAGGCGACCGCGACGATCACCACACCGACGGCGACCGCGATCCAGCTGGCCTGGACGCCCTCGTGCACCGCACCGGCCCGATCACCCGCGCCGAACCTGCGCGCCGCACGGGCCGTGGTGCCGTACGACAGGAAGGTGAGCTGGGTGCTGACGATCGAGAGGACCAGCGTTCCGACGCCGAGCGCGGCGAGCTGCTCGCCGCCGAGACGACCGACGACCGCGAGGTCGAGAAGCAGGTAGAGCGGTGGTGCGATCAGGACCGCGAGCGCCGAGACGGTCAGCGTCGCGATCCGCGCGACACCCGCATCATCGCTCAGAGCGACTCCAACAATCTCGCGACCACCTCGTCGGCGGTGCCGGTGTCGCTGTAACCGGACGCCTGCCGATGTCCGCCGCCGCCATGGGCGCGGGCGATCGGAACGAGGTCGACGACGTCCTTGGACCGCAGCGACACCGTCCAGACGCCGGGCGCACTCTCTTTGAACACCGCGGCCACCTCGGCGTCGCGGGCGGTCCGGATGGTGTCCACGACGCTCTCGGACTCTTCCCAGCTCATTCCGGCGAGGGCCCGCTGGTCGACGATCGCGTAGACGAGTCCCTCGCCGTTGCACGCCGACGGGACCAGCTTCGCCGACGCCAGCACGTCCGACATCATGGCGAACCACTCGAACGGATGCGAATCGAAGAGGATGCGGCTCCACTTGCGTGCGTCGACGCCGGTCTCCAGCAGGCGCGCCGCGATCCGGAAGGACTGCGGTCGGGCCCAGCGGAAGGACCCGGTGTCGGTGGTCAGCCCGGCGTAGATACAGGTGGCGATGTCGGCGTCGAGATCGACCCCGAGTTCGTCGAGGACGTCGAGCACGAGGACCGACGTGCAGTCGGCGGCCGGGTCGATGAGATCGAGGTCGCCGAAACCGGGATTCGACGCGTGATGGTCGATGGTGATCGAGGTGTCGGCCGCACTGAAGACGGCGCCCAGCGAGTCGAGGCGCTCGAGGTTCGCGGCATCGACCGACACCACCACCGGGTGCCCGATCACCTGGTTCGGTGAACACAGGAGCTTGCTGCCGGGCAGACCGCCGAGCGATGCCGGTAGCTGTTCGGCACCGGGATAGGACACCTCGACGTCGACGCCACGCCGGTCGAGGGCCAGTCCCAGTGCGAGACCGCTGCCGATCGTGTCCGCATCCGGGCGGACGTGACAGCAGATGGTCACCGCCGATGCGGTCGCCAGCTCTGCGGCGATCGCGGCACTCGCCGAAGCGTTCACTCGTCGTCGCCGGCGTCGTCTGCCGAACGGTAGGGATCGGCGTCACCGGCCGGTGACGCCTCTGCCCGACGCCGTGCGACGAGTTCGTCGTTGGCGCGGGCGCGTGCGACGAGCTCCTCCATCTGACGAGCCGCGTCGGGCACCGTGTCGAGGACGAAACGCAGGGTCGGGGTGAAGCGGACGCCGGTTCCGGCACCGACCTTGGACCGCAGCACGCCGGTCGCCTTGGCCAGTCCGGCCGCGGCGGCGTCGTAGTCGGGTTCGGCGTCGATGGATTCACCCATCACCGTGTAGTAGACGGTCGCGTCGTGCAGATCATTGGTCACGCGGGTGTCGGTGACCGTCACGTAGGCCAGGCGCGGGTCCTTGATCTCGGAGGCGATCGCCGAGGCGACGATCGTCGAGATCCGCTTGGCCAGTCGCTGTGCCCGTGCTGGATCAGCCATCGGGAGTCCTTCCGTAAGCGGTGCCGTGCGCGCCGTCCCCTGGTCGGGAACGACGCGCACGGCAGCGGGTCGAGAGTTTTCTTACGAGAGCTCGGAGCCCACGCGCATCAGTCGCGCGGCTTCTCCTGCAGCTCGTAGGTCTCGATCACGTCGTCCACCTTGATGTCCGAGTAGGTCAGCGTGAGACCACATTCGTAGCCTTCGCGAACCTCGGTGGCATCGTCCTTCTCGCGCTTGAGCGAGGACACGGTGAGGTTCTCGGCGACCACGACGTTGTCACGCAGCAGGCGCGCCTTCGCGTTGCGGCGCATGATGCCCGACTGGACGAGGCAACCGGCGATGTTGCCGACCTTCGACGACTTGAAGATGGCGCGGATCTCGGCGCGGCCGAGCTCCACCTCTTCGTAGATCGGCTTGAGCATGCCCTTGAGCGCGCTCTCGATCTCGTCGATGGCCTGGTAGATCACCGAGTAGTACCGGATGTCGACACCCTCGCGGTTGGCCAGCTCGGTGGCCTTGCCCTCCGCGCGGACATTGAAGCCGATGATGATCGCATCCGATGCCGCCGCCAGGTTGACGTTGGTCTCGGTGACACCACCGACACCGCGGTCGATGATGCGCAGCGACACCTCGTCGCCCATCTCGATACCCAGCAGGGCCTCTTCGAGGGCCTCGACCGTACCCGAGTTGTCACCCTTGAGGATGAGGTTGAGCTGGCTGGTCTCCTTGAGAGCCGAATCCAGGTCTTCCAGGCTGATCCGCTTGCGGCTGCGCGCGGCCAGCGCGTTGCGCTTGCGCGCGTTGCGACGGTCGGCGATCTGCCGGGCGATGCGGTCCTCCTCGACCACGAGCAGGTTGTCACCTGCACCGGGGACCGAGGTGAAACCGATGACCTGGACCGGACGCGACGGCAGTGCCTCGGGGACGTCCTCGCCGTGCTCGTCGACCATGCGACGGACACGACCGTAGGCGTCACCGGCGACGATCGAGTCGCCGACGCGGAGGGTGCCGCGCTGGACCAGCACGGTCGCCACCGGGCCACGGCCGCGGTCGAGGTGCGCCTCGATGGCGACACCCTGGGCATCCATGTCCGGGTTGGCACGCAGGTCGAGCGATGCGTCCGCGGTGAGCAGCACGGCCTCGAGCAGTGCGTCGATGTTCTCGCCCTGCTTGGCCGAGATGTCGACGAACATCGCGTCGCCGCCGTACTCCTCGGGCACCAGACCGTACTCGGTCAGCTGTCCGCGGATCTTCTGCGGATCCGCACCTTCCTTGTCGATCTTGTTCACCGCGACCACGATCGGGACGTCGGCCGCCTGGGCGTGGTTGACCGCTTCCACCGTCTGCGGCATGACGCCGTCGTCGGCCGCGACCACGAGGATCGCGATGTCGGTCGCCTTCGCGCCACGGGCACGCATGGCGGTGAACGCCTCGTGACCCGGGGTATCGATGAACGTGATCAGGCGATCCTCACCGTTGAGGTGGGTGTTCACCTGGTAGGCACCGATGTGCTGCGTGATACCGCCGGCCTCGCCCTCGCGGACGTTCGCCTTACGGATCGTGTCGAGCAGTCGGGTCTTACCGTGATCGACGTGGCCCATGACGGTGACCACCGGCGGGCGCTGTTCGAGATCTTCCTCGCCGCCCTCGTCCTCGCCATAGGTGAGGTCGAAGCTGCCGAGCAGCTCGCGGTCCTCGTCCTCCGGGCTGACGACCTGGACGCGGTAGTTCATCTCCGAGCCCAGCAGCTCGAGCGTCTCGTCGTTGACCGACTCGGTCGCCGTCACCATCTCGCCGAGGTTGAACAGCGCCTGGACCAGCGATGCCGGGTTGGCGTCGATCTTGTCGGCGAAGTCGGAGAGCGAGGCACCACGTGCGAGACGGATGATCTCGCCGTTGCCGCGCGGCAGCCGGACGCCACCGACGGCCGGTGCTTGCATGCTCTCGTACTCGGCGCGTTTTGCGCGCTTCGACTTGCGACCCTTGCGGGGGGCGCCGCCGGGACGACCGAACGCACCGGCTGCACCGCCGCGGCCACGACCGCCGCCGCCACCGGGACGACCGCGGAAGCCACCACCTGCGGGTGCACCGGGTGCGCCGCCGCCACCGGGTCCGCCGCGGTAACCGCCGCCGCCGGCGCCTCCGCCACGGCCGCCGCCGGCACCGCCGCGACCACCCGGACGGGCGTCAGGACGCGCCGCGCGCGAGGGCATCGCGCCGGGGCTGGGGCGAGGGGGCATGTTGCCCGGGTTGGGACGCGGACCACCCTGGCCGGGTGCGGGACGACCGCCACCGGGACGGGGTCCGCCCTGGCCGGCGGGACCGGGACGACCGCCACCGGGACGCGGACCGCCCTGGCCGGGGCCGGGACGAGCCGCCGGGCGCGGCGCGGGAGCCGGGGCCGACGAATACGGGTTGTTGCCGACGCGCGGAGCACGCGGGCCGGGCTTGGGGCCGGGACGGGGACCCGGGGCCTTGGTCGGCGGCGTGGGAGCTGCCGACGCGGCCGGGGCCGCAGGTGCCGGTGCCGGCTTGGGACCGCCTGGGGCGGGGGCCGGACTGGGACGCTCGGCCGCAGCCGGTGCGGGGGTCTCGACCGGGGCTGGACCCGGCTTCGGGCCGCCCGGCTTGGGTGCGCCGGTCTGGGGTGCGCCGGTCTGGGGTGCGCCGGTCTGGGGCGCGGTGGACTGGGGTCCCGGGGTGGGACGACCCGCCGCCGGCGCTGCCGGGGCGGCTCCGGGCTTCGGCGCACCGGACGGCTTGGGTCCGGGCTTGGCCGACTGGCGAGGACCGGGTGCCGACGACGAACCGCCGTCCTTGCTCACCCCGTCCTTGCCTGGGAATGATTCACGCAGTCGACGGGCCACTGGGGCCTCTACCGTCGACGACGCCGATTTGACGAACTCGCCCTGTTCTTTAAGGCGCTCGAGCACCTGCTTGCTCGTCACGCCGAGCTCTTTGGCCAGTTCGTGCACGCGGGCTTTGCCTGCCACTGCTCTCCTTTGTTGGAGGCCAAGCGGCTAACCCGCTACGGCCTCGATTTATGTCCGGTACATGCTCATCGTGGGGACTTCACGGTGTGCTCATGTCTTCTGCAACCTGTTCCGGCTCCGAGGAGCCATCTTTTAGTGGGTGATCACGCCGAGCTGTTCGGCGAGATCTTCCGGGTCCGCGGTCAGACCGGGGGTCCGGAGTGCCGCGGCGAAGGCCCTGCGTCGCGTCGCGACAGAGATGCACTCCGCCCTCGCATGCAACCAAGCGCCACGTCCCGGCATGGTCTTCGCGGGATCGACCACGAGGCCGGTGGTGTCGTCACACTTCTGCGCGACGACGCGTACCAACTCGGTGATCTCTGCCCGTTGCCGACAACCGACACACATCCGGACGGGCCTGTGGTTGGTTGACGTGCGGGGGGCGGAACGCTGAACCATCGATCAGTCTAGCGCGATCGTGCCGGTCGCGAACAATCGGCTGTCACACGCGTCACTCGGCGGCTCCTTCGACCGCAGGCGCGGCGTCGGAGCGGATGTCGATCCGCCAACCGGTCAGCCGGGCGGCCAACCGGGCATTCTGCCCTTCCTTGCCGATGGCGAGGGAGAGCTGATAGTCGGGGACGACGACGCGGGCCGCCTTCGCGGCCGCGTCGACCACGGTGACCGATACAACCTTCGCAGGCGACAGCGCATTCCCCACGAACACCCCGGGATCGGTGTCGTAGTCGATGATGTCGATCTTCTCGCCGGCGAGTTCGCTCATCACGTTGCGCACGCGCTGTCCCATCGGGCCGATACAGGCACCCTTGGCGTTGAGCCCGGCCACACCGGTGTGCACGGCGATCTTGGAGCGGTGGCCGGCCTCGCGGGCGACCGCGACGATCTCGACCGAGCCGTCCTCGATCTCGGGCACCTCGAGTGAGAACAGCTTGCGGACCAGGTTCGGATGGGTTCGCGAGAGCGTGATCTGGGGTCCGCGGGGGCCGCGGCTCACGCCGACGACGTAGCACTTGATGCGGTCACCGTGGGTGTAGACCTCGCCGGGCACCTGCTCGGCGGGCGGGATGACGCCCTCGGTGCTGTTGGCGTCGCTGCCGATCTGGACCACGACCATGCCGCGGGCGTTGGCGCGGGAGTCCTGCTGGACGACGCCGCCGACGATTTCACCCTCGTGGGCGACGAGGTCACCGAAGTTCTTCTCGTTCTCCGCGTCGCGCAGCCGCTGCAGAATGACCTGGCGCGCGGTGGTGGCCGCGATCCGGCCGAAGCCCTCGGGGGTGTCGTCCCACTCGTGGACGACGTCGCCGTTCTGGTCGACCTCCTGCGCCATCACCCGGACGGCACCCGACTTGCGGTTGATGTCGACCCGCGCGTGCGGCGCGAAGCCGTCGGTGTGACGGTAGGCGGTCAGCAGGGCGGTCTCGATGGCGGTGATGACCGTCTCGATCGAGATGCCCTTGTCGGCCTCGATCATGCGCAGTGCGCCGATGTCGATGTTCATGCGATCTGGCTCCTATTCACTTGTCCCCCGCTTTTCACTTGTCGCTGCAGTTCTCTCGTCAGTGGTTGTTCAGTTGTTCAGTTGCGTCCGGTCTCGCGCCCGCCGGCGTTCGATCTCGTCGGCGTCGAGGCCGCAGAGTTCGAGTTCGGTCACGCTCGGCTGCGAGAAGTCGACCTGCACGACCGCTGTCGTCACCGCGTCGAGCGGGATGGACTCGACCGCGATCCGCCCGCGGTGGTTCATCACGATCTCGACGGTCTCGCCGGTGAGCTTGCCGATGCGGCCCGTCACGGAGCGGGCCTCACTCCCCTCCCGCGCGGCCACGTCGACGGCGACGCGGCGACCGGCGTTGCGGCGCCAGTGGCGCGGAAGAGTCAGCGGGCGGTCGACCCCCGGCGAGGTCACCTCGAGGACGTAGGGGTCGCCTTCGGCGAGTTCGGGAACCGCGTCGAGGACCTCGGAGATCCGGTTGGACAGGTCGGCGAGGACGTCGAGGTCGCTGCCGCCGTCGCGGTCGACGACGATCGTCAGTTCGTCCTGGCCGTCGCGCCGGTTGACGGTGACGTCCTCGAGGTCGAAACCTTGCTCTGCGACAAGCTTTTCGACGAGTTCACTCACCTGCGGCGGGCTGATCGGCATGCCACTCCCCTCGTCTTCAGTTGTCGGGCCGTGCCTGGTTTCGCACGTCGTTGCCTGACACATCCTAGTGGATCGACGGGCATGCCCCGACCACCTCGGTTTCGCGGCTGGCATCATGTGTCGCGTGACCACATTGGATCGGCGCACCGTGCTGCGCGGCGGACTCGTTTTCGGGGTCGCGGTGGCCGGCCTGGGAGTCGTCGGCGTTGCAGGCTGCAGCACCGGACCGTCGGAGGAGACCGTCACCGCCGAGCGACTGGTACCCCTCGTGCGCAGCGCTCTCGCCGACGAGAAGAGCGCTCGCTCGCTCGCGACCGCCGAACCCGGGTATACGGCGGCGCTCACCGTCGTGGCCGATCAGCGCGCCGAGCATGCGCGGGCGCTGCGGGAGGAGATCATCCGTCTCGACCAGGAGGTCGCGGCGACCGTCGACGAGCCGCAACCCTCGACGTCACCCGCACCCGCCGCACCGCCGACCCTCGTGAGCCTGCGGGCCGAACTCGAGCGGTCGTCGGGCGAGGCCCGCAATGTGGCGATCTCCCTGTCCGGGTACCCGGCCGGACTGGTCGGATCGGTCGCGGCCGCCGTGACCTCGATGCGAGAGGTGCAACTGGCATGACCACACCCGTCCCGTCCCCGTCGCCCGTGGCCGACAGCGGCGATCCGCTCGCCGTCGCCGCCGACGCCGAGAACGCCGCGATCTTCGCCTACGGGGTGATCACCGCGTACGTCGCGGCCGCGCGTCGTCGCATGGTCGGCGACTACGCCGCCGAGCACCGTGCCCGTCGTGACGAGATCGACCGGACGATCTCCGCCGCCGGTGGCACCCCGCCGCTCGCCGCGGCGGGCTACACGCTCCCCGTGCAGGTCACCGATCCCGAATCCGCCGCACAGGCCGCACTCGCGGCCGAGGTGGACTGCACGACGGCATACCGGGCCCTGCTCGAGCAGGCCGATGACGAGGCCGGCCGCCGGATCGGCGTCGACGGCCTGTCGGACTGCGCGGTCCGCGCCGCCACCTGGCGGGCGCTGCTGCAGGAGACCCCGGTCACGGTCGCGTTCCCGGGGTCGCCTAACAGGGGCTGATTCTCAGGCGCGGGCGGCCGCGGCGATCGCGTCCACCGCCCCGTCGACGGCCACCTCCGTGGTCTCACCGGTGAAGCGGTCGCGGATCTCGATGGTGCCGTTGGCGTAACCGCGTCCCACCACCACCACCGTCGGCATGCCGAGGAGCTCGGCGTCCTTGAACTTCACGCCGGGCGACGCCTTGCGGTCGTCGAGGAGAACCTCGAGTCCGGCGGCATCGAGATCGGCGGCGAGTTGCTCGGCACCGGAGATCGCGGCCTCGTCTTTGTTCGCGATGACGAGGTGAACGGCGAACGGCGCCACGGTCTTCGGCCAGCGCAGTCCCTTGTCGTCGTGCGACTGCTCCGCGATGACCGCCACCAGACGTGACACGCCGACGCCGTAGGACCCCTGGGTCAGCCGGACCGGCTTGCCGTTCTCGCCCAGCACGTCGACCTCGAAGGCATCGGTGTACTTCTGGCCGAGCTGGAAGATGTGCCCGATCTCGATGCCCTTGGCGCTCACCAGCACTCCGGCGCCGTCCGGCGACGGATCGCCGTAGCGGACCTCCGCGGCCTCGACGGTGCCGTCGGGCGTGAAGTCACGGCCGGCGACGAGGCCGACGTAGTGGCGTCCGGGCTCGTCGGCACCGGTGATCCACGACGTGCCGTCGACCACACGGGGGTCGACGAGATAACGGATACCGTTGGCGGCCAGGGCCTTCGGTCCGATGTACCCCTTGACGAGGAACGGGTTGGCGGCGAAATCGGCGTCGGTGAGCAACTCGACCTCGGCCGGCTCGACGGATGCCTCGAGACGCTTCATGTCGACCTCGCGGTCACCGGGGACGCCGACGCCGACGATCTCCCAGTCCTTGCCCGGCGCACGCAGTTTCACCATCACGTTCTTGAGGGTGTCGGCCGCGGCGAACTCACCGTCGAGGGTCTCGTTCGCCCACGTCACCAAGGTCTCGATCGTCGAGGTGTCCGGGGTGTCGTGTGCCACGGCCTCGGGCAGGCCGTCGATCGGCTTCGGTTCGGGCGCACGCGTCACGACCGCCTCGACGTTCGCCGCGTAACCCGACTCCAGGCACCGCACGAAGGTGTCCTCGCCGACCTCGGATTCGGCCAGGAACTCCTCGGAGGCGCTGCCGCCCATCGCGCCGGACGTGGCAGAGACGATGACGTACTTGATCTGCAGGCGTTCGAAGATCTTCTGGTACGCCTCGCGATGCAGGTTGTAGGCCTTCTTGAGGCCGTCGTCGTCGAGGTCGAAGGAGTAGGCGTCCTTCATCACGAACTCGCGACCGCGGAGGATGCCCGCGCGGGGCCGTTCCTCGTCGCGGTACTTGGTCTGGATCTGGTACAGGATGACCGGCATGTCCTTGTAGGACGAGTACTCGCCCTTGACCAGCGTCGCGAAGAGTTCCTCGTGCGTGGGCCCGAGGAGCATGTCGGCACCCTTGCGGTCCTTGAGGCGGAACAGCGCGTCGCCGTATTCGGTCCAGCGGTTGGTCGCCTCGTACGGTTCACGCGGCAGCAGCGCCGGCAGCAGGATCTCCTGGCCGCCGATCGCGTTCATCTCCTCGCGCACCACGTTCTCGATGGCCTTGAGCACGCGCAGACCCAGCGGCAGCCAGGAGTAGACACCGGGCGCGACGCGGCGGACGTAGCCCGCTCTCACCAGCAGCTTGTGGCTGGGCACCTCGGCATCGGCCGGGTCGTCGCGCAGGGTCCGCAGGAACAGGGTCGACATGCGTGTGATCACGACAAACCAGCTTAGTTATGGTGTTCCGGTGCTCGTCATCCTGCCTCCCTCCGAGACCAAATCCGACGGTGGGCACGGGGCTCCCCTCGACCTGGACACCCTGTCCTTTCCCGAGCTGAACCCCGTCCGCAAACGGATCGGCGAGGCGATCGTCGACCTCGCCGGCGACCTCGACGCGAGCCGCTCGGCGCTCGGCCTGGGCGCCACCCAGCTCGCCGAGGTGGACCGCAACGCCGACCTGTGGCTCTCCCCCACCCGTCCCGCCATCGAGCGCTACACCGGCGTCCTCTACGACGCCCTCGACCACGCCTCGCTGACGAAGGCGGGCAAGACCAAGGCCACCGAACGGCTGGCCATCGCATCGGCACTGTTCGGTGTGGTGCGGGCCGCCGACGCGATCCCCGCCTACCGGCTCTCGGGCGGATCGAAGCTCCCCGGGATGGCGACGCTCGCGTCGATCTGGAAGCCGGAGCTCTCGCCCGCGCTGGACGCGGTCGACGACTTCGTCATCGATCTTCGTTCGGGTGTCTACCAGCAGCTGGGCCCCGTCCGCGGCGCGGTCACCGCAACGGTGATGACCGAACAGCCCGACGGCTCACGCAAGGTCGTGAGTCACTTCAACAAGCACTACAAGGGCCTGATGGCCCGCGAGCTGGTCCGCACGCGGCGGAACGTGCGGGACGTCAACGGACTGGCCGCCGTACTGTCCGACGCGGGAAAACGCGTCGAGATCGCCGCACCCGATCAGATCGTCGTGCTGACGGACTGATCGTCGGTTACTTGTCGACGCCCGCGTCGGCGGCCTCCTGGGCCGCCTGCCCCTCGGCGACCTGCTCAGGGGTGAACCGCATGAACAGGACCACGATCGCGGCGACGACCGCGATCCCGGCGCAGGCCGCGAAGGCGAGACCGTAACCCTCCGCCTGGGCCGCCAGCTGGGCGGGATTCATGGTCTCGACCGGTTCGGTGGTGCCGCCTTTAGACAGCGCCCGCGACGTCACCAGCGCACCGACCACGACCAGGCCGACAGCGCCGCCGAGGTTCTGGGCGACCTGTGCGAGGGCGGTCAGCGGACCGATCTCGTGGGGGCCGACGCCGGCGACCACGGACAGGGTCAGCGGGATCACCGCGAGCCCCACACCGAAGCCGATCACGACGACCGGGATGAAGATGCCCGGGAAGTAATCGGGCGCATCGGTGGCGATCGACGACGCATAGAAGCAGCCGGCGAGGATGACCGCACCGCCGACCAGGACCAGCCAGCGGGGCTGGACCATCAGGGCGAGTTTCGACGCGATCGCCGCGGCGATTCCGAGACCGAAGGCGAACGGGACGACCGCCAGACCGCTCTGGATCGGCGAGTACTTCAAGATGCCCTGCAGGTAGAGCGAGATGAAGACCGCCATGCACATCATGATCATGCTGGCGAACAGGATCGCCAGCAGTGCCGCGACGCGTGAGCTGTTGTCGAACAGGGAGAACGGCAGGATCGGGTTGGGAGCGCGGCGCTCGACGATCACGAAGGCGATGAGTGCCAGTGCGCCGAGCACGAACGAGACGATCACGACCGGCGAGTCCCACCCGTTGGGCCCCTCGTTGACGCCGAGCACCAGCAGGGTGCAGCCGAGGGTGCCGAGCACCGCGCCGGGGACGTCGAGGGGCAGCCGTTCCCCCTGCGACTCACGCAGCGCGAGCATCGCACCGATGACGACGACCAGTCCGATGGGCACGTTGATGAGGAACACGAGGCGCCACGACACCTCGGTCAGCACACCGCCGAGGATCAGTCCGGCCACCGAGCCGACACCCGTCATCGCCGCGTAGATCGCGAAGGCCTGGCTACGGGGTTTACCCGGCGCGAAGGTGGTCGCGACCAGCGCCATCGCGGTGGGCGCGGCCACCGCCGCCGACGCGCCCTGCAGCG
>NZ_WXYI01000002.1:105891-344213 GCF_009872315.1 Gordonia sp. YY1 | reverse complement strand
GCCGACGATCAGGCTCGCCTCGTTCCACGCCAGTCCGCAGAGCAGCGAGGTGAGGGTGAACGCCACGACGCCCACCATGAACATCCGCTTGCGACCGAAGGTGTCACCAAGACGGCCGCCCAGCAGCATCAGTCCGCCGAAGGCCAGCACGTAGCTGCTGATGACCCAGTTGGCGCTCGATTCGGAGAGGCTCAGCGCGTCACGGATGCGTGGCAGGGCCAGTGCTGCAACAGTGCCGTCGAGCACCATGAGCAGCTGCATTCCGGACAGCACCAGGATCGGCAGTCCGAAGACCGGACGGAACTGAGAGTTGTCCACAGTTCCAGCGTGCACGGATCCGGGAGTCGACATAAGGCACGACGGTACCGGCCGAGCGCGCCGATGTGCCAATCCCTGTTGGTTCGGTGTCCCCGCTCACCCGATGTGCGGGCTCAGGAGCCCTCGGTGAACCCGGCGACCTGACCGATGACGACGATGGCCGGCGGGCGCAGTCCCTCCGCGGCCGCGACCTCGGCGGCATGCGCGAGGTCGGTGCGCAGCAGGCGCTGCGTCGGCAGGGATCCGTTCTCGATCAGGGCGACCGGGGTGTCGGCGGGCCGGCCGGCCTCGAGCAGGGCGTCGGCGAAGAGGTCGACACGCTCGACGGCCATCATCAGCACGAGTGTGCCGCGCAACCTGCCCATCGCCGACCAGTCGATCAGCGAGTCGGGATGTCCGGGCGGGACGTGGCCGGAGGCGATGACCACCTCGTGGGTGACGCCGCGGTGAGTCACCGGGATGCCGGCCGATGCGGGTGCGGCGATCGAGCTGCTGATGCCGGGCACCACGGTCACCGGCACGCCGGCGGCGACACAGGCCTGCAGCTCCTCGAAGCCGCGGCCGTAGACGTACGGGTCGCCGCCCTTGAGCCGCACGACGAACTTGCCCTCCTTCGCCTTGGTGACGAGGACGTCGTTGATGGCCTCCTGCTTCATCGCGCGTCCGTAGGGCACCTTCGCGGCGTCGATGACCTCGACCTGCGGGCCCAGCTCGGCGAGCAACTCGGGCGGCGCCAGCCGGTCGGCGACCACGACGTCGGCCTCGGCGAGGAGCCGCTGGCCGCGCACCGTGATGAGATCGGGGTCGCCGGGACCGCCACCGACCAGGGCGACACCCGCGGCGTGCGGCGCGGCGTCGGCGATCGACAGCGAACCGTCGGACAGCGCCCGGCTGATCGCGGCGCGCAGTGCCGCCGACAGCTTGTGGTCGCCGCCGGCGAGCACGCCGAACTGTACGTCGCGGTGGCGGCCGGAGGCGGGGGTGACCGCGGTTCCGTACCGGGCGTCGTCGGCGCGCACGCAGAAGGTGTGGCGGCGTTCGGCCTCGGCGACGACGGCCGCGTTGACGTCGGGATCGTCGGTGCACGCCATCGCGTACCACGCTCCGGCGAGATCACCGTCGGCGTACGCACGGCGGGTCACGGTGATGCCCTGGAACGATTCGACGGCCGGTGTGGGGTCGATGGCGATGACGTGTACGTCGGCTCCGGCCGCGATGAGGTTCGGCAGTCGTCGCTGTGCGACGGACCCGCCGCCGACGACGACGACCCTGCGGCCCGCGAGATCGAGGCCGACGAGGTAGTGACCAGACATGGGAGGTGACACTACCGGGCCGAGACCTGGCCCTCGGTGTCCAGCCGGTGTGATCTAGAGCGGCAGCTCGCCGGTGCGGCGGATGTGGCCCCAGATGTCGGCGGCCGGGACGCCGAGCCGATGGGCGGCCGACTGGATCAGCGCACCGAGCAGCTTGGAGCTGAGGTAGGCCGCGTCGAGCGCGTCGTCGGCGCTGGTCCGGATCTCGTTCCACCACGCCGGGTTCCGGTCCGCGGCCGCCTCGGCCATCGAGATCGCCGTGACGAACCCGGAGTCACAACCGCACGCATCCGCGCCCACGGAACTCCCGATCCCATCCATCCCGACCGGCTCCGCGAGAGTCATGCCCGGCTCCGTGCCCGCTCGCGCTGCAGGGCGCGTTCGCGCGACGCCTCGAACTTCTCGACCTTGACGTTCATCTGCTCGAGGAAGTCGGCGAGCAGTTCGCGGTAGTGCTCACCGAGCGGACCGAAGTCGTCGCGCTCGAAGATGCGCCACTTGCGCAGCACCGGCATGACCACCTCGGACATGTGCTGGGGCAGGTCGTAGATACCGCCCTTGGCGATCAGCACCGCGTTGCGCCGGAAGTTCGGCATCGTGGCGCCGGGCATCTGGAAGTTCGACACGATCGCGTAGACGGCGGCCATCGTCTGGTCGGGAACCAGGTCGAGGGCACCGGCCACGATGTTGCGATAGAAGAGCATGTGCAGGTTCTCGTCGGCGGCCACGCGCTGCAGCATGCGGTCGGCGATCGGGTCGCCGCAGGCCTTGCCGGTGTTGCGGTGCGAGACGCGGGTCGCGAGTTCCTGGAAGCTGACATACGCCACGGCGTACAGCATGTCGAAGCTGTGGTCCCGCTGTCCGTCGTCCTCGGGCAGCGGATTGAAACCCGCCGTCATGTGGGCCATCCGGATCTCTTCGAGTTCCACCGGGTCGACGCCGCGGGTGACGACCAGGTAGTCGCGCATGACCACGGAGTGGCGGTTCTCCTCGGCGGTCCAGCGGCCGACCCACCAGCCCCACGCGTCGTCGAGGCTGAAGTTCTGGGCGATGACGCGGTGGTAGGACGGCAGGTTGTCCTCGGTGAGCAGGTTGGTGATCATCGCGGCCTTGGCGGTCTCCGACAGCTGCGACTGTTCGGGGTCCCAGTCGATGCCGCCGAGCATCGCGAAGTTCCGGCCCTCGTCCCACGGCACGTAATCGTGCGGATGCCAGTCCTTGGTCATCCGCATGTGACGCTCCACCTCGGTCTCGCACACGGGTAGCAGTTCGCGCAGCAGGTCCGATCCGGTCATCCCGTTGTCGATCGTTTCGGGGGGTCCGATGAGGGTGGTCACGTGCTCTCCTGGTCCGAAGTTCGGGGTGGACAGGCGGATCGAGAATCCGTCGACAACCACTCTGCTCCCGGAGACGGGTGTTGCTCGTGGGGAGAAAGTCCCGCATCGTTGGGGCCCGACGTCGCGAATCCGGTCGGGACGCTGTCGCCCGCGACACAATGTCACTGTTGCCGGCGACACAATGTCACTGTCGCCGTCGACACAGCACCCGCGTCGTGAGTTCTCGCAGTTGAGACGGTCCGGTACGTTCAGACCATGGCTGACGATTCGACCCCCGCACCGGTCCGCGTCTACCTCGTCGACGACCACGAGCTCGTCCGACGTGGACTCCGCGACCTCCTCGGCACCGCTGACGACATCGAGGTCGTCGGTGAGGCCGCGTCCGTCGGTGAGGCCCTGGTCGGCATCCTCGCGACCAAGCCCGACGTGGCGGTCCTCGACGTCCGTCTGCCCGACGGCAACGGCGTCGAACTCTGTCGCGACGTCCGCGCCGCCGACCCGAACGTGAAGTGCCTGATGCTCACGAGCTATGCCGACGACGACGCCCTGCTCGCCGCGGTCCTCGCCGGCGCGTCGGGCTTCGTGCTCAAACAGATCCTCGGCCACAACCTGGTGGCCGCGGTCCGCACCGTGGGACAGGGCGGTTCGCTGCTCGACGACCGGTCGACCGCTGCCCTGCTGGCCAAGTTGCGCGACGGCAAGCAGGCCGAGAAGGACCCTCTCGAGGAGCTCACCCATCAGGAGCGTGAGGTGTTCAACCTCATCGGGGAGGGTCTGACCAACCGGCAGATCGCCGAACGGATGTTCTTGGCGGAGAAGACGATCAAGAACTACGTGTCCCGCATCCTCGGCAAGCTGGACATGCAGCGCCGAACCCAGGTCGCGGTGATGGCGACCAAACTCCGCGACCCCAAGGACTAGCCGATCAACGGCACCGACCAGGTGAGTGTTGTCCCGCCCTCGTCGCGGTTGCCGCGCGGACGGGTGACCACGCTGAACGTCCCGTCGCACTCCTCGGCGCGCCGGGTCAGGTTCTCCAGACCGCGGTAGGTGACGTCGGTGCCGATGCCGACGCCGTCGTCGGTGATCTCGACGGTCAGCACGTCGTCGGCTCGGACCGCCACCGCGATGTGGTCGGCCTGCGCATGGCGCAAGGCGTTGCTGAGCCCTTCGCGCAGCACCGCGTCGATGTGCGGTCCCAGCGTGTCCGGCACCACGGTGTCGACAGGACCGTCGAACTCGACGCTCGGCGAGATCGACGCATGCCCGGACAATTCGGAGACGATGTCGAGGACGCGCCGACGCAGGGTCGAACCGTCGGCGTTGGCCGTCGCCGTCTGAAGATCGAAGATCGAGGTCCGGATCTGCGCGATCGTGCGATCGAGGTCGGTCATGATCTGTTCGAGACGCGCGGTGGCGGCAGCGGGATCGGTCGATCCGGCCAGCAGGGTCTGCACCGACATGCCGACCGCGAAGAGCCGCTGGATGACGTGGTCGTGGAGATCCCGCGCGATGCGGTGGCGGTCCTCGAGCACCTCGAGATCGCGGGCGATCTGCTGCTGTTCGGCGTAGACCACCGCCAGCGAGGCGATCTCGGCGACACCGGCCAGTCCGGCGATCTCCTCCTCGTCCCAGTACGGCCGGTCACGATGGGTGATGAGCATCCAGCCGAACGCTCCCGACGCGCGCTGCAGCGGTTGCACCGACGTCCAACGGGCCCCGCGGCGAACCAGCGACGGCGCGATCGAGCCCGCGCGCAGAACGGCCAGGGCGTTCGCCGGCGGTGCGGTGAAGCTGTCGATCTCGAGACGGTCACCGGTGTGACCACGCAACTCCACCTCGCCGTCGAGTTCGGTGACGAGGAAGACGTCGACCGCGCCCACCAGGTCGGCGACGTCGACACACATCCGGGACATGGTGTCGGACAACGCGATACCGGCCAGTGGTTCCGAACCGCGACGGGCCAGCACCTGCATCCAGCGATGCCGGGTCCGCGCGCGTTCGAAGAGTCCGGCGTTGTCGATGGCGATTCCCGCGGCCACCGCGAGTACGGCGACGACCGTCTCGTCGACCTCGGAGAAGTCGTCGGCCGAACGCTTCTCGGTTAGGTAGATGCTGCCGAACACCTCGCCGCGCACCAGGATCGGCGCACCGAGAAAGGTGTGCATGGGCGGGTGATTCGGCGGGAACCCGACCGAGGTCGGATGTGCGCCGAGGTCGTGGATGCGGTGCAGTCGTGGGTCGTCGATCAACAGTCCCAGTACGCCCCGGCCCACCGGCAGATGCCCCATCGTCGCCCGCTGCGCATCGGTGATCCCGATGTGGACGAACTCGCTGAGCCCCCCGTCGGGACCGCGCACACCCAGCGCTCCGTACTGCGCATCCACCAGACCGGCGGCCACCTCGACGATGCGCTGCAACGCGCGGTCGAGTTCGACGCCCTGCCCGACGACCAGCACGGCCTCGAGGAGCTGACGCAGCAGATCGGGATCGTCGGCACCGTGGGTGGCCAACGCGTCAAGGGTCTCGCGCAGTCGGCGTGCCGTCATCGGGGAACCTGCGTCTAACAGTTGGTCGGCATCGTGCACGATTTGGAGCCTACTCGGACCAGGAAGCGGTGCAGCGCCTCCGGGATGGCCGCCGGATGCAGATGCAGATACGACGCGTGGACCGCGGCGGTGATGACGCCGTCCGTGGCGCCTCGACCTTCGGCATCGCGCCACGCCCATGCGGGCGTCGCTGCTCCCTCCCCGGTCGTCACGGTGCTGCGGTGGAACTCGTGCCCGGTGACGCGCTCCCCGGCACGGAACAGCACCGAGTCGGACACGGCCACCGCGTCGCGGTAACCCAGCGTCAGCCTCGGCCCGAAGCTGCCGGCGATGTCGAGGACACCGCTCATGGGACGTCCGTCGAGGTGTTCGGCCAGATAGATCAGACCCGCGCATTCGGCATGGACGGGCCGACCGGCAGCCGCGTGCGCACGCAGGTCGGCACGCAGCTCGACGTTGGCGCCGAGTTCCTCGGCGTGCTCCTCGGGGAAGCCACCACCGATGACGACTCCGGCGGTATCCGGCGGAAGTCGGTCACAGAGTGGGTCGAAGGCGACCACCTCGGCGCCCGCGGCACGCAGCATCTCGGCGTGTTCGGCATAACCGAAGGTGAACGCCGCTCCCCCGGCCACCGCGATGATCGGCCGGGCGGACGGGCTCGAGGTTCCGTCCTGTGGTGCGTAGGGCGCAAGGGCGTCGGCTGCCGACCAGGGCGCGGCGTCGGGACTCCGGCGCTGCCGCGCTGCCGCCACTATCGCCGGGAGGTCGAGGGAGTCCCGCAGGTGATGGGTCATCGACGCCACCGCGGCGACCGCGTCGGCGCTGCGTTCGGCCGCGGGGATGAGTCCGAGGTGGCGGGACGGCACGGTCAGGGACGGATCGCGTCGCACCACTCCGAACACCGGAACACCGACGCGGGCGCACGCCTGGCGCAGCACCATCTCGTGCCGCGGCG
Organism: Gordonia sp. YY1; assembly: GCF_009872315.1. Taxonomy (NCBI): domain Bacteria; kingdom Bacillati; phylum Actinomycetota; class Actinomycetes; order Mycobacteriales; family Gordoniaceae; genus Gordonia; species Gordonia sp. YY1. Next base: position 337,741 of record NZ_WXYI01000002.1, on the reverse strand, counting down.
AGCCGACCCGGTTGAGGATGACCCCGGCGATGTGCACCGAGGAGTCGTAGGACAGGAACCCGTGCAGCACTGCGGCGAGGGACTGGCTGTGTCCGCCGGCGTCGACGACCAGCACGACGGGCGCACCGATGATCGACGCCACGTGCGCGGTCGAGCCGATGCCCAGCGCGTCGGTGCCGGCTGCGCCGACCTCATCGCCGGTGATCCGGCCGTCGAACAGGCCCATCACCCCTTCCACGACGGCGATGTCGGCGCCGGCCGAGCCATGGGCGAACAGGGGCGCGATCAGGTCCTCGCCCACCAGGTTCGGGTCCAGGTTGCGGCCCGGACGCCCGGCGGCGACGGCGTGATAGCCGGGGTCGATGTAGTCGGGACCGACCTTGAACGGTGCCACCCGGTGACCGGCCGCGCGCAACGCGCCGATGAGGCCGGTCGTCACCGTCGTCTTGCCGCTGCCCGACGACGGCGCGGCGATCACGACGGTGGGCACTCCGCCCGCGGCCGCTACCACTCGATGCCCTTCTGACCCTTACGGCCGGCATCCATCGGGTGGGCGATCTTGCGCATCTCCGTCACGAGGTCCGCGGCATCGATCAGCTTCTGCGGCGCGCGTCGGCCGGTGATGACGACGTGCTGACGCCCGGGGCGGCGGGCGAGGGTCTCGACGACCTCATCGGTGTCGACCCAACCCCAGTCGAGTGGGTAGGTGAACTCGTCCAGGACGTAGAAGTCGTGTTCGCCGGCGTCGAGCCGCCGGGCGATCTCGGCCCAGCCGGCTCGCGCCGCGGCGGCGTGGTCGTCGGCGTGCTCGGTGTTGGCCCGCAACCACGACCAGCCCTGGCCCATCTTGTGCCACTCGACCGGACCGCCCGCGCCGGTGTCGGTGTGACACTGCCCGAGGGTCAGCAACGCCGACTCCTCCCCGACCTTCCACTTGGCACTCTTGACGAACTGGAAGACGGCGACCCGCATCCCGGCGTTCCAGGCGCGCATCGCCATCCCGAACGCGGCGGTGGATTTCCCCTTCCCGTCTCCGGTGTGGACGGCGAGAACCGGCTGGTTACGACGCTGGCGCGTGGTCAGACCGTCGTCGGGAACCGACGCGGGAACCCCCTGAGGCACTGGTTGTCTCCTTCTTCGGCGGACTCAGGCCGCGCCGCGCGTCAGCGCGGTCGCGGACAGCTCGTCCATGGTCAGCAACTCAGCGCCGAGGTGTCCGGCGAGGTCGGCGGCGAGACCGAGTCGCACCATCCCCTGCTCGCAGTCGACGACCACCGACTCGATCCCGCGGCGCCGGATCACCGACGCCGCAAGCCGCGCGCGTGCGGGTGCGTCCCGGCCCGACGTGGCCCGACCGTCGGTGAGGACCACCAGGAGCGGTCGCCGGTTCGGCTCGGTGCGCCGGCAGCGTTCGACGACGTCACCGGCCAGCGTCAGCCCCTCGGCCAGCGGCGTACGGCCACCGGTACGGATCTCGGCGAGGCGGCGCACCGCGATGTCCACCGACTTGGTGGGCGGCACGGCCAGCGTCGCCGAACCGCCGCGGGCGACGACGACGGCGACCCGGTCGCGACGCGTGTAGGAATCCCGCAGCATCTCCACGCACAGTTCCGCGACCGCGGTGAGCCGACGCCGGGCGGTCATCGAACCGCTCAGGTCCACCACGAAGACAACGAGATTCGCCTCCTGTCCGATACGCTCGGCGGAGCGCAGGTCGGGTGCGGCGATCCGGACCGACGACTGCGGTGCCCGACCTGCCGCGGCGAGCACGGTGGCGAACAGGTGCACCGGCCGGCCGTCCTCGAAGTCGACCGCGTGGATGGTGTGGCCGCGCCGGCTGCGCGCCTTCGACCGGCGTCCCGGGTCTCCGTCCCCCACCCCGGAGACGCGGAGTGCGCGTACGCGACGCCCCGTCGGCCTCGGCGCGGCACCGAAGGCGGGCCCCGGCGCCGGTTGCGACTGCGTTTCCGAATCCGAATGCGCCTCAGAGGTTTCCGAAGGATCACCAGGCGCGGGCGCGCCACCGTCCGGGCCGCCCCCGGGTGAGGTCGGGTCGTCGTCGGGAGGTTCGGGGGATTCGGGACCGGCGGCATCCTGACCGGCCGACATCGCGTCGTCGAGCTGGTCGGTGGACAGGCCGGATTCGTCGAACGGGTTGCGGCGCCTGCGGTGCGGCAGGGCGAGTTCGACGGCGGCCCGCACGTCCTCCTCGGACACCGTGGTCGCCCCGCGCCAGGCCGCGTGTGCGGCGGCGGTCCGCGCCACGACGATGTCGCCGCGGAGCCCGTCGACGTCGAGGTGCGCGCAGATGCCTGCGATCCGGCGCAGCTCACGCGTCGGGACCTCGACCCCGCCCACCGCTCGGCGGGCCTCGTCGATCCGCTGTGCGAGTTCGTGTTCGGTGGCGAGGTGTTCCGCCGCGAACCCGGCCGGGTCGGCGTCGAACGCCATCCGCCGCCGGACGACCTCGACTCGTTCGTCGAGGTCCTTACCGGCCGCGACGTCGACCGCCAGACCGAAGCGGTCGAGCAGCTGCGGGCGCAGCTCTCCCTCTTCCGGGTTCATCGTGCCGACAAGCACGAAATCTGCTGCCTGCGTGTGGGAAACACCGTCCCGCTCGATGGTCACGCGTCCGCTGGCCGCGGCGTCGAGCAGGACGTCGACGAGATGATCGGCGAGGAGGTTGACCTCGTCGATGTAGAGGACGCCCCGATGCGCTCGGGCGAGAAGTCCCGGGGTGAACTCCGCGCGGCCGTCGCGCAGCACGGAGGTCAGGTCGAGTGAACCGATCACGCGGTCCTCGGTGGCCCCGATCGGCAGTTCGACGACGCGCCCCGACCGGTCGTCGCCACCGATCAGCGGTCCGAGCCCGCGCACGATCGTCGACTTGGCGGTCCCCTTCTCGCCGCGGATGAGGACGCCGCCGATGCCCGGTGAGATCGCGGACAGGATGAGGGCGAGCTTGAGCCGGTCCTGCCCGACGACCGCACTGAACGGGTAGCGGACCGGTACCGGGGTCTGCTCGGAGATCTCGGTCATCGCGAACCGGGGCGGAGCATCGACACGTGTGGGATCCCGTCTTCGAGGTATTCGTCGCTGTCGGCGACGAATCCGAACTTTCCGTACATCTCGGTCAGATAGGCCTGTGCCTCGATCCGGCAGGGGTGCTCGCCGACCTCGTCCAGCGCGGCAGTCAGGAGCCGGGAGACCAGACCGCGGCCACGATGCGCGCGTTCCGTACAGGCACGGCCGATCCGGTACACGGGCCCACCGTCGGCACCCGGCGGCTCGTCGAGGAGGCGCAGGGTCGCCAGCACGACGTCACCGTCAGCGCTGTCGGTGATCCAGAACTGGCGGGTCGTCGGCTCCAGGTCACGCCCGTCGAGTTCCGGGTACGGACAGGCCTGCTCCACGACGAAGACGTCGACCCGAAGCCTCAGGATGCGATACAGCGTCGCCGCGTCGATGTCGGCAGCCGTACTGCGATGTACCTGTGGTCGCTGATGTTCCTGCGGTTGCGGGCTCATGTGTCGTGGTTAGCACAGATGGCCGCCGCGGATCACCCCGCGGTGGCGGGGGCGAGCGCGTCGGTCTCGACGGTGCTCGCGTCACGACCGGTCAGCCGCAGCGACTTGTTGGTCCAGTCCCACACCTGTCGGTACAGGTCACGGTTGCCATTGAGCTTCTGACCGAACGACGGGATGAGCTCGGTCAGCTTCGACGACCAGCCGGCGTACTCGGCCGGGAAGCACTTCTCGAGCACCGACAGCATCGCCGGGACCGCGGTCGAGGCGCCGGGGGACGCACCGAGTAGGCCGGACATGGTGCCGTCCTCGGAGGTCACGACGGCCGTACCGAACTCGAGCTTGCCGCCGACACCCGTCTTGCGGATCACCTGGACACGCTGGCCGGCGGTGATGAGCTCCCAGTCCGCGCCGAGCGCACGCGGCACGAACTCCGACAGCGTGTTGACGCGATCGGCCTTGTTCGCGGCGAGCTCGCCGATGAGGTACTTGAGCAGACCGAACTCCTGCGGCGCGATCGACACCATCGGCAGCAGGTTGCCCGGTTTGATCGAGGCAGGGAGGTCGGTGATCTTGCCGGACTTGAGGAACTTGGGCGACCAACCGGCGTACGGGCCGAACAGCAGACCCGGTTTGTGGTTGATGACGCGCGTGTCGAGGTGGGGCACCGACATCGGCGGCGCACCGACGGCGGCCTGACCGTAGACCTTGGCCTGGTGCTCGCCGATCAGTTCGGGGTTGGTGCAGCGGAAGAACTCACCCGACACCGGGAAGCCGCCGAAGCCCTTGGCCTCCTTGATGCCCGACTTCTGCAGCAGGTGGAGCGCACCGCCGCCGGCACCGACGAAGACGAACTTCGCGTGGACCTTCAGGGTGTCTCCGGTGCGACCGTTGCGGACCTTGACGATCCAGCTGCCGTCGGACTGCTTCGAGAGGTTGGTCACCGAGTGACCGAAGTAGATGTCGGCACCCTGCGCGACGTAGTTGAGCAGCTGCTGGGTGAGCGCACCGAAGTCGACGTCGGTGCCCTGGTCGAACCAGTTCAGCGCGACCGGGTCGGAGAAGTCGCGACCGGCCGACATGAGCGGGAGACGCTTCGTGAACTCGGCGGGGTCGTCGATGAACTCCATGCCCTCGAACAGGGTCTGGCCGGCGAGGTTGTCGTAGCGCTTGCGCAGGTACTTCACGCCGGCGTCGCCGTGGGTGAAGGCGACGTACGGGATCGGATTGATGAACTCCGAGGGATCACCCAGGATGCCGTTGTCGACAGCATGTGCCCAGAACTGGCGCGACACCTGGAACTGCTCGTTGATGTTGAGCGCCTTGGTGATGTCGACGTCGCCGTCGGCGGTCTTGGGGGTGTAGTTGAGCTCGCAGAGCGCCGAGTGACCGGTACCGGCGTTGTTCCACGGGTCGCTGCTCTCGGCGGCGGCCGCGTCGAGCCGTTCGAACAGGCTGATCGACCAATCGGGCTGCAGCTGCCGGAGCAGCGCTCCCAGGGTGGCACTCATGATGCCCGCACCCACCAACGCCACATCGGTCTTGATCACCGTTTTCGACACCTGGACTCCACTTCAAGCTGATCAACGATCTTTTCATCGGCCATTGTCCAGCATGGCACGTTCTGTCACAGAATCGAGCTGCTCAACTGTGGTATCCGCGACACCCCGACGGGCCCATGGACCCGCGGGCAGGTCACTAAGCTGGCTGCTGTGAGCGTATCCACAGGCACCGGCTGGCAACCCGACCGCTTCCTGGACCACTACCAACTCCGCACGATCTCGCTGGGCGACGATCCGGACGGGGAATCCCCCGTCACCGCGACCCTGATCCGCCGTGCCGAGACGGGTGCGCGGATCGCGGGTCACCGCCCCGTGGCCGGCGCGGTGCTCTATGTCCACGGCTTCACCGACTACTTCTTCCACGAGCCGCTGGCCGATTTCTTCACCGACCGCGGCTATGCGTTCTATGCGATCGACCTGCGCAAATGCGGACGGTCGCGGGAGGCGCACCACACCGCCCACTTCACCACGGATCTCGCCCGCTACGACGAGGAGCTCGGCCTCGCACTGGCGCTGATCGCCGACGAGGTGGGTGCGGACACCCGCATGATCATCGCCGGACATTCGACCGGTGGCCTGATCACCGCGCTGTGGCTGGACCGGTTGCGTGAGCAGAACCCGGACCGCCACGCCCTCGTCGACGGCCTGCTGCTCAACTCACCGTGGCTCGATCTCCAGGGTGATGCGGTGCTGCGGACGCTGCCGGTGACGATGCTCATCAAGGCGATCGCCGCGGTGTCCCCGACCCGGGTGATCCCGCAGGAACTGTCCTCGGCATATGGCGAGAGTCTCCACGAGAGTGCGTACGGCGAGTGGACCTACGACCTCGCCCTCAAACCGATGGGCGGCTTCCCCGTCACCTTCGGTTTTCTCAACGCGGTCCGCAGCGGGCAGCGTCACCTGCATCACGGTATCGACGTCGGCACACCGACGCTCGTATTACGTTCGGACAAGACACATTTCGCGAAGACCTATTCGGCGTCCACCGATCGCGCCGACGCCGTGCTCGACGTCCGGCAGATCGCCCGCTGGAGCGGATGCCTCGGGGGACGCGTGTCGACCGTCCCCATCCCCGACGCCCGCCACGACGTTTTCCTCTCTGTGACGCACGCACGTGAACAGGCCTATCGCGAGGTCGACACCTGGCTGACGCACACCATCCGTCCGGCCACCGACTCATCCGACACCGACGCATCGGAACCCACCAGAAAAGAGAGCTTCCTATGACCGCCACGCAGGTCGTCGACCTGGCCATCATCGGCTCCGGCAGCGGCAACTCCATCCCCGACGAGCGCTACGCCGACACGACGATCGCCATCTTCGAGGAGGGGGTGTACGGCGGCACCTGTCTCAACGTCGGATGCATCCCGACCAAGATGTTCGTCTACGCGGCCGAGGTCGCCGAGGTCGCCACGCAGGGCGCGCGGCTCGGCGTGCACGCCAAGGTCGACTCGGTGGACTGGCCCGGCATCGTCGAGCGCGTCTTCGGGCGGATCGACCCGATCTCCGAGGGCGGCAAGGAGTATCGCGTCGACCGGTGCGAGAACATCACCGTCTACAGCTCGCACGTGGAGTTCGACGGCCGTGACGAGGACGGCCGCTACCGTCTCGTCACCGCGGACGGCGCGACGGTTCTCGCTCGCGAGGTCGTCCTGGCCGCCGGTTCACGGCCGGTCATCCCGCCGGTCATCGCCGACTCCGGCGTGAAGTACTACACCAACAACGACGTCATGCGGCTCCCGGAGCTGCCCGAGCGGCTGATCATCGTCGGAAGCGGTTACATCGCAGCCGAATTCGCGCACGTCTTCGGCGCGCTCGGAGCCAAGGTGTCGATCATCGCCCGCGGACCCGCCCTGCTGCGCAAGCAGGATGCCGACATCTCCAACCGCTTCACGCAGGTGGCCAAGGACAAGTGGGACGTCCACCTCCACGCCGGGATCTCGGGTGCGGAGAACCTGTCCGACGGCGGCGTACGCCTACATCTCGCTGACGGGGCCCACCTGGAGGCCGACGTCCTGCTCGTCGCGACCGGCCGAAAGCCCAACGGCGACCGCCTCAATCTGTCCTCGATCGGCGTCGAACTCGACGAGGAGGGTCGCGTGCGCTGCGACGTCCACGGCCGCACCGCCGCGCGCGGGGTCTGGACGCTCGGCGACGTCAGCTCGCCGTATCAGCTCAAGCACGTCGCCAACCACGAGGAGCGGGTGGTGCAGGCCAACCTGCTGAAGGGGTGGGACGCCGACGATCTCATCGAGTTCGACCATCGATTCGTCCCCGCAGCCGTCTTCACGCACCCGCAGATCGCTTCGGTCGGGCTGACCGAGGACGAGGCACGCGACGCCGGGTACGACATCACGGTGAAGGTCCAGGCCTACGGCGACGTCGCCTACGGCTGGGCGATGGAGGACACCACCGGGTTCTGCAAGGTGATCGCCGAACGCGGCACCGGCAAGATCCTCGGCGCGCACATCCTCGGCCCGCAGGCGCCGACCGTGATCCAGCCCGTCATCCAGGCGATGTCCTTCGGCCAGACCGCGCTCGAGGTCGCCAAGGGCCAGTACTGGATTCACCCGGCGATGCCCGAGGTCCTCGAGAACGCGCTCCTCGGCCTGGAGATCTAGAACACCGTCGACCGCAGGGCGATCTCGCTGGCGAGGGCCGCGGGGGCGTTCTGCGGGATCCAGTGGTCGACGCCGGCGAGTTCGCAGAACCGGAAATCGGAGTAGGCGTATCGGCCGCTGCCCTGCGCCTGCTCCCGGCCGAGCGCGGGGTCGGCGTCGCTCCAGAGCAGGGTCGTCGGGATCTCCACCGGCGGGCACGCCATGGTTCCCTTGATGTCGCCGACGAAGTTGGCCCGGTACCAGTTCAGCGCAGCTGTCAGCGCGCCCGGTTCACGCAACGGGGCGAGTTCGTCGGCGGTCACACCGGCGGCCCGCAGCTTCGCACCGTCGTCGGCGAGCAGCTTCTCCTCGGCGCCATCGGCGACGAAATCGAGGATGTACGAGGATCGTTCGCGCTGATCGCTCGCCGCGAGTGCGTCCCGCATCGCCGACGGATGGCCGGTGCTCGCGACCACGAGCCCGGTGAATCGGTCGGGGTACTTGCCGGCGAGATGCCACGCGACGATGCCGCCCCAGTCGTGTCCCACGAGGATCGCGTAGCCCACCTTCAGTTCGTCGAGCACCCCGATGACGTCGGACACCAGGTGGCTGAGGTGATAGTCCTCGACGGCCGGCGGTCGCGCGCCCGGGCTGTAACCGCGCTGGTTCAGGACCAGCGTGCGCAGACCCGATTCGTGGAGTCGGGGAAGCACCGCGTCGTAGCAGGTTCCGTTGACCGGGAATCCGTGAAGCAGCAGGACCCAGGGGCCCTGATCCGGACCCCCGATCCGGACGTCGAAGGTGAGGCCGTTGACGGTCACCTGACGCTGATCTTCAGTCATTGGGCCACGATAGCGTCTGGGACCGGCCGGTGCGGTCGTCGAGTCGGTGGCGGATGACCGGCGCCGAGACCGGCGGTCCGTTCGCTATGAGATGCATCACCGCGTCGAGGTCGAGGTGCTCGCTCACCAGGTCCGCCATCGTGTCGACCTGACGTCGTCGGATCGCCTCCACTTCGGTGTCCCCGGCGACCCGGAAGTCTGCGACCCCGGCTTCGGCGGCCACCTCGGTGAGCAGCCGGCGGCGGAATGCGTCATTGGCCAGCAGTCCGTGCCAGTGTGTCCCGCGGACCGCACCTCGCACGGCCCCCTCCGGCCCGGCGGCGTCGTCGACGATCCAGGTGTCCTCCCGCGACCCGACGACGCGTCCGTGATGTATCTCGTAGCCGCCGATGGCCTCTCCCCCGCCGCCGGTGCCGGTGACCTGCCGCAACGTCTTGTCGGCCGCGAAGGCGATGTCGAGGTCGAACACGCCGAGTCCGTCGACGCGGCCACGGCCGGATTCGATCGCGTCGTCGATGGTGCGGGCCAGCATCTGGAAGCCGCCGCAGACGGCGATGATCGGGGCACCTCGTGCCGCGCGGTCGGTGACCGCGTCGGCGATTCCGCGATCGCGCATCCAGGTCAGGTCTGCGACCGTGGCGCGGGTACCGGGGATCACCACCAGGTCCGCCGCGGCGACGCTACCCGGGTCGTCGACCCAGGTGACGTCGACGCCGGGTTCGCAGGCGAGCGCCTCGACATCGGTGGAGTTGGAGATCCGCGGCAACCGGATCGCGGCAACGCGGAGCCGCGCGCGTGAACGAGCCGGCTCGAGCGGGGGGCCGACCCGCCGCCCGACGGGTGCGGACAGGGAGTCCTCGGCATCGAGCCAGAGATCGTCGGCGAACGGCACGACGCCGAGTGTGGGACGCCCGGTGATCGCCCGGACCTGCTGTAGTCCGGGTTCGAGAATCGTCGGGTCGCCGCGGAACTTGTTGATGACGTAACCCGCGATCAGCGCCTGATCGGCGGGTTCGAGGATCGCGGTGGTACCGAACAGCGAGGCCAGGGAACCGCCGCGATCGATGTCGGTGACCAGCAGCACCGGGAGTCGTGCGGCTCGGGCGAGGCCCATGTTGGCGATGTCGCTGTCGCGGAGGTTGATCTCGGCGACCGATCCCGCGCCCTCGCAGAGAACGACGTCGAAGTCGCGGCGGAGCGCGGCCAGCTCCTCGGCGACTACTTCACGCAGCCGAGACCGCCAGGTCAGGTAGTCGCGCGCGCCGACGTCACCGGCGGGACGCCCGCGCAGCACCACGTGCGAACGACGGTCGCTGCCGGGTTTCAGCAGGACGGGATTGAAGCGCGTCGAGGGTTCGAGGCCACAGGCGAAGGCCTGCAGCGCCTGGGCGCGTCCGATCTCACCACCGTCGGGGGTGACCACGGAATTGTTCGACATGTTCTGCGCCTTGAACGGCGCGACCCGGACACCGTCGCGCGCCAGGGCACGGCACAGGCCTGCGACGACGAGACTCTTGCCGGCGTCACTGCTGGTCCCGCCAATCAGCAACGCCCCACCGAGATCGGCCACCACGACAGCGTAGTGGTGGCGTCGTTCACACGAACCACCACTCGCCTCGCAACCCGCCCACGCTGGTTACAGTGACGTCAACGCCTGCGAGGGCGCGGTCGGGAGAGCCCGTCAGGGCAGGTCGGGAACGGGGGTCGTCGGGCGTGCAGATCGTGGAACCCGGAGCGACGTTCGCCGGGTATCGCGTCATCTCTCTGCTGGGACGCGGCGGCATGGGTCAGGTCTGGCTCGTCGAACATCCGACACTGGGCCGCCGTGAGGCCCTGAAGATCATCTCGCCCAACCCCTCGGACCCGAGCTTCCACGAGCGGTTCCGCAACGAGGCCCGTACCGCGGCGGCCCTCGATCATCCGGGCATCGTCACCGTCTACACCCACGGTGTGGAGAACGGCAGCCCGTGGTTCTCGATGACCTACCTCGATGGCAAGGACCTGACCGGCGCCGGTCCGATGCCCGTCGACGACGTCGTCACCATCGCCGGCCGCGTGGCCGACGCCCTCGATCACGCACACGGTCAGCGGGTCATCCACCGAGACATCAAGCCGGCGAACATCGTCGTCGCCCGCGGACCGGATGGCCGCATCAGCCGCGTGACCGTCCTCGACTTCGGCATCGCCCGCCTCGTCGACGGGAACAAGATGACGGCGACCAACCTGTTCGTGGGCACGCTGGCCTACGCCGCTCCCGAACTGCTCACCGGAGAGGCCGCGATCCCCGCCTCGGACCAGTACGCCCTGGCCTGCACCACCTTCCAGCTCCTCACCGGCAGTCAGCCGTTCCCGGGCACGACGCCGATGGCACTCATCTCCGGCCACGTGAACTCGCCCGCACCCCGGCCCTCGGACCACGATCCGGCACTGGCACACCTCGACGCGGTCTTCGCCCGGGCGCTGGCCAAACGGCCCGGCGACCGGTATGCGTCGTGCGCAGAGTTCGCGACCGCACTCGAGCAGGCAGCCGCGACCGGCCCGCGCCGAGCCGCGCCCACCACCCCGGCGCCGGCGTTTCCACCACGGGCCCAGCCACCCGCGCAGCGCTACCCCCAGACCCGGCAACCCCCTCGGACGCATCCGCTCGGCTACAACCCGCACACGCCCGCCCCGGCCTTCGCCGGCGGCTTCACCCCGCCGCCGGGGGGCCCACCCCGGCCGCAGAAGCGAACGGGATTGTTCGTGGGTGTCGGGGTGGGTGCGTTCGTCCTCGTCGTGGCGCTCGTCGTCACCGCGATCGCACTTCTCGGTTCCGACGACGCCCCCGCAAGCACGGCCTCGGGGGCGTCGACGGCCGCGAGTTCCTCGACCGGCGGATCATCCAGCACCACACCGGGTTCGGGCGGTGACTTCGAGTCCATCGCCTCCAGCGGCGACAGCACCTGCGCGGTGCGTGGCGGCGAGCTGTTCTGCTGGGGCGGGAACCAGTACGGCACGCTCGGCGACGGCTCCACGACGGACCGCTCGCGACCGGCGAAGGTGTCCGGCGTCGACGACGTGTCGGCGGTCAGCATGGGTGGCCTCGGCAAGACCTGCGCGATCGCCGCGGGTGACCTGTACTGCTGGGGCCACGGCGCGGGGCAGTCCGGCCGGCCGGTCACGCTGCCGACCAAGGTGTCCGGTCTCGGCGACGTGAGCGCGGTGTCGGTCGGCCTCACCACCTGCGCGATCAGTTCGGGTGACCTGTACTGCTGGGGGAACAACCTCAACGGGCAGACCGGCGCGGGCACCGGCGCGTCGGTCCCGGTGCCGACGCGGGTCGCTGGCCTGTCCGACGTGACGGCGGTCTCGTCCGCGCACACGACGACCTGTGCCATCGCGGCGGGATCCGCCTACTGCTGGGGCAACAACGCCGACGGGCAGGTCGGCGACGGCACCACCACCAACCGGGCGGTTCCGACGAAGCTCGACCTCGATTCCCCCACCTCGATCAGCACGAGTCTCTACTCGACCTGTGCGGTCGCCGACGGCTCGGGCGGCGCCTCGGGCACCGTCTTCTGCTGGGGGGAGAACGAGTCCGGGCAGCTCGGCGACGGCACCGAGGTCAACCGGCTGCAGCCGACGCCGATCGACGTGCGCGGCGTGACGCAGGTCTCGACCGCGGGTTACGGCTCGTGCGTCGCGGCGGGCGGTTCCGTCTACTGCTGGGGTTCGCGGAGCGCGCTTCCCGACCACGCGCCGGACCGGGTCAACGGATTGTCCGGCGTCACCGCGATCACCACCGGCTCGGCCAACGTGTGCGCCGTCGCCGGTTCCGGGATGTACTGCTGGGGACTCAACGGCAAGGGCCAGCTCGGCAACGGCACCACCACGACGAGCAACGAGCCGCAGGCCGTGCGCTTCCCTGCCTGATCAGGCGTGACCCCGGATCAGGCGTCCGGCAGGGTCAGGATCTCCGCGCCGTCCTCGGTGACCACGAGGGTGTGCTCGAACTGCGCGGTCCACTTCCGGTCCGCGGTGACGACCGTCCAGCCGTCGTCCCACATCTCCCAGGCCAGCCCGCCGAGGTTGATCATCGGCTCGATGGTGAACACCATGCCCGGTTCGAGGACGGTGTCGACGTTGGGTTCGTCGTAGTGCAGCACGACGAGCCCGTTGTGGAAGGTCTCCCCGATGCCGTGACCGGTGAAGTCACGGACGACTGTGTAGCCGAAGCGGTTCGCGTACGACTCGATGACTCGTCCGACGACGTTGAGTTCGCGACCCGGCTTGACCGCCTTGATCGCCCGCTCGGTGGCGATGCGGGTGCGCTCGACGAGATCGACGACCTCCTGCTCGACGTCCCCGGCGAGGAAGGTCGCATTGGTGTCGCCGTGGACGCCGTCGATGTAGGCGGTGACGTCGATGTTGACGATGTCGCCGTCGGCGATGACGGTCGAATCCGGGATGCCGTGACAGATCACCTCGTTGAGCGACGTGCAGCACGACTTCGGGAAGTCCTTGTAGCCCAGCGTCGACGGGTAGGCGCCGTGATCGACCATGTACTCGTGGGCGATCCGGTCGAGTTCATCGGTCGTCACGCCGGGTGCGACGGCCTTGCCCGCCTCGGCGAGCGCATTGGCGGCGATCTTGCCGGCGAGGCGCATCTTCTCGATGGTCTCGGGGGTCTGCACCCATGGTTCGTGTCCCTCGGCGACCGTCGGCTTCCACACGTACTCCGGCCGCTCGATGGAGTCGGGCACGGTCCGGATCGGCGTAGGGGTACCGGGAGTCAGGGCGCTGCGAACTGGCATGCGACCACTTTATCCACCTCCTCCGAAGCGGACCGGCGCGCGGACGACCCGGACGCGACAACTAAGCTCGCCCTAAGACATCCGCGCCGTTGAGCGTCGGAACCCGAATCGAAGGTGGTGGCGGTGGGCGCGTCGATCAGATCGGTGCGGGCCTGGCTGGTGGTGGTCCTCACCGCGTTCACCGTCTCGGCGTGCTTCGTCACCCCGATCGAACAGGACCGGCACTCTCCCGGAGCCCACCTGCGCAACGGCCCACAGACGGCTGTCCTCGACGACACCGACGTGACACCCGTCGAGGACGACCCGATCTCGGCGCTGCCGGTCACCGTCGACTCGGTGCGCTACGGACCGGTCACCGTCACCGACACCAGCCGGATCATCGCCGCCGACATCAGCGGAACCCTCGGCAGCATCGTCTTCGCGCTCGGTCTGGGCTCCCACGTCGTCGGCCGCGACACCTCGACGGCGTTCCCGTCCGCGGTCGGTCTCCCCGTGGTGACCAACCGCGGCCACAGCCTCAACGCCGAATCCGTTCTGGCGCTTGCGCCGACGCTCCTGCTGGTCAGCGAATCGACGGTCCCGGCGACCGCGGTGGATCAGATCCGCGACTCCGGTGTCACCGTGGTGGTCTTCCCCGCCATCCGCGACCTCGCGTCCAACGACACGTTGATGCGGTCGGTCGCCAAGGCGCTCGGTGTCCCCGCGGCCGGTGAGAAGCTCGTCGAACGCACCGATACACAGATCGAGGCGGCCCGCGATCTCGTCCCCGACCCCTCCGGCGACCCGACGATGGCCTTTCTCTACATCCGCGGCCGCAATCTCCTGCTCCTCGCGGGACCCGGTTCGGGCGCCGATGATCTGATCGCCGAACTACGTGGCCGGGATGCCGGCGAGGCCGCGCAGCTCACCGGCGCCTTCACCGCCATCACCGCGGAGGCGATGATCACCGCCGACCCGGACGTCCTGATCGTCATGACACAGGGCGCGGACACGGTAGGCGGTCCGGACGGAGTGCTCACCCTTCCCGGAGTCGCCGACACCGAGGCCGGTCGCAACCGCCGCGTCGTGCAGATCGACGAGAGCAAGATCCTCGCCTTCGGCCCCGACGTCGGCCTGGTGCTCGCGGCCCTGGCGAAGGCGATCTACACGTGAGCGTCCAGACCGCCGACCCCACGACCGCGCCGCCCATCGGCCGCTCGCACCGGGTCCGCAACCTCACCGTGGTGGTCGTGATGCTGATCGCCACCGCGACGCTGGCGATCGTCTCCGCCGGAATCGGTCAGGTGGAGATCCCGCCGCTGGAGGTCCTCGGCAGCATCGCCCACCACTTCCATCTCGAGATCGGGCCGCTGCCCTCGCACCCCAACGGTGAGGGAGCACTGTGGAACGTGCGGTTCCCGCGGATCGTACTCGGACTCTTCGTCGGTGCCGCCCTCGGCGCTGCGGGCTGTCTGTTGCAGGGCGTACTGGCCAATCCCCTCGCCGAACCCAGCATCATCGGGGTGTCCTCCGGGTCGGCCGTCGGCGCCTGCCTGGTCATCGTCCTGGCCGGCGGCACGGCGGGAGTCGGTGGGGCCGGGGGGAATTGGGCGCTGGCCGGGGCCGCCTTCCTCTTCGGTCTCGTCACGGCCGCCGCGGTCTACCTCCTCTCGCTGCGCGATGGATCGTCGTCGGCGATCATGCTGGTGCTCACCGGCATCGCGGTGAACGCCTTCGCCGCGGGCGTCATCGCCTTCCTGACCTTCGTCGCCTCCACCGCCGCCCGCGAGCAGATCATCTTCTGGCAGCTGGGATCGCTGGCCGGCCGCACCTGGAGCGAGATCTGGGTGGTGGCACCCCTGGTCATCGGAGGTGTTGCCGCCTGCGCACTGCTCGTCCACAAACTCGACCTCCTCGCCCTCGGCGAGATCCAGGCGGCGTCCCTGGGCGTCAACGTGGAATCCGTTCGACGCCAGGCCATCGTGCTGACCGCGGTCCTCACCGCCGCGGCCGTCGCCTTCGCCGGCATCATCGCCTTCGTCGGCCTGGTCGTCCCACACGTGATGCGGCTGATCGTCGGACCCAAACACTCCATCCTGCTGCCCACCAGCGTGATCGGCGGCGCACTCGTCATCACCGGCGCCGATCTCGCGGCCCGCACGATGCTCGGCGACGCCGATCTCCCCCTCGGCATGTTCACCTCGCTGATCGGCGGGCCCGTCTTCTTCATCCTGCTGCGCCGCAGTCGTCACGCGGGAGCCGGCTGGTGACCGCCGCACGTGCCGTCGGTACGCCGGGGATCGCGGCCGAGGACATCCGCGTCGAGCTCGGCGGGCGAGAGGTCGTGCGCGGCGTCTCCCTCGAGGTCCATCCCGGCGAGCTCGTCGCGCTGGTCGGGCCCAACGGGTGCGGCAAGTCGACGCTGCTGTCGGTGTTGTCAGGTACGCGCCGCCCGCACAGTGGCCGCGTGACGATCGACGGCCGGAACGTCGCCACCACCTCGTTGCGAGAGCTCGCGCGTCATCGCACTGTGGTCACCCAACAGAACCGGGTGGACACCCCGTTCACCGTCGCCGAGGTCGTCGCCATGGGGCGCTACCCCTGGCTGCGGACCCCGAAGGCCGCCGACTCCCCCGCGGTCATCGCCGACGCCGTCGACCTGTGCGAACTCGCCGACATCGTCGACCGGCCCTTCGCCCAGCTGTCCGGCGGGCAACAGGCGCGGGTGTCGCTGGCGCGGGCACTGGCCCAGGACACGCCGGTCATGATGCTCGACGAGCCGACCGCCGCACTCGACATCCACCATCAGGAACAGGTCCTCGAGATCCTGCGCGTTCATCGCGACGCCGGAAACGCCGTGCTGCTCGTGGTGCACGACCTGACCCTCGCCGCCGCCTACGCCGACCGGGTGGCAGTCATGAAGCACGGGGAGCTGCTGGCTGTCGGCCCCACCGACGAGGTGATGACCGCCGAGCTGTTGAGCCGTACCTACGACCATCCGGTCGAGGTCATCGACCACGGCGGCCGCCGGGTGATCCTGCCCGAACGCCGTTAGGGCGTGCGCACCGCGTAGCCCGGCCCCAGCCCGTCGAAGAAGTCACGGGTGACGGCGACGGCGTTGTTCGAGTCGCCACCACGGACCACGAGGGTCGCGAAGGCGATGTCGCCGCGGTACCCCGCGAACCAGGCGTGCGATCCGCCGTCGAACTCGGCTTCACCGGTTTTCCCGAAGACCGCTCCGCGACCGTCGATCACCGACGCGGTACCGCTGGTGATCACCGCCCGCATCATCGGCCGCAGTTGCTGATAGACCTCGGGCGGCATCGTCGGGGTCGGGCCCTCGATCTCGGTCGGTTTGTCCAGGATCAGTTGCGGCACCGGGGTCTTGACCCCGTTGGCGACGGTCGCCGCGACGAGCGCCAACCCCAGCGGCGACACCAGGTCCTTGCCCTGACCGAAGCCGGCCTCGCTGCGGGCGACGAGTTCGTTCTCGATGGGCACCGACCCGGACACGGCGTCGAGTCCGGCGATCGTGTATTTCTGACCGATTCCCATCGCGGCGGCGGCGTGCGCCAGGTCCGACGGGCCCATCCGACTCGCCAGCTTGGCGAACGTGGTGTTGCACGACGCGGCGAACGCCTGCAGCATCGACACCGAACCGAGCGCGAAGCCGTTGTAGTTCGGGATCAGGCGCGGGCCGATCTGGATCTCCCCCGGGCAGCCCACGACGGTGTCGGGAGTCGCCAGCTTGTGGTTGATCGCCGCGGCGGCGGTGACCATTTTGAACGTCGATCCGGGCGGGTACAGGCCGGTCGTCGCGATCGGGCCCTGGGTGTCCGCGGCGGGGTTCTGCGCGACGGCGAGGATGCGGCCCGTGGACGGCTGCACGACGACCATCGCGACCTGGAATCTGTTGGAGGCGTTGACCGCTCGCTGCGCCGCGTTCTGCACGGTCCGCGACAGGCTGAGCGACACCGCGGGCGACGGGTCGGGGTCGTGGTCGGCGAGCACGGCGGCGTCGAGTCCGTTGGGGTTCACCGAGACCACGCGCCAGCCGGCACGGCCGGAGACCTCGCCGTCGACGACCTTCTTGACCTCGGTCAGCAGCGCCGGCGCGAACTTGGGGTCCTTGGGAACCAGCTCGGCCTGTTCGTTGGTGACGACACCGGGGATCGCGAGCTGGTCGCGGAGCCGGTCGAACTGGGCGTGCGACAGGCGGGCCAGCGGATACTGCCGGCGACTCGAGGTGACCTGTTCGGTGATCAGCTGTTCGTCGAGATCCGGGTTGAACCGGCGCAGCACGCCCACCGCGCTCGTGACCGAGGTCGCCACCGAAGCACCCTGCTCGGTGGCCTTCCCGGCATCGAAGTTCACGCCGACGACGGTGCCGTTGACCATGACCTCCGAACCGTCGGCCTCGTTGACCGTCGCCCGCGGCGCCTCGATGATCTGCAGCGAGAGGCGTTGATCGGCGCCGAGTTTCGGGTGGATCGCGGTCGACGCCCAACGCACCGCCCAGCCGGCGTCGGATCGGCCCATGCGCAGGGTCGCGTCGTAGGACCAGTCCCGTCCGCGCGGGAGCGTCCACGTGTAGCCGACCTGCACCTCGGCCGTGTCACCGGTGACGCGTACCCGACCGGCCTTCGCCTCGAGTTCTTCGGCGGCCAGTCCCGACCACGCCGACTCCATCGCCGACCGCGAGGTCTGTGGCACGTCGGTGAGGGCGGCGGCCGAGTCGAGTTCCTGTTGCGAGTACGCCTCGAGGAATCGTTCAGCGGCCCGGCGCGGACCGTCGTCCTCCGACGAGGAACAGGCGGCGGTGGCGGCGATCACGACAGCACAGACCGCGACGATCACCGCCGGGGTCCATCGAGTTCTCGTGCGCCACATCGCGGTCGAGTCTATGGCTGCGACGCACCGATCCCCGGTAGCCACGCGGGAGGTCTCGCTGTGACCTGAGACGGGATCGGATCAGTCGACGAGGACGGTGGCGAACGTGCCGACCTCGGTGAACCCGATGCGGTCGTACACCGCTCGAGCCGTCTCGTTGAAGCTGTTGACGTACAGGCTGGGGAGTCGCCCGTGGGCGGCAACCGCCTCGGCGACCGCGGCGGTGCCGCCCAGGCCGAGACCCTCGCCGCGTCGTTCCGGCGACACCCACACGCCCTGGATCTGGCCGACCCGCCGGGACAGCGACCCGATCTCCGCCTTGAACACGACGTCGGGGCCGTCGAAACGCGCGAAGACCCGTTGTGCCGAGATGAGCGAGGACAGTCGTCTGCGGTACGAGCGCCCGCCGTCGCCGGCGGTGGGATCGACGCCGACCTCGCCGATGAACATGTCGATCGCGGCCGGCATGTAGGCGTCGAGGTCATCGAGGGTTACCAGCCGGACGGCCGGATCCGACGGGACCGCCGGGCATCCGGACAGAACCAGCAGCGGCTGGACCGGCCGCACCTCGCGCGCCGGCCCCCACACGGGTTCGATCTGCTGCCACATCGGCAGCACGAGGTCGGCCCGGCCGACGATCGACGAGCAGGCACGAGGTGCGGCGACCGCGCGGTCGGAGAAGTGGTCGAGGTCGTCCGGGGACCCGATCAGCGGGATCAGGTTGGCGCCGGAGAAGCACAGCGATGTCGACGGGTCCTGTGCGGTCCAGAGCTCCCCGCCGAGCAGCCGCGGGTTGATGCCGTGCGTCTCGAACCTCGCGGCGACCATGCACATCGCGACCGGATCGGACATGAGCACGCGTTCGACGGCAGCCGCATCACGCGCGCCGAGCGGTTTGTCGCCCAGTAGCTTCAGCACCACCGCTCCTCACTTCCCTGACAGGGGACTCGCGCAGCGCCTGTTCGGTCCGAGAAGTAGGGCCTAGGAGACGGTGACCACAGGTGGGCCGACGTGCGTGCCGTCTCCAGTTTCCCCTGTTTCCTCGGCGATCCGCAGCGCTTCTTCGATCAAGGTCTCCACGATCTGCGCCTCCGGGACGGTCTTGATGACCTCGCCCTTGACGAAGATCTGTCCCTTGCCGTTTCCGGAGGCGACGCCCAGGTCTGCCTCGCGGGCCTCACCCGGCCCGTTCACCACGCAGCCCATGACCGCGACGCGCAGCGGGACCTCCATGCCCTCGAGACCGGCGGTCACCTCATCGGCCAGCTTGTAGACGTCGACCTGGGCGCGGCCGCACGACGGACAGGACACGATCTCGAGCTTGCGGGGACGCAGGTTGAGCGACTGCAGGATCTGATCGCCGACCTTGATCTCCTCGGCCGGCGGCGCCGACAGCGACACCCGGATGGTGTCGCCGATGCCCTCACTCAGCAACGCGCCGAAGGCAACTGCGGACTTGATGGTGCCCTGGAACGCCGGACCGGCCTCGGTGACGCCGAGGTGCAGCGGGTAGTCGCACTGGGCGGCCAGCTGGCGGTAGGCCTCGACCATGATCACCGGGTCGTTGTGCTTGACCGAGATCTTGATGTCGCCGAAGCCGTGCTCCTCGAACAGGCTCGCCTCCCACAGCGCCGACTCGACGAGCGCCTCGGGCGTCGCCTTGCCGTATTTCTGCAGGATGCGCTTGTCGAGGGAACCCGCGTTGACGCCGATGCGGATCGGGATGCCGGCCTCGCCCGCGGCCTTCGCGACCTCTTTCACGCGGCCGTCGAATTCCTTGATGTTGCCCGGGTTCACGCGCACCGCCGCGCAGCCGGCGTCGATCGCGGCGAAGATGTACTTCGGCTGGAAGTGGATGTCGGCGATGACCGGGATCTTGGACTTCTTGGCGATGATCGGCAGCGCCTCGGCGTCCTCGGGTCGCGGGCACGCCACGCGCACGATGTCGCAGCCGGACGCGGTCAGCTCGGCGATCTGCTGCAGGGTCGCGTTGATGTCGTGCGTCTTCGTGGTCGTCATCGACTGCACCGAGATCGGGTGGTCGCTGCCGACGCCGACGGAGCCGACGAACAGTTGCCGGGTCTTGCGGCGCGGAGCCAGCACCGGCGGGGGTCCGGCCGGCATGCCGAGTCCGATCGGCACGGCGTTGGCAGGAGTCGGGGCGTTCATCTGATTCACCTCTGTGATTCGGGTGTGGGCTGTCGGGTCTCTGCTGGGGATTCGTTGTGGGAGGTCACCACGGATTGATCGGGTTGATGATGTCGGCGGTGAGCGTGAGCACCATGAAACCGGCCATCACCACCACCGCGGCGTAGGTGATCGGGAGCAGTTTGTAGTAGTCGACGGCGGCGCCGGGGGCCCGTCCGAACCAGCGACGAACGGTGTCGCGGCCCTTCTCGTAGCCGACGATCGCCATGTGTCCGCCGTCGAGCGGGAGCAGCGGGACCAGATTGAACAGGCCGAGGAAGAAGTTGATGCTGATCAGCAGCATCCAGAACATGTCCCACAGGCCCCGTTCGACCGCCTGGCCGCCGAGCACCGAGGCGCCGTAGACGCTGACCGGGGTGTCGAGGGCGCGTTCGCCACCGGTCACCGCGGTCCAGAGTGCGCCGATCTTGGTGGGCAGCGACAGGAGCGCGTTCCAGGTCTCCTTGATCAGGTCGCCGGTGAAGACGAAGGCGCCCGGGATGACGTCGAAGCCGCTGAAGTCCTTGATCGCCGGTGGGGCGTCGTAGGCGATGCCGACCATGTTGTAGTTGACGGTCTCGGTCGTGCCATCGGACCGGGTCGCGGTCACCGTGACCGGTTCGGGGGTCATGGTCAGCTCGAGTCGTTCGCCGCCGCGGTCGACGGTCAGCACGACCGGGCCCTTCGATTCCCGGATGACCGGGGTCAGGTCGGAGGCCTGGCCGACGGGCTGTCCGTTGACGGCCACGATCTCGTCCCCGGGCCGCAGGCCCGCCGCTGCCGCGGGACCGCCGCCGGTGCACGGCGAGTTGGTCTGCTCACCGCTGGAGATGGTGATCGTCGACGACACGCACTGGGTCTCGGCGACCTTGGCCGGGGTCGGCGGCGGGCTGAGATCGGGCAGTCCGAAACTCAGGCCGACGATGATGATCAGGACGAAACCGAGGATGAAGTTCTGCGCGGGACCGGCGAACAGGACGACGAGGCGTTTCCAGGCCTTCTGCTTGTACATCGCCCGGTCTTGCTCGTCGGCGGCGAGCTCCTCGTGCGGGGTCATGCCCGCGATGTCACAGAAGCCGCCGAGTGGGATCGCCTTGAGTCCGTATTCGGTCTCGCCGCGGCGAGTGGACCAGATCGTGGGTCCGAAGCCGACGAAGTAGCGACGCACCTTCATGCCGGTGGCCTGTGCGGCCCACATGTGACCGCACTCATGCCAGGCCACCGACAGCAACAGCGCCACCGCGAAGAGCGTGACACCGATCGCGAAACTCACGTACTCACTCCATCCAGCTACACAGCGGCCGCGACCAGCTGAGCTGCGCGTTCCCGGGCCCACCGATCGGCGGCGAAGACCTCCTCCACAGTACCTGGCGCGACACGCCACTGGTCTGCCTCGCCGAGCACCTCACCGATGATCCCGACGATGCGCGGGAATCGGATCGCACCTGCGAAGAAGCCCTCGGCGGCGGCCTCGTTGGCCGCGTTGTACACCGCTGTCAGACTCCCCCCGCCCCGTCCGGCCGTCCGGGCGAGCTCGATCGCCGGGAACACCTTGTCGTCGACGGGTTCGAACGTCCACGCGGAGGCGGTGGAGAAATCGCAGGCGGTCGACGCCCCGGGTACGCGATCCGGCCAGCCCAGCGCCAGCGCGATGGGCAGTTTCATCGAGGGCGGGGAGACCTTGGCGACGGTCGCACCGTCGACGAAGGTCACCATCGAGTGCACGATCGACTGCGGATGGACGGTCACGTCGATGTGGTCGTAGTCGACGCCGAAGAGGAGATGCGCTTCGACGACCTCCAGGGCCTTGTTGACCAGCGTCGCCGAGTTGAGAGTGATCATCGGACCCATGGACCAGGTCGGATGGCGGCCGGCCTGCTCGGGGGTGACCTCCTCGAGCTGTTCTGCGCTCCATCCGCGGAACGGTCCGCCCGACGCGGTGAGGACCAGTCGGTCCACCTCGGCGGCGGTTCCGGCACGCAGGCACTGGGCGATCGCCGAGTGTTCCGAGTCCACCGGCACGATCTGTCCGGGCGCCGCCGCGTCGAGGACCAGCGACCCGCCGGCGACGAGCGACTCCTTGTTCGCGAGCGCGAGGCGCGCGCCCGTCCGGAGCACGGCGAGCGAGGGTGCCAGGCCGATCGATCCGACGACGGCGTTCAACACGACGTCGACGCCGGTCTCCGCGGTGACGGCGTCGACGAGGTCGCACATGGCGTCTGGCCCGCCGAGCACGGGCGCCCCGAGACGCTCCGACAGTTCGGAGGCGCGGGCGGCGTCGGCCACGGCCAACCCCGCGGCGGGGACGCCGAAGGCAGCGGCCTGTTCGGCCAGTCGGTCGAGATTTCCGCCGCCCGCACCGAGGCCGACGACCTCGAAGCGATCGGGATGTTCCGCGATCACCTCGAGCGCCTGGACGCCGATGGAACCGGTGGAGCCGAGGATCAACACACGTGTGGGCACGTATCCATTGTGTCAGCCGGTCGGGTGCACCTTCCGCCAGTGCTCCGCTGGATGGACCTGCCGCCAGTGGTCGGCGATGTCGATGCGTCGGGTGATCCAGACGTCGTCGTGGGACTGGATGTGATCGAGGAACCGTTCCAGTGCGGCCAGTCGTGCCGGCCGGCCGACGAGCCGGCAGTGCAGTCCGACCGACAGCATCTTCGGCGCCCCCTCGACGCCCTCCCGGTAGAGCACGTCGAAGGCATCGCGCAGATGCGCGAAGAACTGCTCACCCGACGGGAATCCGCCGGGTGAGGCGAACCGCATGTCGTTGGTGTCGAGTGTGTAGGGCACGACGAGGTGATCGACGAGTTCGTCGCCGCGCGGGACCTTCACCCAGTAGGGCAGGTCGTCGGCGTAACTGTCGGAGTCGTAGGTGAATCCGCCCTGCTCGACGACGAGCCGCCGGGTGTTCGGCGAATCCCGGCCGGTGTACCAGCCGCGGGGTCGTTCGCCGGTGATCTCGGTCAGCAGTTCGATGCCGGCCCGCATGTGCTCGCGCTCGACCTCGGGGTCGATGAGCTGGTAGTTGAGCCATCGGTATCCGTGACAGGCGATCTCGTCGCCGCGCTCGACGAAGGCGGCCGCCACCTCGGGGTTGCGGGCCATCGCCTGGGACACCGCGAAGATCGTCAGCGGCAGCCCGCGGCGCGAGAACGTCCGCAGGACGCGCCACACCCCGGCCCGCGACCCGTACTCGTACATGCTCTCCATGCTCATGTGCCGGTTCGGGAACGCCTGAGCACCGACCATCTCCGACAGGAACGTCTCACTGCCGCGGTCGTTCTCGAGGACGTTGTTCTCGCCACCCTCCTCGTAGTTGAGCACGAACTGGACGGCGATCTTCGCGCCGTCGGGCCACTGCGGGTCCGGTGGCGTGGAACCGTATCCGACCATGTCGCGGGGATAGTTCTCGGTGCGGAAGTCGGCGAGGGAACGGCCCGCGCTCGGGCCCGCGCGGAAGTCGGACGAAGCCATGAGCCGCATTCTGTCATCGAATCACCGACCGGGCTCGGTCTCCGAGATCACTGTGCCGCTATGCTGATCGGGAACTACTACCGTTCGTCAGACATCTGACGACCCGCGCTGTGAGGAGTGGCTGTGGCAAGCACCGATGTGGAGCACACTGGCGGACACGCCGAGGTCATCGACACCGGCTGGCGCCGTGAGCCCGCCGATGCACCGTCGGCCCGCTTCGGCTGGTTCGGATCGGCGACGAAGACCTTCTACGGTGCCGCCCTCTTCTTCGCGGCCTTCCTGCTGTTCATGCTCATCGGTAACCACACCGGTCATGTCGAGGACATCTGGCTCATCGCGTTTGCGGCCGGCGTCCTGTTCTTCGTCGTACGCGGCTGGTGGATGAACCGCGGCAAGTGGTCCTGAACCACCACTGACCAAGACCCCGAGAAACGCCGAGCGGCCTGGCCGCTCGGCGTTTTTCGTGTCTTGGTTGCGTCTCGCCCGCTCAGCGCTCTTCGGCGGCGAGCTGCCCGCACGCCGCGGCGATTTCCTGACCGCGGGTGTCGCGCACGGTGCAGGACACGCCCTGCTCGCGGACGCGGCGCACGAACTCACGTTCCACCGGCTTGGGGCTGGCATCCCACTCCGAGCCGGGTGTCGGGTTGAGCGGGATGAGGTTCACGTGCACGAGGGACCCGAGCGCCTTGTGCAGCTTCTGCCCGAGGAGATCGGCACGCCAGGGCTGATCGTTGACGTCGCGGATCAGGGCGTACTCGATGGAGACGCGGCGTCCGGTGGTGTCGGCGTAGTAGCGCGCGGCCTCCAGCACCTCGGCCACCGACCAGCGGTTGTTCACCGGGACGAGCGTGTCGCGCAGCTCGTCGTCGGGCGTGTGCAGGGACACGGCCAGCGTGACCGCGAGCCCCTCGTCGGCGAGACGCCGGATGGACGGTGCGAGACCGACGGTCGAGACGGTCACCGACCGCGCCGAGATGCCGAGCCCGTCGGGTGCCGGCGAGGTGATCTGCCGGACCGCGCTGACCACGCGCTTGTAGTTGGCGAGCGGCTCTCCCATACCCATGAACACGACGTTCGAGAGGCGGCCCGGCTCGCCGAGCTCACCGTCACGAAGGGCGCGGGCGGCGGCCCGGACCTGATCGACGATCTCGGCCGTCGACAGGTTGCGGTCGAGACCGCCCTGGCCGGTCGCACAGAACGGGCAGGCCATGCCGCAGCCCGCCTGACTGGAGATGCACAGGGTGTTGCGCTCGGTGTATCGCATCAGCACGCTCTCCAGGAGAGTGCCGTCATGCAGTCGCCACAGCGTCTTGCGGGTGGAGTCGTCGTCGCACGAGATGTGCCGGACCGGCGTCAGGAGCTGCGGGAACAGCTTCTCGCGCACGGCGTCGCGGGACGCCGCGGGCAGATCGGTCATCTCCTCGACGTCGCCGTTGAGGCGGGCGTAGTACTGCCGGGCCAACTGGTTGGCCCGGAACTTCGGGAGACCCAATTCGGCCAGCGCCGCGACGCGGCCGGCGGCGTCGAGATCGGCGAAGTGTGTCGGCGGCAGCCCGCGTTTGGGCGCGTCGAACACCAGCGGTAATGCGGTCATCGGCCCATTGTCGCATGTCATGATGAACCCATGACCACACCCGATCGCCGGCGAAGCGGAAATCCGGTCCCGCAGTGGGGTTCGCAGGGAGAGCCCGGCTCCGCGTCCGCCTCTGATCCCGCGCCCGTGCCACCGACCCCGGCATCGGCGAGCGACGCCCCCGACGCCGTACTCGCCGAGCGCGACCGCCTGCGGCAGACCGTCGCCGATGTCGAGCACACCCGTACGCGCGCGGCCTGGTTCGGCGTGGTCATCGGGGCGATCATCCTGGTCCTGCTGCTGGTCTTCATCGTGCAGAACCTGGAGAGTCAGCGGATCGAACTGATCTTCTGGGAGGTCAACCTCCCGCTCGGCGTGAGCCTGCTGATCGCCGCGATCGCGGGTGCGCTGATCGTCGCCCTCGTGGGCGGCCTGCGCATGCTCCAGTTGCGCCGGGCATTGAAGAAGGCCGCCGGCTAGCGCCCGCGTTTCAGAGGAGAGCGGTCAGCACCGCCCACACCACGAACGCCGAGGGCAGCAGGCTGTCGAGGCGGTCCATGATGCCGCCGTGGCCGGGGAGCAGCGTCCCCATGTCCTTGATGCCGAGATCGCGCTTGACCTGTGACTCCACCAGGTCGCCGAGAGTCGCGCACACGACCAGGACGGGCCCCAGGATCAATCCGATCCACCAGTGGCTGCCGATCAGGAACGTGATGCAGCCGACCGCGCCGACCGTGCCGACGAGCAGCGAACCGACGAGGCCCTCCCACGACTTCTTGGGGCTGATCGCCGGCGCCATGGGGTGTTTGCCGAACAGGACACCGGCGGCATAGCCACCGACGTCGGAGCAGACGACGACCACCATGAGCGTCGCAACCCGGGCGGCACCGTCCTCCTGCGTCACCAGGTGGACGCCGAAGGATGCCAGGAGCGGCAGCCAGGCCAGCACGAACACGGTGAGTGCCAGGTCTACGAGGTAGTCCTCCGGTGCGTTCGAGATGCCCTGGGCGAGCAGCTTCCACACCATCGACACCAGGACGGTCGCGACGAAGGCGACCAGCACTCCGGTGGGCCCGTACGGCCAGCTGATCCAGATGATGACCTGACCGCCGATGAGCAGGGGCCAGAAGGCGACGTTGTACCCGGCGGTGTGCAGCCGCTTGGTGACCTCCCAGGTGGCGATCGCGAACGCGACGGCGACGAGGCCATACCAGAGCATCGGCGCGAACAGCAGGATCAGGATGATGCTGACCCCGAGCGTGCCTCCGACTGCGATCGCAGCCGGGAGGTCACGACCTGCCCGTGACTTCTTCTCGGGCCCGGACTTCTCCTCGGGCCCGGACTTCTTCTCGGGGTCGGATGCCTTCTCGCTCACACCTCGAGCAATTCGTCTTCTTTGTGCTTCACCAGCTCGTCGATCTGATGCACGTAGGTGGCCGTGGTCTTGTCCAGTTCCTTCTCGGCACGGGTGACCTCGTCCTCGCCGGCCTCGCCGTCCTTCTGGATGCGCTTGAGCTCGTCGGCGGCTTTGCGACGCACGTTACGGATGGCGACCTTCGCATCCTCACCCTTGCCCTTGGCCTGCTTGACCAGGTCGCGACGACGCTCCTCGGTGAGCTGCGGGATGGCGACGCGGATGATCGTGCCGTCGTTGGTCGGGTTCACGCCGAGGTCAGAGTTGCGGATCGCGGTCTCGATGTCACGCAGCGTCGACGCCTCGTACGGCTTGATGACGACCAGGCGCGGCTCTGGAGTGTTGATCGACGCGACCTGGGTCACCGGGGTCATCGCGCCGTAGTACTCGATGTTGATCTTGTTGAACATGGACGGATTCGCCCGTCCGGTGCGGATGGAGCCCATGTCCTCCTTGGCGACGTTGACCGCCTTCTCCATCTTCTCCTCGGCGTCGAGCAGCGCGTCGTCGATCATCTTCGTCCTTGTTCCGTTCGGTAGGGCCTGGCGAGGCGGTGTTCTCGTGCGGGGCGCGGGTGTTTGTCAGGTGCTGACCAGCGTGCCGATCCGGTCTCCGGCCACCGCCCTGGCGATGTTGCCCTGTTGGAGCAAATTGAACACCAAGATCGGCATCTTGTTGTCCATACACAGACTGAAGGCGGTCGCGTCGGCGACCTTGAGTTCCTTGTCGAGGACCTCGCGGTGGGTGATCTCGGTGAACATACGGGCGTTCGGGTCGGTACGCGGGTCCGCGTCGTAGACCCCGTCGACGGCCTTGGCCATGAGGACCACCTCGGCCTTGATCTCCAGCGCGCGCTGGGCGGCGGTGGTGTCGGTGGAGAAGTAGGGCATGCCCATGCCGGCGCCGAAGATGACCACGCGTCCCTTCTCGAGGTGACGCTGGGCGCGCAGCGGCAGGTACGGCTCGGCGACCTGACCCATGGTGATGGCGGTCTGCACGCGTGTGCTGATGCCGCGCTTCTCCAGGAAGTCCTGCAGAGCAAGGCAATTCATCACGGTCCCGAGCATGCCCATGTAGTCCGAACGGCTACGGTCGAGGCCACGCTGCTGCAGCTCGGCGCCGCGGAAGAAGTTGCCGCCGCCGATGACGACGGCCACCTGGACACCGGAGTTGACGACGTCGGCGATCTGATCGGCCACGGTCGCGACGACGTCCGGGTCCAGACCGACCTCTCCCCCGCCGAACATCTCACCGCCCAGCTTCAACAGGACTCGATGGAATCCGGAACGCCCGGACCCGGAACGCTCGGACTTGTCGAGATCGGATGGGGTGGGATCGGGCGCTTCGCTCATTCGCTTCCTCACTCGTCGGTTCGGAGAACTATGGTACGTCCTCACCGATTGCGACCCGCGACACGCGTAGGTGTCAGAGTGCGAGCGCCGCGCGGAACTGGGGCCAGGCGCGGTGCAGTTCGTCCTGCCAGTACGGCCACGAGTGGGTGCCGCCGGGGTAGAGGTGGAAGGTCGCCGGCACCCCGACCTCGCGCAGCCGGCGCTGGAGGTTGCGCGTGCACTCGGCCGTCGCGGTCTCGATCACCGCACCGACGGCGAGCTGATCGAACAGTTTGGAGCCGTTCCCGTCGATGCCCGGGCCGTCGATCGTGTCGTAGCGCCCCGGTGTGCCGGAACCGTTGGACACATAGATCGACTTGCCGCGAAACGACGCCGCGTGCACATACGGGTCGTTGGCCCGCCATGCCGGACTCGTCGGCGGTCCCCACATGTTGAGGGTGTTGCCGTGGCCGCGTCCCTCCACGACCATTCGCACGACCGCCTGGCCCATCGGGTCGCTGGTCTGGGCACACCCGCTGAACGAGCCGAGCGCCTCGTACAGTTCGGGGGCGTGCAGCGAGAGCTGGAACACCGAGGTGCCGGCCATCGAGATGCCCGCGATCGCGTTGCGGCCGTTCCCGTCGAGACGACGGTCGATCACCGCGGGCAGTTCCGAGGTGAGAAACGTGGCCCATTTTTGCACCCCGAGCGCGGGGTCCGGATGCTGCCAGTCGGTGAAGTAACTCGCGGCGCCACCCATGGGTACGACCACGTTGACGTTCTGATCGGCGAAGTACGTCCGGATGTCCGTGCGGTCGAACCAGCTGCTGCCGCCGTCACCGCCGGCGGCGCCGTTCAGCAGGTACAGCGTGGGAGCCGGCCGATCCCCTCGTGCGGGAAGAACTTTGACGGTCACCGTCTGACGCATCGCCGTCGACCGCACCGCCAGGTCGATCTCGCCCGCAGGCTGCACGTATTCGGCGACGATCGACGCCGGATTCGGCTCCGCGGCAGAACGACTCGGCAGACCGACCATCATCGCCAGCACCGACAGCGCGACGAGACCCACTGCACCGAACATGCGGCGACCGTCCACCCCGGTGAGACCTTGTCCGTTCATCCACTCCGCTTTCCCACAGCACCACAGCGACGCGATCCGCATCACAGGCGATGCGGAGGCAGTCTGCCGCACGAAAGCGACGGTGTCCACCACGAACCAACTGACATCAGATGTGGTCAATTGTCCAGGAAGCCCGACATTTTCACCAAAACGAGGCCCATCCGTCGGAACACCGTTACATCACCGACGAATGTCAGGTAGCGTCCGGGCGACCGTCGAAGCGCCTTGAGTCACCTGGATGACAAGCGTCTCGAGACCTGGTTCACCCGGTATCAAATCCCCTTCAGCAAAGAGGTGGTCACACGATGATTAAGTTCGGACTGATCGAGGAGTGGGACCCGCGCCCCGGTCATCTGACGAGTTGGGTGGCCTCACTCGCCTCGGTCACCGCCGCTGGACAGGCGCCAGTGCATCCCGTCCCCGCGTCGCATCAGCAGGAGGAATACCTGAAAGTTGCGTGGCGCAACGAATCCGCCGGTTTCCGGTTCGCCCGGTTGTGCCTCATGGCATTCGACGTCACGGCCCCGCTGGATGTGAAGGCGATGACCACGGCGGTCAACGAGTTCGTCCGGCGTCACGACAGTTTCCGTTCGTGGTTCTCGATGGAGGACGACGGTTCGGTGCTTCGTCATCTCGTGCCGACCGAGGACATCGAGATGGTGCCCGTCGACCACGGCGATCTCGACGCCGAGCGTCTCTGCACTCTCGTCCAGGAGGAGACGGCCGGTCCGTTCAACTGGGACTGCTTCACCTTCGGTGCGATCGAATGGGATGGCGGTTTCACGATCTACGCCGCCGTCGACCACCTCAACACCGACGGCATCTCCCAGACGTCCACCTGCCTGGAGCTCATGACGCTCTACCTGAACGCCGCGTTCGGCGCCGGGGCCGAACTCCCCTCCGTGGGAAGCTATATCGACTATTGTGCACGTGAACGCGCCATCTCCCGGCAGCTCACCCGGCGCTCGCCGCACGTCGAACGGTGGATCGAACTGGTCCGGGCCAACGAGGGCAGGTTGCCCAGCTTCCCGCTCCCCCTCGGCACCGGCGACGAAGGTTACACGCGGAGTGCGCTTCTCAACGCGACGGTGTTCGACGAGGCTGCCGCCCAGCGCTTCGAGGACGTCTGCCGCGAACTGGGTTCCAACGTGATCTCCGGGGTCATGGCCACCGCCGCCCTGGTCTACGCCGAATTCACCGGCAAGAACGAGTATTTCGGCATGACACCGAAGAGCACCAGGTCCGGCGCCGAGGAGATGAACTCGGTGGGCTGGTTCACCAGCCTCATCCCGGTACCTCTGACGGTCGACGACACGACGACGTTCCGCAGCCTCGCACCGCAGGCGGCACGCAGCTACGCCGCCGGAAAAGAGCTGACCGACATCTCCTTCCACCGGGTGCTGGAGCTGGCCGAACCCGCGGACGGACTCGATGTCGTGCCCGGCTGGTCGGTGCCGATGATCTCTTACATCGACGTTCGCAAGCTGCCGGGTGTGGAGATCTTCGAGGCCGGAAACGGTTGCCTGTTCGGCAACCGCGGTAGCAGCGAAGAGGTCTACATGTGGGTGAACCGCTTCCCCACCACGACCTCGATCACATTCCTGTACCCGAACACCGACATCGCGCGGGAATCGGTGCAGCGCTACGTCGAACGCTTCGTCGAGGTCATCAGCACGGTGGCCGAGCAGGGTGACTATCGAGCCTCGTTGCCCGCACTGACCTCGTGACCGCAGGCCCGGCGTGGCTGGCCCTTGCCGGGTGTCTGCTGGGCGTGTTCATGCAGATGCTGGACACGACGATCGTCAACATCGCGCTCCCCGACCTGACGGTCGACCTCGGGGCGTCGACCTCGCAGCAACTTCTCGTGCTGACGGTCTACACGTTGTCGTTCGCGTGCACGCTGCTCACCGCGGCCACCCTCGGCGGACGGTACGGGCGTCGGCGCTTGTTCCTGATCGCGATGATCGCCTTCACCGTCACCTCGATGTTGTGCGGCCTGGCAACGGATCCGGTGATGCTCATCGTGTTCCGCGGTGCGCAGGGCATCAGCGCGGCGCTGATGTCCGCACAGACGCTGGCCTTGATCGCCGCCCTGTTCACGAGGGAACGCCACGGGCTGGTCTTCGGGATCTACGGCGCCGTGGCGGGTCTCGCCGCGATCCTGGGTCCCGTCGTCGGCGGACTGCTCGTGCACGCCGACGTCGCCGGATGGGGTTGGCGCACCATCTTCTTCGTCAACCTGCCGCTCGGGATCGTTGCCTGCGTGCTGGCGTGGCGTCGACTTCCGGCCGCCCTCGACCCCGACCCCGACCGGCCCGACATCGTCGGGATGATGCTCTCGGCGACCGCGCTGCTCCTGCTGTTGTACCCACTGGCCGTGGGCCGGGAACAACAGTGGCCGGCACTCCTGTGGGTCATGCTCGGCGCCGCCGTGGTCCTGTCGGTCGCCTTCGTGTGGCAGCAGAAGCGGCTCGCGGCTCGGGGCGGAACACCGTTGCTGCGCATGGATCTCTTCTCCTCCCGCCGGTTCGCGGTCGGACTGGGCATGTCGCTGCTGTTCTTCAGCGTCTTCGCGGGCTTCTTCTTCACCGTGTCGATCACGGCGCAGTTCGGCCTCGGGTACTCAGCGCTGGAGACCGGACTGCTCGCTCTGCCGTTCGCCTGCGGGGCGGCCGTGGGATCGGTCGCCTCGCCGTGGGCCGTCGCCCGCGTGAGCGCGCCACGGGTTCTGCTCGGCGGTGTTCTCACCGTCGGGGTGGCTTTCGCCTGGATCGCGCTGGTCCTCGACCCGTCGTCGGAAACCCTTCCGGTGGTGGCGATCCTGGCTCCCCTGGTCCTCGGTGGTGTCGGTACGGGATCGTTCGTCGCACCCCTGCAGGCGGTCATCCTCTCCGACACCTCGGCGGAGACGGTCGGGTCGGCCAGCGGCACGATCCCGACGGTGCAACAGATCGGTGCATCGATCGGGCTGGCGCTCGTGACGATGTTCTTCTTCGGACAGGTGGCCGGGCAGACCGACACGAGCGTGCCCGCGGTGCACGCGGAACTCGCCGTCGCACTGGAGGATTCGCCGGTCGATCCGATGTTCCGGCCGACGGTGGCCGACCGGTTCACCTGGTGCGCGACACGACAGCTCACCTCGCCACATCCGGAACGACCTGCCACCGGATGTGCGGGCACCCCGGCGAACAGCACGGTCGCGGCGGTCGCCGCCGAGGCGCAGCCCTGGACCCAGAGTGCGGCACGCGCGGTCACCGCACGCACCTTCCTGGGTGCATTCCGCACGACGCTGTGGGTTCTGGCCGCACTCGCGATCGGTGTCGGCTGCCTGACGCTGGTGCTGCGGCGAAACGACAACCGCCCCGCCTCCACGATGGGAGACGGGGCGGTCGAGTCGTCGTCCGGGGAGACCCGGGAAACGATCAGGCCTGGCCGACCTCGAAGCGGGTGAAGCCCTGGACGGTCACGCCGGCCTCGTCGAGCAGGGCCTTGACGGTCTTCTTCGAGTCCTGGACGGACGGCTGGTCGAGCAGCACGACGTCCTTGTAGAAGCCGTTGACGCGACCCTCCACGATCTTGGGCAGAGCCTGCTCCGGCTTGCCCTCCTCCTTGGCGGTCTGCTCGGCGATGCGACGCTCGTTCTCGACGACGTCCGCGGGGACCTCGTCGCGGGTTGCGTAGCGCGCCTTGAGAGCTGCGACCTGCATGGCGGCGCCGCGAGCGGCCTCGTCGGCACCCTCGCCCTCACCGGAGTAGGACACCAGCACGCCGACGGCGGGCGGGAGATCCGAAGCACGCTTGTGCAGGTACACGGCGACCGGGCCGTCGTAGTAGACGACGCGACGGAGCTCGAGCTTCTCGCCGATCTTGGCGGAGAGAGCGGCGATGGCCTCGTCGACGGTGCCGCTGCCGAGAGCAGCCTTCTTCAGCTCCTCGACATCGTTGGTCTTGGCCTCGGCGGCCGCGGCCACGATGTCATCGGCGAGCTTCTGGAATTCGTCGTTCTTGGCGACGAAGTCGGTCTCGGAGTTGATCTCGATCATGGCGCCGCCCTTGGCGGCGACCAGGCCCTCGGCGGTGGAGCGCTCAGCGCGCTTGCCCACGTCCTTGGCACCCTTGATGCGCAGCTCCTCGACGGCCTTGTCGAAATCACCGTCGTTGTTGGCCAGCGCGTTCTTGCAGTCCAGCATTCCAGAACCGGTGAGTTCGCGAAGACGCTTCACATCGGCTGCGGTGTAGTTCGCCATCGTTGGCGAGCCTCCTTCGAAAGAGTGTGGTGGGACCGAATTGCTGCGGCGGTGTTACTGAGCAGCCGGGGCGTCGGTGGCTGCCTCGCCACCGGCGGGAGCTGCGGCCTGGGTCAGCAGCTCCTGCTCCCACTCGGCGAGCGGCTCGCTGCCGGCTTCCGGCTTGGCGTCGCCACCGGCGGCACCGGCGCGGGCCTGGAGACCCTCGGCGACGGCCGAGGCCACGACGCGGGTGAGCAGGGCGGCGCTGCGGATGGCGTCGTCGTTGCCCGGGATCGGGTAATCGACCAGGTCGGGGTCGCAGTTGGTGTCCAGGATCGCGATGACCGGGATGTTCAGCTTGCGCGCCTCACCGACGGCGATGTGCTCCTTGTTGGTGTCGACGACCCACACGGCCGAGGGAACCTTGGCCATGTCGCGGATACCGCCGAGCGTGCGCTCGAGCTTGTTCTTCTCGCGGGTCAGCATCAAGATTTCCTTCTTGGTGCGACCCTCGAAGCCACCGGTCTGCTCCATGGTCTCCAGCTCCTTCATGCGCTGGAGACGCTTGTGCACGGTGTTGAAGTTGGTGAGCATGCCACCGAGCCAACGCTGGTTCACGTACGGCATGCCGACGCGGGTTGCCTCAGCGGCGATCGACTCCTGAGCCTGCTTCTTGGTGCCGACGAACAGGATGGTGCCGCCGTGGGCGACGGTCTCCTTGACGAACTCGTAGGCCTTGTCGATGTAGGTCAGCGTCTGCTGCAGGTCGATGATGTAGATGCCGTTGCGGTCGGTGAAGATGAATCGCTTCATCTTGGGGTTCCAACGGCGGGTCTGGTGCCCGAAGTGTGCGCCGCTGTCAAGCAGCTGCTTCATGGTCACGACAGCCATGAGATTTCCTTTTGTCGCAGTTGTCTGTCGACACCGGGTTGGTGCCGACCCTGGCGCCTGCCGGCGAGTGCCACCCGAACCGGTCGATGACCAGGCCCGGGACTGCCCACTCGGCGTGTGTTTTCGCAGGCGCGCGAAGTCACCTCATCAACAACCGATGAGGTGCGGACGAAAGTTTACGCGCGTCGACCAGCGAAAACCAAAACGTTCCCGCCGCCGACCCGGGCCACGGATCCGGATCGGCGCCGCTTGCGTCCAAGAGGTGTGCCGACCGCTTGTTCCCGCCTTGTGCTCACCGCGTTGTTGTGGCTGGCCGTCCTGTGCCCGACCCCGCAGGCCGGTACCGCCGCACCGCGCCCCTATTCTGCCCCCCTGTCTCCGCGTCCGACGGTCGTGACCGGCTTCGATGCGCCGGAGAAGAGATGGCAACGGGGTCATCGGGGCGTCGATCTCGCGGCCGCACCCGGAGTGCCGGTCGCCGCGGCGGGAGCGGGTCGCGTGCGGTTCGCGGGCCGGGTCGCCGGACGCCCGGTCGTCTCGGTGCAGCATCCGGACGGGGTGATCACGACGTACGAACCGGTCGAGGCCGCCGTCGACGAGGGCGACCATGTGTCTCGCGGCGAGCTGATCGGCACGCTCGTCGCCGGGCATCCGGGCTGTCCGGTGCCGGCGTGCCTGCACTGGGGCGCTCGACGCGGCGTCGGACGCGATGCGGAGTACCTGAACCCGCTGGGCCTCCTCGGAGCGGTGCGGGTCCGGCTCAAACCGCTGAAGCCGGGGCCACCACCGTGATCAGGCGCGGGGGTGTGCCTGGCGGTGCACCGCCCGCAGGCGTTCGACGCTCACGTGGGTGTAGATCTGCGTCGTCGCCAGCGACGAGTGCCCGAGCAGTTCCTGCACGACGCGTAGGTCGGCTCCACCTTCGAGGAGGTGTGTCGCCGCGCTGTGCCGGAGGCCGTGTGGTCCCATCGCCGGGCCGCCGGCGGCCGCGACCGCTTGGGACACGACCGACCGCGCCATCCGCTGGTCGAGCCGGCCGCCGCGTGCCCCGAGGAGCAGCGCGGCTCCTGATGTGGCGGTGGCCAGCGCGGGACGCCCGCGTCGCAGCCAGTCGTCGATGGCCTTGGCCGCCGGTTCGCCGTAGGGCACGGCACGTTCTTTGTCACCCTTGCCGATCACCCGCAGGATGCGTCGCCCGGTGTCCACGTCGTCGACGTCGAGCCCGCACAGTTCTCCGACACGAATTCCACTGGCGTACAACAACTCCAGGATCAGGCGATCTCGGAGTGCGATCGGGTCCCCGGGGTCGCGGTCCTGAGCGGTCGCATCGATCGCGGCGTCGGCCTGTCCGGGTGCGAGCACCGCAGGCAGGGTGCGATGTGCTTTCGGAGCCTTGAGTCGCTGCGACGGATCGGTGGCCATGATGCCCTCGCGAACCGCCCAGGTGCAGAAGGTCTTCGCCGCGGAGACCTGCCGCGCGATCGTCGTGCGGGCGGCGCCGCGGCGTGTCAGTTCGGCCAGCCAGGCGCGCAGGAGGGCGAGGTCGATGTCCGCCGCGCCGACTCCGCGGGCGCCGGCGAACGACAGCAGCGCCCGTGCACCACCGACGTATGCGCGGATGGTGTGTTCACTGCGACCTTTCTCCAGGCGCAGGTGATCGGCGAAGTCGTCGAGCATGTCCGTCAGCACAGCGTGCGGCGGGGGCGGGTGCAACCCCACACGCGGTGCCGCGGCCGGATCGATGCCTACCGGCCGGCTCTACCGACCGACACCGGCGCCCTCTTCGGCGGCGCGCAGTTCGGCCTTCCATTTCCGGAAGCCCTCCTCCGTGCGGCCGCGGCGCCAGTACCCGGAGATCGAGGCGTTGCCCGCGCTCACCTTGCGCTCCTTGCGGATGTAGCTGCGCAGGTTGTGCATGACGGCCTGGGCCTCGCCGTGGATGAAGACGTGGGGTTCGCCGTCGAGCCACTGCGCCTCGCGGACCGCGGCGATGAGGGGTGCGTTGTCGCCGGCGACCGAGTCGTCGACCTCCCCGGCCGGTCCGCCGCGGTGCACCCAGACGATCTCCGCGCCCGGGGGCGCGGTGAGGTCGAGTTCGTCGTCCGGCCCGGCGACCTCGATGAACACCTTGGCGACCGCGTCGGCGGGCAGCGCCTCGAGTGCGGCGGCGACGGCGGGCAGTCCCGCCTCGTCGGCGGCGAGCAGGTGCCACGGAGCGTCGGACTTCGGCCGATACCCGCTGCCCGGTCCGATGAACCGGACGGTTTCGCCCGGCTCCACCGAGGCGGCCCATGGGCCGGCGATGCCCTCGGTGCCGTGGACGACGAAATCGACGAGGATCTCCCGGGCCTGGGGATCGACACGGCGAACGGTGTAGGTGCGCAGGACGGGTTGCTGTTCGGGGGGCAGCGTCGTCCGCAGTTCCTGGAGGTCGAAGGGCTCCGGGTAGGTCACCCCGCCCGGCGCGAAGACGAACTTCACGTACATGTCGGTGTCGGCGTCACCGGGTGCGCCGACCGCCTCCTGGAAGTCGTCGAACCCTTCTCCGCCCAGGTAGAGGCGGACGAAGTGCGGGCTGATCTGTTCCCGTCGGAGCACCGTCATCGTGTTCACGCGCTTGGCCATGGAACCTCCTTGTCGCGACCACCTTACGCTTCTTACTTAGGTCTACCTAAGCGATGGTTTCGGTTCATTCCGGCGAACTCGCGGTACGCGCTTGTAAGGTTTTCTCACGATCAAGCGATGTGATCCGAGAGTTTGCAGTTCTTGAGATCCGACGTCGCGAGACCCGACCAGAGGCGATTCCATGCCGGACCACCCCGCGGAGCCCCAACCGACCCGAGAGGGTGCTCCGACGCGCGCATCGCGCCTCGGCGCCGACGACTGGCTCGACGCGGCGGTGGAGGTCCTTCTCGAGGACGGGATCGACGGTCTGAAGATCTCCCACCTCAGTGCCCGGCTCGGCGTCACCAAGGGCAGCTTCTACTGGCATTTCACCGACATCGCGACGATGAAGTCCGAGCTCGCCGACCACTGCAAGAAGGTTCAGGCAGCGGCCGTGGCACAGATCGCGGAGCTCGAGGAGCTCCCTCCGATCGAGCGGATCGAGGGCATGACGCGGCTCATGTCCGACCCCCGGCGTTGGCGCATGGAGGCCGCGATGCGCAGGTGGGCCGAGACCGACGAGTCGATCGCGGACTCGATTTCGGAGCTGGACGGTCACATCTTCCAGATCGCCCATCAGGCGATGCGTGAACTCGGCTTCGACGAGGCCGAGGCCCATGCCCGCGCGACCACGCTGCTCTACGCCGGTATCGGCTTCGTCCACGCCCACGGACGCCTCGGCGAGGCGACGCCCGACGACCTCCGCATCTTCCTCGACATCCTCACGCGGAAGTGAGTCACCCGGTGGCGAGTCGCCACTGACCGCCGACGTTCTCCACGAGCCCGTCGATGTCCAGTCGCGCCAGAGCCGCCCGCACGGCCGGTACCTCGAGCCCGGCTGCGAAGGCGATCTCCTCGATCCCGACACCACCCCGACCCGGGATCGCGTCGTGTACCCGCAACTGATCGGCGCTGAGCCCATCGGTTGGCTTCACCCGCCCCCGGCCAATGTCTCCCCCGCCGTCGGGCCGGACGAGGTTCACCGCCGACGCGACGTCGGACACCAGAACCGCCAATCCGTCGGCGATCATCCGATGACTTCCGACCGAGGTCGCCGACGTCACCGGTCCGGGGACCGCGCCCAGCGGACGGCCGAGCTTGCGCGCCCACGCAGCGGTGTTCGCCGCACCCGACCGACGGCCCGCTTCGACGACAACGGTTGCCCCGGACAGTGATGCGACCAGCCGATTACGGGTCAGGAAGCGGTGTTTGGCCGCGGTCGTCCCCGGCGGATACTCGCTGATGACCGCGCCGGTCCGGGCGATCTCGGTCAGGAGCGCCGAATGCGCGGCCGGATAGTCGCGGTCTATCCCGCAGGCCATCACGGCCGCGGTCACCCCGCCGGCGGCCACGACGGCGCGGTGGGCGGCACCGTCGATGCCGAAGGCGCCACCGGAGATCACCGCGAATCCCTCACCGACGAGACCCGACGCCAGCATCTGCGTGACGTGTTCGCCGTAGGACGACGCCGCGCGGGAGCCGATGAGGGCGATCGAGGCGGCGGCGAGATCGTCGAGGCGGGCCGGTCCGCGGACCCAGAGTGCCAGGGGTTCACCACCGCGAGCGGCGGTGTCGGCCTGGCTCAACGCGAGCAGCGACCACGCCGGCCATTCGGGATCGGAACGGGTCACCAACCGCGCCCCGATCGCGGCGGCGGCATCGAGGTCTTCGGCCGCACAGTCGGAATCGCATCGTGCCGCG
Source organism: Gordonia sp. YY1 (assembly GCF_009872315.1). Lineage (NCBI taxonomy): Bacteria > Bacillati > Actinomycetota > Actinomycetes > Mycobacteriales > Gordoniaceae > Gordonia > Gordonia sp. YY1. The sequence continues at coordinate 298,961 of NZ_WXYI01000002.1, read as the reverse complement.
GTAGCGTCCAGCACCGGTTCATGACCGTCGGGCACCGTGCGCCCGCGGATGGCCGACGCCGCCTCGACCGCACCGACCTCGTCCACGAGCGCGATCACGTCCGCACACGGCGGTTCGGCCACGCGCGCCAGGTAGGTCCACGCCGACAGCTCCGCCGGGTACTTGTCACTCACCAGGTCGCTCCTCGGTCTCGGTACAGAAGTGCTTGTGCGACATCGTCTTCGACGGGAGCGTCGGTGCCGCGTAGATCGCTGAGGGTCCAGGCCAGGCGCAACGCACGGTCGGCGCCGCGTGCCGTCACCCGCCCGTCGCGGAGGAACAGTTCGATGGGCCGGAGGACGTCGGGAGGTAGCCGGAACTTCTGCCGCAAGGCCGATCCCGGTACCTCGGCGTTGGTGCGCCACCCGAATTCCGACCACCGCTCGACCGCGGCTGCACGCGCCGCAGTGACCCGTGCGCGAACCTCGGCACTCGACTCCCCCGCCCCACTCATCAGCGCGGCATTTCCCGGCGGGTCCATGCGGACGCGGATGTCAACACGGTCCAACAGTGGTCCGGACAACTTGCCGAGGTAGCGGCGTCGTACGGCCGCGGTGCACACGCAGTCGACGTCGTGTGCGGGTGCACACGGGCACGGGTTCGCCGCGAGGATGAGCTGGAACCGCGCGGGATAGACGGCGACCCCGTCTCGGCGCGGCACTCGCACCTCGCCGTCTTCGAGCGGTTCCCGCAGCGATTCCAGGACTTTGACGCTCATCTCGGCGCATTCGTCGAGAAACAGAACTCCGCGGTGTGCCTTGGAGACGGCACCGGGACGGGCGAACCCGGTTCCGCCACCGAGGAGGGCCGTCGTCGACGAACTGTGATGCGGGGCTACGAACGGCGGCTCGGTGATCAGCGGACGCCCTGCTGACAGCTCCCCGACCAGCGAATGGATCGCCGTCACCTCCAGGGAATCCTCGAGACCCAACGGCGGGAGGATGCCCGGCAGTCGTCGCGCGAGCATGGTCTTGCCGATGCCCGGCGATCCGGTCATCAGGACGTGATGCGCTCCGGCCGCTGCTATCTCGAGTGCATGCCGCGCCTCGTGCTGACCCACCACGTCGGCCATGTCCGGGATCGGCGGCGGCTTCGTGGGTGCCGTCCGGTGGAAGTTGTCGAGTACGAGGTCACCCGCGAGCCAGGCCGCCACCTCCTTGAGGCTCGACGCGCCACCGACGTCCATCCCCTCGACCAGCGCGGCCTCCGCCACCGTCTCGATCGGCACCACCGCACGTCGATAACCGGCTTGACGCGCAGCGATCACCGCCGGCAACACACCCCGGATCGGCCGCACGTTCCCATCGAGACCGAGTTCACCCAGGAAGATCGTCGACACCAGCTTCTCCGATGACACCTGTTCTGTCGCAGCCAGAATCGCCACCGCCATCGACAGGTCAAATCCCGAACCCACCTTCGGCATGTCGGCCGGCGACAACGCGACCGTCACCTTCAGGTCGGGAAACGTGAACCCCGAGTTCTTGATCGCCGCCCGCACCCGGTCCCGAGCCTCCCGCACCGACGCATCCGGGCTACCCGTCACCGAGAAACCCGGCAATCCCGACCCCACACTCGCCTGTACGTCGACGACATGCGCCGCAAAGGCGTTGAGCCCCACCGCCTGTGTTTGCCCCAGCATGGGCACAGTGTGGTCGAGGAGCCCGGTCCGGAACCGTGTCACCACCGGCGGACGGGTGATCTGTGGATGAACGTCGAGTTGTTCAGCGGCCGGACTATGGCCTGGGTTTCTACGGAACGAAGTCGCACGCGATATCAATCCGGCGGATTCGACTGTCGCGCAATACCTGACAGCCGGACCCTGTGGATACGAATCAGATTTTGTCGGTGATCGGGTCTACATTGGTAGTCAGCAAGTGATCCGGTCGAATGTGCCGGATCTGCAACACTTCTGGGGGCAGGGTGTCGGACGATCGGGTCGATCTACCGGGCGAGTCTTTCGCCGGGGTCGATCCTGCCAACCCGTACGAGGCCGGCATGTACGAGTTGATGGAGGAGCTGGCGCAGTCGCAACGCCGCCAGTCTCATGAGGACTGGCGGCGCTACGAAGCGGTGAACGCCATCGCCGAGCGCTGCATCGCGGTGCGTAGCACGCTGGATGGTGCGATCGTCGTCAGCGGCGACACTGATTGCGTCATCCGAGTGGCGCGGCAACTCTCCCTCACCCGGCGCCAAGCCGAAATCCTGGTCGACGAGGCCATCGGCCTGCGGGAATCGCTGCCCGAGGTCCTCGACACACTCCGCGACGGGATCACCACCCGGTGGCAGTTGCAGGTGATCCTGTCCCGCACCGCCCTCGTACCGTACGACTCCTCGATCACCCCGACCCTCGATGCCGAGATCGCCGCCACCCTGCGATCGAAGAAAGGCTCGTGGACGCGGGCCCGGCTACGGGACATGGTCGACCGCCTCGTCTTCCGCCACGATCCCGACCTGGTGCGCGAACGCCGCAAAGAAGCGCTCGATAACCGTGGCATGTATACGCACACCCTCGACGACGGGACCGCCGAGCTCACCGGGGTGATGGCTGCGGAGAACGTACGTATCGCGGCCAAAGCCGTTCGCGTGCTCGCCGATTCGGTGTGCAAACACGACGGCCGCACGGCAGGTCAACGTAACTCGGATGCCATGTTCGCGTTGCTGACCGGCACCGAGTTCGAGTGCCTATGTGATCGCGAGGACTGCACCGCGGAGGTTCCCGAACCGGATGCAGTGGTCGCGGCGGTGCGCAGCGAGGTCGTCATTCACGTCGTCACCGATCAGGCGACGCTCAACGGCGCTCCGGGGATCGGCTGGGTCGATGGGCATGGTGTCATCTCCGGTGAGCATGTCCGCGACCTCGCCACCCGGCCCGACGCCGCGATCAAGCCCGTCACCCCGGTCCGCACCCCACCCACGCAGGTGGCCGCCGAGAACAACGACGACAACGACGCGAAACATGAACGGACACGTCCGAATTCGACAGCGTCTGACGCTACGACTGCGGCGAACGCCACGCACGAGGAGGCAGAACCGTCGTCGGAGGTCGTCGTGATCTACCCGGGTTCCCAGCCGTCGGATCCGTACCGCCCGACCACGGCGTGTGCGGACTTCGTCCGTATCCGGGACGGGTACTGCACCGAACCCGGCTGCGAGCAGTCATCGTTCGACTGCGACCTCGACCACGTCACCGAGTTCGACCGTCAGCGCCCGACCCGCGGCGGTCTCACCTCGAGTGAGAACCTCAACGCGAAGTGCCGGTTCGGGCACCTGCACAAGACCTTCGGCGACTGGGTCGACGTTCAGTACCGCGACGAGGACGGCCGCCTGGTCACCGAATACATCACCCCGGAGGGCTACCGCATCCGCGGCGACGCCGAAACCCTGGAAGACCTCTTCCCCAACCTCCGGCGTATCCGGTTCGAACAACCTGCCCAAGCCCCACCGAAACCCCGGGTCATCACCGGCGACGACGCGCCGCCGCCGACCGATCGAACCGCCGCGAAACACGCCCGGCGGCGAGCCGAACGTGCCCGCAACAAACGCGAACGCGAACGTCGGCAGGTCGAGGATGGCCCCGCACCGTTCTGATCGGTCACCCACGCTAGGCTCGACAACCGATGAGTGACGGAACTTTCGACAAGGCGTTCGTCGGCGACCTGAACCGACTCTTCCGCTGGCGACGCGACGTCCGTCGATTCAGCCGCGAACCCCTCGAACCACACCTCCTCCCCGAGATCCTCGAGGCCGCGGAGCTCTCTCCGTCGGTCGGCAACAGTCAGCCGTGGCGATGGGTCGAGGTCCGGACAACGTCGGTGCGAGAGACCGTGCGCGACAGCTTCATCCGATGCAACGCCGAGGCACTCAACGGTTACACCGGCGAACGCGCACACCTGTATTCGTCACTGAAGCTCGCCGGCCTCAACGACGCACCAGTCCATCTCGCCGTCTTCTGCGCGCCCGACGCCGAGCAGGGCCACGGCCTCGGTCGCCAGACCGTGCCGGAGACGCTCGAATACTCGGTCGTCACGGCCATCACCACGATGTGGTTGGCGGCCCGGGCCCGCGGCGTCGGCATCGGTTGGGTGTCCATTCTCGAACCCCACGCAGTGACCGAAGCACTCGCGGTTCCGGCCACGTGGAAACTGGTCGCCTATCTCTGCGTCGGATATCCCGAACACGAGAACGACATCCCCGAACTCGAACGCGTCGGCTGGCAGTCGCGCACCGAGTCGGAGAAGCGGTATCTCATCCGCTAGGCGGAACCGCCCCGGCGCCAGGATCGTGGTGCCGACCGCGATTCGGAAGCGCCGGCAGTTCGTCGGCGCGTTTCGCGGCACGTGACCGCAGTGCCCTTAGTTCGCCGTAGAACTTGTTGCGCGAGTTTCCCTGGAGATTCAGCGGCACGTCGAGGTGGGAGACGAACACATCCTCGAGTAGCCACGGCTCATCGGACTCGATCCACGACACCACGGTGTTGGTATCCATCCATCGATCGAGGTCCCATTCACCTGAACCGAAGTGCCGCTTACCGGCATTCCCGTACCGGCGCAGTTCGATTCCCAGTTGTTCCGCCAACAAGACACCGAGACTGAGACGTAGTGTCGAGGTCGAGGCCCGCCCACGGTAGTGATTGCGCAGACGCTTGCGAAGGTTCTGACTACGTCGGGATCGTCCGGACGTCGTAGGTTTATTGGGGCTGATCCCGACGTACAGCAGGGTGAGACCATCGCGCTTCACACATGCCGAGGGGTCAATCCGATCCGAAGGCAGATCACGAAACCACCACGCATAAATCCCTGCACGCTGCGGAACGTCACCCGCAAGCACTTGGCCGCGCGCATGACGCGCACCGCGCAGGAACTCCTCCAGACGGCCCAAGCCATCGTCCCCGTCGACGCCACGTCTGTCGCTCACTTGTCCCGTGTAGCAGCGCCACTACGGCTCAAGGCACCGCCGGATGTACCCGACACCAGATCGTGACCCAGGTCGACCACTGCTGTGACCCAACTCCAGTAACAATAGTCACGTCAATAACTCCAGAAACACCTGTCACACGGAGGTCTGCGTGCCCAGCCGTTTCACCAAAGGTGTCCGACTGGCGCTGGCGGGAGCCTTCGCAATCGGTACCACCGCGATCGTCCTGACCGCCGGTACCGGCATCGCCGAGGCCGCGCCGTGCGGGAATTCCGGAAACGGTTCGAGCTTCCTCGGATTCGGCTCGTCGGGCTCATTGGGTTCGGGCTCCGGCTCTAACGTCCCCAACCCGGGACCTCAGCGACCGCTCATCCCCTACGTCGGGTCCATCTCCCGCAGCGTGGGCTGGGTGACCGGCCCGTACAGCAAGAACGACACCTACGACCGCTTCGGCATCGGCGGCACAGATCTGGGCATCGCCTGGGACAACGGTCGCGGCCAGACCCTCATGGCCTTCGGCGACACCTTCGGCAACTGCAACGCCCCGAGACAAGAGTGGCGGCACAATGTCCTCTTGCGCTCGAACGACAACGACCTGGCCGACGGGCTGAAGGTGCCGAACGGAGTGGCGGGAGACATCAACTCGGGCACCGTGATCGGAGATCGGCCGAACTTCGCCCAGGAACTCATCCCGTCGCTGGGCATCTCCAACATCGAGGTCACCACGATCCCGACCGCGGCGATCTCGCTCCCCCGCGGCGACGGCTTCCGCCAGTACATCAACTACATGTCGGTACGGTCGTGGGGTTCGCCGGGCAACTGGGTCACCAACTACTCGGGCATCGCCTACTCCGACAACAACGGTCAAACCTGGACCAGCGACCCCGACACCATCCTCATCAACGCGCCGATCGACCTCGCCCTGCCCGGCAACCTCCGCGCGGTCGACGTCAACAACGGCAAGTTCCAGCAGAACGCGTACATGCGCGGGCGCCCCGGATCCGACGAAGCGGACTACGTCTACCAGTTCGGCACGCCCAACGGCCGTTTCGGCGCCGCATTCCTGGCGCGATTCAAACCCGAGGACATCCTCGACCTCGGCAAGTACGAGTACTGGTCGGGCGAGCGGATCGGTTGGGTGGACAGCATCAGCGACATCCACGACACCGAAGGTGTCGTCGCCCGCCAGCCCGTCAGCGAACTGTCGGTCTCGTGGAGCCCGTATCTGAAGAAATACGTCATGCTCGACGGGGACAACGGCATTCGGCTTCGCACCGCCGACCATCCGGAAGGCCCCTGGAGCGGCCCGCGCACCATCGTGGCACCCGGCAACCCGGTCGTGTACGGACCGATGATGCTGCCGAACTCGCCTGCGCTGATGGGCACGGGTAAAGATCTGTACTTCAACGCCTCACGCTGGAGCGACTACAACGTCATGCTGATCCGCTCCGATCTCAGCAAGCTACAGACCACTCAGTCGTAGACGCCCCGGTGATGTCTCACCCGGGCACGTGCGGGATCGTCCGGGGTGAAGCCGTCGAGCTGCACGCTGATGACGTCGAACCGGATCTGACGCCATCGTCGTTCCTGCCCGGCGAGCCAGGTGCGCGCAAGCCGACGCATCCGGGCGAGCTTGTCCGGCGTCACCGCCATGACGGGATCGTCGAAGGTCCGGCTCGCACGGGTCTTGACCTCGACGACCACCAGCGTCGGGCCGTCCGTAGTGTGCGGGTCGACGGCGACGAGGTCGAGTTCGCCGTATCGGTTGCGCCAGTTACGTTCCAGGACAATCCAACCCAGTGATCCGACGAAGTCGGCGGCGATGTCCTCCCCCAGCCTGCCGACGTGCGCGCGACGATTGACGGGACGACCGGCAGACGGAACGGGATCGCTCATGCCCTGAGCTTCGCCGAACACAGCACGGCCGCGGTGGGACTTCACCCGCCGCGGCCGTATCTGTGGACAACCATCGGGTTCTGCACACTGAGGTGCTCACCCGAGAAGAGTTCAGGGTTCGTCGGGAAGCCGCAGTTCCGGCTTCTCGAGTTCCTCGATGTTGACGTCCTTGAACGTGATCACCCGAACCTGTTTGACGAAGCGCGCCGGCCGGTACATGTCCCAGACCCAGGCGTCGCTCATCCGAAGCTCGAAGTACACCTCACCATCGGTGTTGCGGGGAATCATCTCGACCGCGTTGGCAAGGTAGAAGCGCCGCTCCGTCTCCACCACGTAGGTGAACTGCCCGACAATGTCCTTGTACTCGCGGTACAGAGAGAGTTCCATCTCGGTTTCGTACTTCTCGAGATCCTCAGCACTCATCCTGTAAGCCTATCCCTGTTGTCGTTTGCGCTGGAGACCACTCGTGCCGCGACGTTCCGGTACGACATGCGGTGTTGTGGTGACGGTCCCGCCGCATCGATGCGGGACATGTGAAGTGGCGTGCTGTAGCCCTTGTGGATCGCGAAGTCGTAACCGGGCAGGTCGGAGTCCATCGCGACCATGATCCGATCCCGCGTCACCTTCGCGATGATGCTCGCGGCGGCGATGCAGGCCGCGGCCCCGTCCCCACCGATCACCGGCAGCGACGGCGCGGTCAGCCCGGGGACGACGAAACCGTCGGACAGCACATATCCGGGCGTCACGTCGAGCGCTGCGACCGCTCGGCGCATGCCCTCGATGTTCGCGACATGGATGCCGATCCGATCGATCTCGGCGGCGTCGATGACGACCGCACTCCAGGCGTCGGCATACCTGGTCACCGATCGGTACAGCGTTTCCCGGGTTTTCTCGGTCAGCCGCTTGGAGTCGTCGAGTTCGGCGAGCGACGCCAACTGCGTCGGCTTCAGCACGCACGCCGCCACCACCAGCGGGCCGGCGCACGCACCGCGACCGGCCTCGTCGACCCCCGCGACCGGGCCGAGGCCCTGCCGGTAGAGCGCGAATTCGAAAGTCCGCAGTCCCGCCGCACGACGGACGGGTGAGCGCGGTGGCCATCGACTCATGGTGTGTGCAGTCCCCACATGATCATTGCTGGGGATTGATCGAACCGACACCACCGATCCGGGAGAAGGGATAGATGATGGCTCGGACCTTGCCGCGGATGTCACTGGTGGGCACGGTGCCCTGGAACCGGTCCTCGACGTGGTAACGCGAGTCCTGCGAGTTGAGGCGGTTGTCGCCCATCACCCACACGTTGCCCTCGGGCACCTTGATCGGGCCGAAGTCGGGGCCGAGGCACGGCGGGACCGATTCACCCGGGCCGGCGACACCGGGACCGAATGCGGCGACGGTCTCGCGCTGCAGCTCCATGTTGATGTACGGCTCGCGCAGCGGCTTGCCGTCGACCTTCACACCGACACCTTCGTCGTTGCGGCACTCGACGGTCTGCCCGCCGGTCGCGATCACCCGCTTGACGAGGTTGTTCTCGTCGGGCGGGGCGAAACCGAACCACGACAACGCATCCTGCGCCTTGTGCATGACCGGGTTCGTCGATCGCGGGGACACCCACGACCCGTTCCAGGACTCGGACGGTCCCTTGAAGACGACGACGTCACCGGGCTGGGGGTCACCGAAGCGGTAGACCATCTTGTCGATGACGATGCGATCGTTGGTGCACCCGTCGCAGCCGATCAGAGTCGACTCCATCGACTCCGACGGGATGACGTACTGCCGTCCGATGAAGGTCTGCAGCAGCCAGGTGAGGAGCAGGACGCACCCCACGATGATCACGACCTCGCGCAAGAGCGAGCCGGATCCCGACTTGCGCTTGCCGTCCTCGGTCTCGTCCGGATCGGACTTCAACCGCCAGGGACGCTTCGCACCGTCGTCGCCGTCGGTGTCAAGGTCGCGATCGTCGCTGGGTCGCTGTGTGTCGGCCACCTCGTCAGGGTAGACGCGTCAGCGCTTTTCCTTGATCTTTGCGGCCTTGCCACGCAGATCACGCAGGTAGTAGAGCTTGGCGCGACGGACGTCACCGCGGGTGAGGACGTCGATCTTGGCGATGTTCGGGCTGTGCACCGGGAAGGTGCGCTCAACGCCGACGCCGAAGGACACCTTGCGAACGGTGAAGGTCTCGCGGACGCCGCCACCCTGGCGACGGATGACGACACCCTTGAACACCTGGACGCGTTCCTTGCTGCCCTCGATGACCTTCACGTGGACGTCGAGGGTGTCGCCGGGGCCGAAGTCCGGGACATCGTCGCGGAGGGACTGCTTGTCGAGGAAGTCGAGCGTGTTCATTGGTTGGGTCCTTGTCTGGCGTGAACGTTGAGCAGAGGAACCTGGCGGGCCGTCGGGCTTCGAACCGGTTCGTACTCCGAGTCGTCGGTGCCCGTCAGCGGGACAGGCAACCCGACTATTGTGCCAGAGAGACCCCGGTCCGACGAAATCGCCGGTCAGGGGCGTGAACCGGGCCCCACCGCGACGATGTCTGCGGCCCGGAGAGCCGAGAGTGTGGCCGACTCCATCGGGGTCGCCGCGGCGATCGCGGTGGGAGTGATCCCCGAGGCGGTCATGTGTTCGACGATCGCGAGTTCGGGTGCCCGGCCGTTCGCGGTCAGGGCCTCGTCGTCGGCGAGTTCGAGTCCCGCGCGCTGGTACGGCTGCGGATCGTTGGTCCCCACGACCACCACCCGGCGTCCACGGGCTCCCACACCGACCCCCACCGAGGTGCGGAACCACCCGGCGATGGCCGGCGGCACGCTCGCCTGCAAGTTCTCGGCGCGCCGGCGGAGCCAGGTCAGATCTCCGCCGGTGGTGTCCCGGTCGGTTCGCGACCCGGCGGCGCCGATCGCCGCGCCCAGTCCGGCGGCCCCCAATCCGGCACCGAGGGCTCCCGCACCGCCCAGCGCACCCATCGGGGCGAACGGCATCATCCCGCTGGTCGCCGCGGGCGGGGCTCCGCCGGCGGATTGCCCCGCCTCCTCCGACCGTTGCGTGTAGTCGTCGCCGGCGGCCGTCAGGGCCAGACGGCCCGCACTCGACGCACTCACCCGCCACGAGTCGTCACCGACCTCGGCGAAGACCTCGGCCCGACTCCGGTCACGGTCGGCGACGAGGGCGATGGTCGTCATCTGCTGTTCGGTCTCGACGACGACGTCGGCGAAGGTCTCCAGCGACGCGGCCATGACGCGGAGCCGCCCGGCGACGTGCGGCAACGACTGCGGACCGGCACCGGTGATCTGGGCCAGCCGGTCGACGAGGGCGTCGCCGAACTCCCCCTCCACGGCCACGCCACCGATGGCCGGCGAGGCGTAGGCGGCGGTCGCCGAGACGACCACGTCGGTCACCCGCTCCACGGACTCGGCCAGGGCCCGCGCCCGCCGCGCGGCCTCGCGCAGCGACACCGGATCCGCGCCAGGCCACACACCCGGCGCGAGTTCATCCGCGATCCGCCTCGCCGAGGAGTTCATCGCGTGTCACCGGAATCGACGGCGCCGGCGGCATCCACATCGGCCTCGGCGAGCGATTCGACGCCGTGTGTGAGGGCCTGCCGGTGCTCGGCAAGGCGCACGATCACGGACCGCAGGAGGTCACCCGTTTCGGCGCTCGGGGGCCCGAAACCCCGACGAAATGCCACCGCCCCCTCCCCGACCCCGACCGCGCAGTCGATGTCGGCGAGCAGTTCGACGAGTTCGGAATGCACCGTGCCCAACCGTGTCTCGGCATTGGCCAGACGCGCGGACAGGTCCGCCGCGGTGCCCACGTCGGCGGCGACCCGGTTGCGGGAGCGGCCACCAGAGGTCATCCGGACGTCCGTTCTGGCTCGAGGCGTGCGTCGGCGTAGTCAACACCGGAAACCGTTGCGGCAGCGAGGAGTTCACCACGCCGCGAACTGAGCGCACGATCTGCTTCGGCAATGAGGGTGGTGAGGAGCTCGGAGAGCTGATCGGCACGGTAGCGACGCAGGGCGGTGGGATCGATCGAGATGTCGACAGCGAGCCCGCGCGCGTTGACGGTGACCGCGACAAGGCGGTCCCGGCTGATGGCTCGGGAGGTCAGCTCCGACAACGCCGCACGGGTCCGCGCGAGTTCGGCACGCTGACGGTCGAGTTCGTCGACCATGGCCTCATAGCCCTGCATAGCCCTCCCACCGTGCGACTCGAGTCGTGCCGAATCCTAGCCGGAATCCGGCCCGCGGTCACCGGTTGGTTTCACAGGGTCGGCGAGCAGGTCGGGTCGACGGGCGCGGGTCCGCTCGAGCGCCTGCTCGTGTCGCCACTGCGCGACCTTCGCATGGTCGCCGCTGAGGAGGACCGGCGGGACGTCGAGCCCGCGCCAGCTCACCGGACGCGTGTAACTCGGTCCTTCGAGGAGCCCGTCGGAGAACGAATCCTCCTGGTGCGAGCGAGGATTCCCGAGGACGCCATCGATCAGCCGGACGGTCGCCTCGATCATCGCCATCACCGCGACCTCACCGCCGATGAGGACGAAGTCACCGAGGGAGACCTCTTCGACGCGCACTCGGCGGGCCGCGTCGTCGAAGACACGCTGGTCGATGCCCTCGTAGCGGCCGCAGGCGAAGACGAGGTGCTTCTCGGTGCTCCACCGCTGTGCCGTCGCCTGGGTGAACGGCACTCCCGCCGGGGTGGGGACGACGAGGAGCGCGTCGTCGGGGCAGACGTCGTCGAGACACGGACCCCAGACCTCGGGCTTCATGACCATGCCGGGCCCGCCGCCGTACGGCGAGTCGTCGACGCTGCGGTGCACGTCATGCGTCCAGTTCCGCAGATCGTGGACGTCGACGCTGATGCGTCCGGCGTCGATCGCCTTGCCCAGCAGGGCAACCCGAAGGGGATCGAGGTACTCGGGGAAGATCGAGACGATGTCGAGGCGCATCACTGCGCGCCGTCGGCCGAGTCCGGGTCGAGAAGGCCGTCGGGCGGGTCGATGACGATCAGTTCGCGGGTCACCGTCGGCACGATCTCCCGCACGAACGGGATCAGGACCTCACGCTTGTCGGGGGTGCGCACCGCGAGCAGCTCACCGCCGGGCATGTGCAGCACCGACTCGACGACGCCCACCTCGGTCCCGTCGGTGAGCTGGACGGGAACCCCCTCGAGTTCGTGGTCGTAGAACTCGTCCGGATCGTCGGACGGTTCGACCAGCGAGGAGTCGATGAGGAACAACGTGCCGCGCAGGGCATCGGCCGCATCCCGGCTCGCGACGCCGTCGAGAGACACCAACAGCCGCCCGGAGTGTTCCCGGGCGGCTGTCACGGTGAATTCACGTTCGCCGCCACCGCGCGGCAGTCGGCCGCGCAGCACAGAACCGCGAGCGAAACGCAGGTCGGGGTTGTCGGTACGGACATCGACGACGAGTTCGCCACGAATGCCGTGCGATTTCACCACGCGCCCGACGACGAGATCCACGATGCGTTTCGTCCTACGACGTGACCGTCAGCGGTCGGTGTCGACGATGTCGACGCGCATGCCGCGTCCGCCGATACCGGAGACGAGGGTGCGCAGGGCGGTGGCGGTACGACCGTTGCGGCCGATGACCTTACCGAGATCCTCGGGGTTCACGTGGACCTCGACGAGCCGGCCGCGACGACCGGTGACGAGGTCGACCCGGACGTCGTCCGGGTTCGAGACGATTCCGCGGACGAGATGCTCGACCGCGTCGGCGACGACTGCGCTCACGCGTCACCCTCGGCGGCGGGAGCCTCGGCGGCAGCCTCTGCCGGGGCCTCGTCCTTCTTGGCGGCCTTCTTCTTCGGGGTGGTGGCCGCGGCGACCGGCTCGTTGTCGGCAGCTGCGAGAGCGGCGTTGAACAGGTCGAGCTTCGAGGGCTTGGCCTCGGCGGTCTTCAGGGTGCCCTCGGTGCCCGGCAGGCCCTTGAACTTCTGCCAGTCACCGGTCACCTTGAGGATCGCGGCCACGGGCTCGGTCGGCTGCGCGCCGACGCCCAGCCAGTACTGTGCGCGCTCGGAATCGACCTCGATCAGCGAGGGCTCTTCCTTCGGGTGGTACTTGCCGATGGTCTCGATCACCCGGCCGTTGCGGCGGGTCCGAGCGTCGGCGACGACGATGCGGTACTGCGGGTTGCGGATCTTGCCGAGCCGCGTGAGCTTGATCTTGACAGCCATGTCTACTTCTACTTTCGTGTGGTCACTGCGCAATTCTGCGACCCACCCGGAATGGTGGACCCGGTTTTGCGTCTGTTTCGGTGTGACCGTCGGGCGGCCGTGACCGTATCCGACGAACCGTCGAGCCATTCTGCCAGAACAGCGGCTTCAGAAAGAAATCCGGCATGTAGCCCCGGACGGAGATCCGGCATGTGGTTGTCCACCCCGCGAGAACAACCACATGCCGTACGTCGCCAACGCCACTCGCCTACCGAAGAATCGGTTCCCCAGGCTTGCGCGACTCCTGCCGAAACCCCGTCCTCACCCCCGGTTTCGGCAGGGTCTGCATTGAGCTGATCGGTTCGTCCCCACACGAACCTCTGCAACGCGGTTGCTACCTTACGTGTCAGTAGGTAACTGCAACCAGAGTCCACCTTGTGGCGTTGCTCACACGAGGTGGCGACCCGACGACACCACTGCTACCGGATGGCGCAGGACGCCCAGGTCTTCGCACGGGTTCTCGCCGTAGACCACGAAATCGGCGCGGTCGCCGTCACCGAGAAGGTCTGCGCCGAGCCAGCGGCGGGGTTGCACGGACGCGGCCGCGATGGCGCCGGCGTTCCCCAGTCCCACCTTCGACAGCGCCTCGATCTCGTCGACGATGCGGCCGTGCTCGACGAAGCCGCCGGCATCGGTGCCCGCGAAGATCGCCACGCCTGCCTCGCGCGCGGATTCGAAGACCTTCGGGGCGTCGGCGTGCAACTGCCGCATATGCGCCGCGTAGGTCGGGAAGCGCTCGGCGCCGTCGGCGATCCCGGGGAAGTTCTCCACCTGGATCATGGTGGGTACCAATGCGATCGAGCGTTCGACGAGCTGATCGATCAAGTCGGCGGTGAGTCCGGTGCCGTGTTCGATGCAGTCGACACCGGCTCCGATGAGGTCGACGAGGGCGTCGGTCCCGAAGACGTGTGCGGTGATCCGGGCCCCGTGTTCGTGCGCGACGGCGACCGCGGCTTCGATCTGGTCCCGCGTCCACAGCGGCGCGAGGTCGCCGACCTCGCGATCGATCCAGTCCCCCACGATCTTCACCCAGCCGTCACCGGCCTCCGCCTGTCGCGCCACCTCGGCCGCCAGCTCGTCGGGATCGTCGAGGTCGACGCCGTAGTCACGCAGATAGCGTTTCGGGCGGGCGATGTGTTTACCCGAGCGGATGAACCGCGGACAGGCGGGGTCGTCGTCGAGCGGATGGGTGTCCAGCGGTGACCCGACCTCACGGATCAGGAGCGTCCCGGCCCGGGCGTCGGCGTACGCGTAACCACGGGCTTGCTCGATGTCGACGCCGAGCCCCGGCGCGATGCCGACGTGGTTGTGGGCGTCGACGAGTCCCGGCAGAATCCAGCCGTCGTCGACAGCGGTCTCGGCGTCCGCGACGGGTGTGTGGCTGATGGTCTCACCGGAGACCCAGAACTCGATCGGTTCGCCGGTGAGCGGATCGGTGCCCCGATAGTGGCGGGCGGTGCCATCCGGTGCTGGGCCATCCATTGCCGGGCTACTCATCGCTATTTCTTCTTCTTGGGCTGCTGGAACTGCGAGACGTCGATGCCCTCGAGTCCCGGCGGCAGCTGGTCGAGTCCGGCGGGCATGTTGGACAGGTCCGGGAACCCGGCGGGCATGCCGCCCGGCATCCCCGGGAAACCACCGCGCACCTTCGGCGGAGTGGGACCGCGCCCCTTGCCCTTCTTGCCCTTCTTGCCCTTGCGGTTGGACTTCCGGTTCATCCCGCCCATGCCCATGCGACCGGACATCTGGGCCATCATCTTGCGGGCCTCGAAGAATCGGTCGACCAGCTGGTTGACCTCGCTGACGGTGACGCCGGAACCGTTGGCGATACGCAGCCGGCGGGAGGCGTTGATGATCTTCGGGTTCTCCCGCTCGGCGGGGGTCATGCCGCGGATGATCGCCTGGACCCGGTCGAGTTGCTTGTCGTCGACCTGGCTCAGCACGTCCTTCATCTGGCCGGCGCCGGGCAGCATGCCGAGGATGTTGCCGATGGGCCCCATCTTGCGGATCATCAGCATCTGGTCGAGGAAGTCCTCGAGGGTCAGGTCACCTTGGGTGATCTTGGCCGCGGCGGCCTCGGCCTGCTGGGCGTCCCAGTGCTGTTCGGCCTGCTCGATGAGGCTGAGCACGTCGCCCATGCCGAGGATCCGGCTGGCCATGCGGTCGGGGTGGAAGACGTCGAAGTCCTCGAGCTTCTCACCGGAGGACGCGAACATGATCGGCTGACCGGTGACCTCGCGCACCGACAGGGCGGCACCGCCGCGGGCGTCGCCGTCGAGCTTGGTGAGCACCACACCGGTGAAGCCGACGCCGTCGGCGAAGGCCTCGGCGGTCGTGACCGCGTCCTGACCGATCATCGCGTCGACGACGAACAGCACCTCGTCGGGCGCGGTCGCGTCACGGATGTCGGAAGCCTGCTTCATCAGCTCGGCGTCGATACCGAGGCGGCCCGCGGTGTCGATGACGACGACGTCGTAGTGCTTGTTCTTCGCCTCCTCCACACCGGCGCGCGCGACGGAGACCGGGTCACCGGAGGTGACGCCGAGTGTTCCCTCACCGCCGACGCTGGTGCCCGGGTGGGGCGCGAAGACCTGGACGCCGGCCCGCTCGCCGACGATCTGCAGCTGCGAGACGGCGCCCGGACGCTGGAGGTCACAGGCCACCAACAGCGGCGTGTGGCCCTGCTGCTTGAGCCAGTTGCCCAGCTTGCCGGCGAGGGTCGTCTTACCGGCGCCCTGCAGACCCGCCAGCATGATGACCGTGGGCGGGTTCTTGGCGAAGCGCACCCGACGGGTCTCGCCGCCGAGGATGCCGATGAGCTCCTCGTTGACGATCTTGACGACCGTCTGGGCCGGGTTCAGCGCCGCGGAGACCTCGGCGCCCTTCGCCCGTTCCTTGATCCGCGCGATGAAGGCGCGAACCACCGGCAGCGAGACGTCGGCCTCGAGCAGGGCGAGCCGGATCTCGCGGCAGGTGCGGTCGATGTCGGCGTCGGAGAGCCGCCCCTTGCCACGCAGGTCCTTCAGGGCACCGGTCAACCGGTCGGAGAGGGAATCGAACATGGGTCCCATCCTTCCATGTGGGTCGGGGAACCTCGGGGGCTGGGACCTCACATCTAGGAGATCGGCACCCCCGACCGGCCGGTGCCGCCGGAGGGCTGCGGCCCGTCACCGTCCTCGTCCCGCTTGGGCTGCGGCGGCGGGCACACCGCGATGATCGCGTCGGTGAGCGTCGCACGCATCTCCTCGGTGTCCTCGGCCAACCGCAGGCTGAAGATGTCGACGACGGTCGCGCCGAGGGTGGAGACTTTCGCCCAGCGGATGTCGGCGCCGTGCTTCTCCAGGACCGCGCTCACCCGGCTCAGCAGCCCGATCCGGTCGTCCGACCGGACCTCGAGCAGCACCGTCCCCTCGGTGGCGTCGGGTTCGGGGGTGTCGAGCCAGGTCACCCGCGGCGGCGCAACCGCGAACAGGGCGGGTACCGCGTTCTTGGGGTGACCGGCACCGTCGACGTCGGGGTCGGTGCTGCCGGCGCTCGCCCCGAGAGTCACCATCGTCCCCGGCGGGGTGCTGACCGAGCCGATGGTGGGTATCGGCGACTCCCGTTCCCGTGCATCGAGACGCGCGAGCACATCGAGTTTGCCGTTGACCGAGGCGATGAGCTGCTGGCGCAGCAGACCTGCGTCCGGCGGACTGCCGAACATCGGCACGACGATGAAGGAGTTGACGGCCTTGCCGTCGTGGCTCTGCGCGCAGGCCTTGTGTGAACGCAGCCCGCCGAGCGCGAGCACTCCGGCCATCTTCGACAGCAACCCGGGCTGATCCGGCGCGACCATCGTGACGTCGTAGGTGTGCGGACCGTCGGCGCGCACGAGCCGAACCGCGTAGTCCCCCTCGGCGGCGATCGCCAGCTGCTCGGGTGTCAGCGGTTCGGGTACCGACGGCGGGATGCCGTCGATGTGGCTCATCGAGCGCCGGACGAGTTCACCGATCAGTGAGGCCTTCCACTCGCCCCACACGCCCGGGCCGGTCGCCAGCGAATCCGCTTCGGCCAGTGCCGCAAGGAGTTCCAGCAGGACGCGGTTGTGTCCCAGTGCGGTGGCGACGAAGTCGGCGGTCGCCGGGTCGTCGAGGTCGCGACGCGTCGCGACCTGCGGCAGCAACAGGTGGTGCCGCACCATGTCGGACAGGGTCGTCACGTCCTGCGGCCACAGGCCGAACCGGTTGCCGATCTGGACGGCGAGTTCGGCGCCGACGATGCTGTGGTCGGCCCCGCGTCCCTTGCCGAGATCGTGGATGAGCGCCCCGAGAACGAGAAGATCGGGCCGCGATACCCGCGTCGTCATCGAACTCGCATACGCCGCGGTCTCCACGAGGTGACGGTCGACGGTCCAGGTGTGGATCGCGTCGCGCGGCGGAAGGTCGCGCACCGCACCCCATTCCGGCAGCAGCCGGCCCCAGAGTCCGGTGCGGTCGAGCGCCTCGATCGGGTCCACCATGTGATGACCCGAGCTGAGCAGGACCAACAGGTCGCTCAACGCCTCCGCCGGCCACGGTTCCCGCAGTTCGGGTGCGTAGTCGGCCAGCCGGCTCAGGGTCGACGCGCTGATCGGCAGACCCGTCCTCGCCGACGCGGCCGCGACCCGGAGGATGAGTCCCGGGTCCTTGCTGGGAATAGCGTTGCGCGCCAAGACGATCTCACCGCTGTGCTCGACCACGCCCTCGTCGAGCGGGCGGCGCAGCGGGGACCGGCGCAACTTGGCCAGGCCGCGCCTCGGGAGTGCGTTGCCCGCGGTCCGCAGACCGACGTCGATGGAATAGCTGATCGTGCGGGCCGAGTCACTGATGACACGCGCCAGATCGAACCGGTCCCCGATTCGCAGGGCGGCCCCGATCTCGTCGGCGTCCTGCGCGCGCACCTGTTCGCGCGGACGGCCCGCGATGCGGTGCAGTTCGGTCCGGATATCGAGGAGCCGCGCGTAGGCGACCTGCGGTCCGGCGCCCGGCGAATCCGGCCGCAGACCGGCCATCCCGTGGGTGAGCTGGGCGATCGCCAGAGCACCGAGGAGCTGTACATCGCGCAACCCTCCCCGACCGTTCTTCAGGTCGGGTTCGGCGCGATGCGCGATGTCGCCGGCACGGCGCCAGCGATCCTGAGCGTGGGCGACCACATCGGGGAACCGATGACGGATGTCGTTGCGCCACTGCTGGCGCACACCACCGATCAGCAGATTCGACAGATCCTCGTCACCCGCGATGTGGCGGGCCTCGAGCAATCCGAGGGCCGCGGTGACGTCCTCAGCGGCGACCCGCAGCGCCTGCGGAACGGTCCGGACACTGTGATCGAGCGGAATGTTCGCGTCCCACAACGGATACCAGAGTCCGTCGGCGACCTCGGACACCCGCTCGAGGGGCATGTCGTCGTGCAGCAGGATCAGATCGAGGTCGGAGTACGGCAGCAGTTCGCCGCGTCCCAGTCCGCCGACCGCGACGATCGCGAATCCGCTGTGGGGTTTGATGCCGAGTTCGGCGCCCTTGCTGGTCAGCCAGAACTCGTGCAGGTCGACGAGCACCTGGCGCAACGCCGGTGCGTCGAGTTTCCCGTTCCGGCTCGACTCGGTGAGCTGCCGGCGGGTCTTGGCCAGATCGGTCGCGGCTACGGGAGCCTCCTCGGTCTCGGGGGTTGAACGGTGCGGCCCCGCGCCCGACTGGTCGTCGGACGCGGGGCCGCGCTTGGGGTTCAGAAAGGGCACGAGCTCACTTACAGAGCGTCGCCGCCGCGCTCGCCGGTGCGAACACGCACGACCGATTCGACCGGCGAGACCCACACCTTGCCGTCACCGATCTTGCCGGTACGGGCGGCCTCGACGATGACGTCGACGACCTTGTCCACGGCCGCATCGTCCACGACGACCTCGACGCGGACCTTCGGCACGAAGTCGACCGAGTACTCGGCCCCGCGGTAGACCTCGGTGTGGCCCTTCTGGCGTCCGTAACCCTGGACCTCGCTGACGGTCATACCCAGGATGCCCGCCTGCTCCAGACCGGCCTTGACGTCCTCGAGCGTGAACGGTTTGACGATTGCAGTGATCAGCTTCATTAGTTATCCCTCTCCACGGGTGTCAGCGTAGTAGCGATTGGACTCGATCGTCATGCCAGCTCGTAGGCAGTCTCAGCGTGTTCTGCCTCGTCGATGCCGCTCTTCTCGTCCTCGTCGCTGACGCGCCAGCCGAGAGGCTTGAGGGCGAAGGCGATGATCGCGGTGAGCACGGCGGTGAACGCCAGGGCGAAGAAGGCGATGACCGCCTGGACCACGAGCTGCTTGTAATCGCCACCCCAGAGGAGACCGACGTCCTTGCCGAGGAGACCGATGGCGAGAGTGCCCCACAGGCCGGCGACGAGGTGGACGCCGACGACGTCGAGCGAATCGTCGTAGCCGAACTTGTTCTTCAGGCCGATGGCCACCGCGGCCAGGGCACCGGCGATGAGACCCAGGATCAGCGAGCCGACCGGGGTCAGCGCACCACAGGCCGGGGTGATCGCGACCAGGCCGGCCACGATGCCCGAGGCGGCGCCGACGCTGGTGGCGTGCTTGTCGCGGATGAGTTCGACGATGAGCCAGCCGATGATCGCGGCTGCCGTCGCGGCCGTGGTGTTGACCCACACCTGGCCGGCGAGGAGGTCGGCACCCAGCTCGGAGCCGACGTTGAACCCGAACCAGCCGAACCAGAGGAGTGCCGCACCGAGCATGACGAACGGGATGTTGTGCGGACGGTAGGCGGTGCGACCGAAGCCGACGCGCTTGCCGATGATGAGAACCAGGACCAGAGCAGCGATACCGGCGTTGATGTGGACCACGGTGCCGCCGGCGAAGTCGATGGGCGCAACGACCGCCGCACCCTCGTCGTCGGTGCCGAACATCTTGGCCGCCAGACCGTCCTCACCCGCACCGAGCAGACCGCCGCCGCCGACCAGGCCGCCCCAGACCATGTGGGACAGCGGGAAGTACACGATCGTCGACCACAGAACGGTGAAGACCATCCAGGTCGAGAACTTCACGCGTTCGGCGAGGGCACCGCTGATGAGGGCAACGGTGATGACCGCGAAGGTCAGCTGAAAGCCCATGAAGACGATCGCCGGGATTGACAGCCCGCCGGTGACGTACTGCTCGGAATCGCCCTCACCGATCGTGCTCATGAGCTGGTCGGAACCGAACAGCGCGAACGGGTTCGCGAAGATGCCGAGAATGTCGTTCTCGCCGGTGATGCCGTCGCTGAAGGACATCGAGAAGCCCCACAGCACGTAGACGACGCTGATCGTCGCCAGGGAGCCGAACGACATCATCATCATGTTCAGGACGGACTTGCCGCGTGCCAACCCCCCGTAGAAGAAGGCAAGGCCCGGGGTCATCAGCAGGACGAGCGCGGCCGACACGAGCATGAATGCCGTGTTGCCCGTGTCGATGGGGCCAAACGATTCGTTTGGCAACAGAGCCAAATCCACTACGAAAACCTCCTCAGATGCACCGACGGCTCGGCGCCTGCAAAGAGATTGTCGGCACTCGGTTTCCGCAGTGGTGCCTTCACGTTTCGGGTACGTAACCCGATGAGCGATTTATATTTCGCGGGTGTAAAACACCAGGTTTCGGAGTGTGGCGATCACAGCAGCGCGTCGACGAAGGCCTCCGGCTCGAACGGCGCCAGATCATCGGCGCCCTCGCCCAGACCCACCAGTTTCACCGGCACGCCCAGTTCCTTCTGCACGTGGAAGACGATGCCGCCCTTGGCGGTGCCGTCCAGCTTGGTCAGCACCACACCGGTGATGTCGACGACCTCGGCGAACACCCGCGCCTGCATCAGCCCGTTCTGCCCGACTGTCGCGTCGAGCACGAGCAACACCTCGTCGACCGGTGCCTTCTTCTCCACGACGCGCTTGACCTTGCCCAGCTCGTCCATCAGACCGGTCTTGGTGTGCAGGCGACCGGCGGTGTCGATCATGACGACGTCGACGCCCGACGCGATGCCGCGGTCGACCGCGTCGAACGCCACCGCGGCCGGATCGGCCTGTTCCTTGCCGCGAACGATCTCCGCACCGACGCGCTCGCCCCAGGTCTGCAGCTGGTCGGCGGCGGCCGCGCGGAAGGTGTCGGCTGCACCCAAGAGCACGCGACGTCCGTCGGCGACGAGAACGCGGGCCAGCTTGCCCGTCGTCGTGGTCTTGCCGGTGCCGTTGACGCCCACGACCAGCACGACGGCCGGACGACCCGCATGCGGCAGCGCGCGGATCGAACGGTCCAACGTCGGGTCGAGCTGCTCGACGAGCACCCGCTTCAGCAGCGCGCGGGCCTCTGCCGCCGACTTGACCGGGTTCGCGGCCAGCTCGGACCGCAGGGTCTCGACGACGGTCGTGGTGGTCGCCGTACCGAGGTCCGCCATCACCAGGGTGTCCTCGATCTCCTCCCAGCTGTCCTCGTCCAGGTCACCGGCGCCGAGCAGACCGAGCACACTCTTGCCGATCGCGCCCTGCGACCGGGACAGCCGGCCACGCAGCCGACCCAGACGGCCGGCGGTCGGTGCGATCTCCTCGCGCGGCGGTGCCGTGACCGCGCCGGACGCGTCGTCGGGTGCAGCCACCTCGGGCGCGGTCACCTCGGGCGCGATGACGTCCGGCTCGGCGACCTCGGGTGCTGCGGTCTCCGGCGCCGCTGTCTCGGGTGCGGCTGCCTCGGGCTCTGCTGCCTCGGGCTCTGCTGTCTCGGGCTCTGCTGTCTCGGGTTCGGCTGTCTCGGGTTCGGCTGTCTCGGGTTCGGCTTCTACCGGCTCGATGACGTCGGGCAGGGACACCTCGGTGATCCCGCGGCGGTGGGAGTCGCGCGGCACCGCGGCGTCGTCGCCGACCGTGGGCTGACCGTCGACGTCGGTGCGCTCCTCGACCGGCTGGACCGGCGGTTCCGGCCGGACCGGCGGCTCCGGCTTGCGCTCCGGTGCCGGCTTGCGCTCCGGCGGTTCGGCCAGGGCCGTGTCACCTCGGCTGAAACTGAAGCCCGACCCCGCCTGATAGCCCCCGGATCGGTCGACCTGGGGCTTGCTGCCGTCGACGATCTCCGGCTGCGTCGTCGTATCGGACAGCGAGATGCGACGACGACGCGCCAGCACCAGTCCGAGCGCGATCAGCGCGGCGATGACGAGCACCGCGACGACGATCCCGATGATGATTCCGGTGTTCACTGGCTGGTGTCCTCCTGTTGAGCCACGGGCATGTTCACGCCGCGCATGCGCTGCGAGATGACGGTCGTGATGCCGTCCCCGCGCATGCTGACGCCGTAGAGGGCGTCGGCGATCTCCATCGTGGGCTTCTGATGGGTGATGACGATGAGCTGCGATTTCTCCCGCAACTGCTCGAACAGCTTGATGAGACGGCGCAGGTTGGTGTCGTCGAGCGCCGCCTCGACCTCGTCCATGACGTAGAACGGCGACGGGCGGGCGCGGAAGATCGCGACCAGCATCGCGACCGCGGTCAGGGACTTCTCCCCGCCCGACAGCAGCGACAGCCTCTTCACCTTCTTACCCGGCGGCCGGGCCTCCACCTCGATGCCGGTGGTCAGCATGTCGTTGGGTTCGGTCAGCACGAGGCGACCCTCACCGCCGGGGAACAGCGTCTGGAAGACCTGGCCGAACTCGCGCTCGACGTCGGCGTAGGCCTCGGTGAACACCTGCAGGATGCGGGCGTCCACGTCCTCGACGACGTCGAGCAGGTCCTTGCGTGCGGCCTTGACGTCCTCGAGTTGTGAGGACAGGAAGTTGTAGCGCTCCTCCAGCGCCGCGAACTCCTCGAGTGCGAGCGGGTTGACCTTGCCGAGCGTGTTGAGGTCTTTCTGCGCCTTCTTCGCCCGGGCTTCCTGGGTGGCGCGGTCGTACGGCATGGGTGCCGGGGCCACCACCTGTTCGCCGCGGCCCTTGGCCTCCTCGTACTCCTGCATCTCCAGGGCCGAGGGCGGCATCGGGACGTCCGGACCGTATTCGGCGATCAGGTCGTCCGGCGACATCGCGAACGTCTCGAGAATCTGCTCCTCGAGCTGCTCGATCCGCAGCGCCACCTGGGCACGGGCCACCTCGTCACGATGCACGGTGTCGCGTAAGGAGTTCAGCGTGGTGGTCAGTTCCCCGGACTTCAGGCGCAGCTCGTCGAGGGTCGCCGAGCGCGCGACCCGGAGCTCCTCGAGCTCGTCGCGCCCTGCCTGCGCCGACGCGACCGCCGCCGCGAGACGCTCGGCGACCTGAGCGCCGGCCCGCTCGACGGCCACCGCCACCCCCGCGGCCTGTCGCCGGATCTCGTCCTGACGACGTGCCCGCTCGCGGGCCTCCCGCTCACGCTGGGCGGCGCGACGCAGCGAATCGGCCCTGCCACGCACCGACGAGAGGCGTTCCTCGGCGGTGCGCAGTGCCAGACGCGCCTCCATCTCGGTACCGCGGGCGATCCCGACGGCCGCCGCGGCGGTCGACCGCTCGGAGTCGTCGGCGGCCATCTCCGGACCCGAGTCCGACTCGTCGCGGGCCAGCCGCAGCCGTTCCTCCAGTTCGCGGAGGGACTCCAGGGTCTCGGCGCGACCTTTCTCCAGCAGGTTGCGCTGACGGGTGAAGCGATCGGCCTCCGCCCGGGCGGTGCGGATCTCGTGGCCCAGCCGGGCCATCTGCTCATACGCGGCGCCGACACTGGAATCCGATTCGTGGAGCGCGGCGAGTGCCTCCTCGGCCGCTTCCCGACGTTCCCGCTGTTCGGTGAGTGCCCCGTCGAGTGCGGCCTCCAGCTCTTCGACGCGCCGTCGGGTCGCGGCCAGGTCCTCGGTCGCGGCGTCGATGGCGGACTGCACCTCGAGCGTCGACGGACGCCGCGACGATCCACCCTCGATCGAGGCGGGACCGATGCGGTCACCGGCGTGGGTCACCACGCGCACGCCGAGACTGCGGGCCAGTTCCAGGCCCCGGGCAGGGTCGTCGACGATGACGGTGTCGGCGAGGACGGTGTCGATCGCGGTGCGGATCTCCGGACCACAGGTCACCGCTGAGGATGCCCAGCGAGCGCCTTCGGGCAAGGCAGCGTCTCGTTGCGGTACGGAGTCGGTGAGGCCGCCGCAGATCAGGGCGGCCCGTCCCCCGTCGCCGGACTTGAGGGCCTCGAGCGCGCGGATGGCCGCCATGCCGTCGACCGTCACGATGCCGTCGACCGCCGGGCCGAGCGCACCGGCGATCGCGGTCTCGAAGCCGGGTTCGACGGTGACCAGTTCCGACATCGGTCCGAGCAGGCCGTCGGGCGCGTTGTCGAGCAGCCAGGCGCCGCCGTCGTTGCGTTCCAGGCCCATGGCGAGGGCCTCGACCCGCGCCGACAGTGAGGCGATGGACTGTTCGGCCTCGCGGTGCTGCGCCTGCAGGGTCGCGACACGTTCGTTGGACAGGTTCAGCGCGGTGACGCACCGCTCGTGGTGCTCGTCGAGGGCCTGCTCGGACGCCTCCAGCTGTGCAAGCTCCCCCGCTGCCGAATCCTGTTGCATGGCAGCGCTTTCGGCGCGTTCGGTGGCGTGGGCGATGGCGGCCGTCAGACGGTCGGCCTCGGCGTCGACCCCCTCGGAACGCGTTCGCAGGTTGTCGACCTGTCCCTCGAGACGGGCCAGTCCTTCCCGACGGTCGGCGATCGCCTGGACGGCGGCGAGATGGGCGGCCTCCGCGGCCTCGGCGATCGACTCGCGCTCGCGGAGCACCTCGCGGGCCGTCTCGAGTTGTTCGGCGGCGATCTCGACGCCCTCGGTCAGTTCGGCCTCGACTTCGGCGGCCTCCAGGGCCTGCTCCTCGAGTTCCTCCGGGTCGGGTCCGGTCGCCTCGGTGGCGGCTTCGCTCAGATAGCGGCTGCGCTCGGCGGCGACCCGCCGGGTCGCGTCGACGCGCTCGGCCAGGGCCGACAACCGGAACCAGGCGCGGCTGGCCGCCGCGGCCGCCGGGGTGACCTCGGCGAGATGCTGCTCGTGTTCGGTCACCTCGGCATTGGCGCGGTCGAGTTCCGCGGCCACCTCGTCCTGGCGGCGCCGCACCTCGTCCTCGACGGCGGCGTGTTCGGCCATCTCGGCGCGACGGATGACCAGGTCGTCGGCGGCGAGGCGCAATCGGGCGTCGCGGAGGTCGGCCTGGACGGTCTGCGCGCGGCGGGCGACCTCCGCCTGCCGGCCGAGCGGCTTGAGCTGGCGTCGCAGTTCGGCGGTGAGGTCGGTCAGGCGCGCCAGGTTGGCCTGCATCGCGTCGAGCTTGCGGACCGCCTTTTCCTTGCGTTTGCGGTGTTTGAGGACGCCGGCCGCCTCCTCGATGAACGCGCGACGGTCCTCGGGACGCGACTCGAGGATCGCCGACAGACGACCCTGACCGACGATGACGTGCATCTCGCGGCCGATACCGGAATCGGAGAGCAGTTCCTGAACGTCCATGAGGCGACAGGTGCTGCCGTTGATCTCGTATTCGCCCGCGCCGTCGCGGAACATGCGGCGGGTGATCGAGACCTCGGAGTACTCGATCGGGAGCGCGCCGTCGGCGTTGTCGATGGTGAGGGTCACCTCCGCACGTCCCAGCGGCGGACGTCCGGAGGTGCCGGCGAAGATCACGTCCTGCATCTTGCCGCCGCGCAGCGCCTTGGCGCCCTGCTCGCCCATGACCCAGGTCAGGGCGTCGACGACATTGGACTTACCGGAGCCGTTGGGGCCGACGACGCACGTGATACCCGGCTCGAAGCGCAGGGTCGTCGCCGAGGCGAACGACTTGAAGCCCTTCAGGGTCAGGCTTTTGAGGTGCACGACGGTACAGAGTACTCACCATCGCGATGGGTTTCGGGCAACGCTCACCGTTCGAGGAAGCCGGTCAGGTCTCCGCGCGCGGGGTCGAGGCTGTCGACGACGAGATCGACCCGCCCCGGGGTCTCTCCCGACCGGAGCGCGTCGAGCAGCTCCAGGACTTTGTCGCGGGACCCCTCGGCCACGACGTGCACGCGTCCGTCGGGCTGATTGGACGCGTAACCAACCAAACCGAGCTCCAGCGCCCGTGACCGCGTCCACCACCGGAACCCCACGCCCTGGACGTGTCCGTGCACGAACGCGGATAACCGGACGGGGTCGGCACTCATGACTCAGTCCGTCACGATCTTCAGGTCGACCTCGGCGCCGGCCTTGATGGTGCGGCCGACCGTGCACACCGCGTCGATGGCGCGCTCGACGACGACGAGCAGCCGCTGTGCGGCATCGGGGTCGAGTTCGGAGAGGTCGACCTCGAGGATCTCCTCGATCCGCGGGTACACCTCGTTCTCGCGGTCGGCGTCGCCGCTGACCCGGATGGTGGCGTCGTAGTCGTCGCCGAGGCGGCGCGACAGCGGCCGGTCCGAGGACAGGCCGGTGCAGGCCGCGAGGGCGATCTTGAGCAATTCGCCCGGCGTGAAGACGCCGTCGACGTCCTGCGAGCCGATCAGCACCTCGGCACCGCGCGAGCTGCGCCCGGTGTACCGGCGGGTCCCGGTGCGCTCGACCCAGAGGTCGGTGCGCGCGGGCTCCGCAGCCTGGGCCGGGGCGGCGGTGTTCTGTTCGATCGTCATGCTGGGATGAGTCCTCTCAGGCGGCGGGGCGGCGCTGGCACCGCAGACCATAGTAAGAGCCGGGGATCAGTAAAGATTCCCCAACCAGTCGCGCCCGACGTCGTCAGGCAGCTGCCGCCTCTCGGCTCGCGTTGCGTTCTTTCCATTCCCACACCGCGTAGATCACCTCGGTCGCATACCCGAGGTCGAGCTTGCCGCCACCCACAGGCACCGTCGCATCCGCCGCCACCCGCTCGTCCGGCGACCACTGCCCCGGCGCGCGTGTCGCGGGGCTCACGTCGATCACCGAACCACCCGGCCCGTGGAACGAAAAACGTTGCGACCCATGAGCGGTGATGCTGAACTCACCCCGATGCAGCGCACGGTGACAGCTTCCACACAACAGAATCAGGTTGTCCAACCCGGTCTCCCCACCGGCTGACCAGAACACCACATGATGGGCGTGCAGATGCCGTGTGCGTTCACAGCCGGGCATCTGACAGCACCGGTCCCTCACGAACAACGCCCTGACCAGTGCCCTGTTCGGCGTTCGCGACTTACGCCCCAGCCCCAGCAACGCCAACTTCCCTGGAGCTCCGGACACCCTGCTGGACAACACCTTCCGAACCGCAGCACCACAGTGCGCCTCCTCCAGTTCGGCCTCCGACAGCGCCGGCCCGTCATCGAGGTGGGCCTGTTCTCCACCCTCGTCGGTATGGATCAGGATCTCGGCTCCCGGCGCGAGATCAGGCATCGCGATCCCGTCGTGCACCATGTCGGCCATCGCCACCACCGCCGGCGCCAGATTCGACGGCACATTCCGCCACAGGTCCCGGCGATTCGCCGGCCTGACCTCGGAGTCCCGTTCACCATCCACGGTTTCCAACTCACCCGCAGCGTTCCGCGGAACGCTCGACACCGCGGGCAGATCCGCATCGTCGAAGGTCCGGGTGCGCTCGTACTCGGCACGGACCACACCGGCCAGGAACCGGGCACCATCAAGCGGAGACAACCTCAGCGACACAGACAAGGAGCCATCCGCATTCCACTTGCACCGGCCCGTCGACTCCGCCGGGGTGCGATTCTCCGGCTCGATGCCACGATCCCGATCGATCTGTCCCATCGCACGTACCGCCCGCTCCAGCTGCGACGCCGTGCACGACGACGCCAGGTTCACCAGCTCCTTCTCACGCAACGGGGTCGCCACCCGCGTCAGCGCCCGCACCTTCGAATACGACAACCGCCCCGCACCGAACGCCTGCCGAATCAGCGGTAACTCCGTCAGAGCCTTCGCCACCCGGACCTGCTCCTGCGCTGTGCGTTGAGAGACACCCGCCTTCCACGACAACCAGTGTGCGAGCGAATGAATACCCGGCCCCCTCCACGACTGCCGCTCATCCAACTCCGCAACCAGAGACAAGAACTCGGCCGTGAGCGCGGTGATCTGCGCGGCATAACCCAGCACTCTGCTTTCCAACGCCTCATCGGACAGAGACGCCGGATCCGCGCCATCGAACATCGACGACACATTCTCACCGTGCAATACCGAAACAGACACCCCAAGCCCCCCAGCTGTTCGAACGGATATGCGAACAACTTAGCGGCGCCCACCGACAAAACAGCTGGTCACGTCGCGTCGCGCGTTCCGCGGAACGCTCATCACGTTTCACCGGACGCGTCAGAGCTGCGCAGGAAGTGTCAGTGACTCAACGTGCACGGCGCCGAGGCACGGTCTGGCACTTCGGGCAGAAGTAAGAGCTGCGGTTCATGAACGATTCCCGGCGCATCAGCGTCCCGCACCGGCGGCACGGCAGCCCCTCGCGTCCGTAGGCGTTGAGCGAGCGTTCGAAGTAGCCCGACTGGCCGTTGACGTTGACGTACAGCGCGTCGAAGGACGTACCCCCGACCTCTACCGCCTCGGTCATCACCGCGGTCGCCGCATCGATCAGTTCGAGGAGCTTCTTGCGCGAGATCGTCTCCGCGATACGTGCGCCGTGCAGTCGCGCACGCCACAGCGCCTCGTCGGCGTAGATGTTGCCGACCCCGGAGATGACGGTCTGATCGAGCAGGACGCGCTTGATCTCGGAGTGCTTGGCCCGCATCCGGGTCACCACTGCTGCCGCGTCGAAGGCGGGATCGAACGGATCGGGCGCGATGTGCGCGACCGACACCGGGATGTCGTCCACATAATCGTCGAGATGCCATCCGCCGAACGTGCGCTGGTCGACGAAGCGCAGTTCGTTGTCGTCGTCGAGGGTGGCGCGGATGCGGAGGTGGGTGTGGTCGGGTGCCCCATTGCGGGCGATGAGCATCTGTCCGCTCATGCCTAGGTGTACGACCAGGGCGACACGATCGGCGTCGTCGGCGAGGTCGATCCACATGTACTTGCCGCGGCGCCGCACCCCGGTGACGTGTTTGCCGGCCAGACGTCCGATCAGATCGGGTTCACCGCCGACATGACGACGGGCGGCACGCGGGTGCAGTACCTCGACCGACGTCACCGTCCGCCCGGTCAGGTGCTTCTCGAGACCCATTCGCACGGTCTCGACCTCGGGTAGTTCAGGCATGTACGCCGAATCTCAGGACGCAGCGGTGTCGGACGCGGCAGCGCGTTCGGTGAGTGCCGTCCACGCGAGGGCCGCCGCCTGCTGCTCGGCCTCTTTCTTGGTGCGTCCGACGCCCTCGCCCAGGTTCTCCCCCGCGACCATCGCGATCGCGGTGAACTCCTTGTTGTGGTCCGGTCCGGTGGACGAGATCTGGTACTGCGGCGGGCCGTAACCGCGTTCCGAGCTCAGCTCCTGCAGCGAGGTCTTCCAGTCCAGCCCCGCGCCGAGTTGCCCGGCCTTCTCGATGCGTTCGTCGAAGAGCCGCAGGATGATCCGCTGCGAGGTCTCCAGCCCGTGACTGAGAAACACTGCGCCGAACAGCGATTCGAGGCCGTCCGCGAGGATCGAGTCCTTGTCGCGGCCGCCGGTCATCTCCTCGCCGCGGCCGAGATACAGGTACTTGCCCAGGCCGCCCTCGTCGCCGAGCCCCCGCGCCACGTCGGCGAGCGCGTGCATGTTCACCACGCTGGCACGGATCTTGGCGAGCTCACCCTCCGGGCGGTCCGGGAATCGGAGGTACAGGCGTTCGGTGATCACCACACCGAGAACGGAGTCCCCGAGGAACTCGAGGCGCTCGTTGGTCGGCAGCCCGCCGTGCTCGTAGGCGTAGGAGCGGTGCGTGAGCGCCAGTGTCAGAAGGTGTTCGGGGATGTCGGTGTCGAGAGCGGCGAGTAGCGCGGCACGACGACCGTCCTCGCGAGTGGTCTCAGTCACGACGTTCCTGATCGCCCGGTTTGTCCCCGTCCGACGTGTCCCCGTCCGACGTGTCGCCGTCCGGCTTGTCGTCGCCGGTGAGCTCGGAGAACTTGTTCGCGAGACCGGCCCACCGAGGGTCGATCAGCTCGTGCGCGTGGCCGGGTTCGGCGACCGCCAACCGGATACCGCACACCTGGCAGAGCCCGGGGCAGTCCGGTGAACACAGCGGCGACATCGGGAGTTCCAACGCCACCGCGTCGATGATCGCCTGTTCGAGATCGATGCGGTCGTCGACGATGCGGTGCACATCGTCTTCCTCGGTAGTCTGCTCGGTCACACTGTCCGGGTACGCGAACAGTTCGGTGAGGAACACCGTCACCGTGCCGTCGATCGGCTCGAGGCAGCGCGAACACTGCCCCGCGGTCTCGCCGCACGCGGTGCCGGTCACCAGGATTCCCTCGCTCACCGACTCGAGCCGGAGGTCGAGATCGACGTCCGAGCCGGCCGGGATGCCGATCATCTCGACTCCGAGCTTGTCCGGGGTCGCCACCGTCCGGTGCACCTCTGACATGGTGCCCGGGCGACGACCCAGCGACCGGACGTCGAGGACGAAGGGATCGCGCCGTGGCGCGGAATCGGGACCGTGCGACGGTTCTGATGTCACAGCATGATCAGACACAAACTGCACCATACGCTCGCGATCGCGAATCATCGACTGACGCCACCGTGTGTGCCGGGTCGGTCGCCCGACCGGTCAGACCGCCAGCGGGGATCCCTGGTCACGGTCGTAGGAGTTCCGGGTCGACGTCTCGCGCGACCGCGAGTGGTCGCCGCGCGAGTCGCGTGCCGCATCGTCCACGCTGCGTGGGTACTCGACGTAGTCGTGCATGCCGGCACCGGTGCGCAGCTGGTGCCGTCCGCGGTTCACCGAACGCAGTGTGCCGGTGAGGATCTCCTCGAACTGGGCCAGCTTCTCGTCGACGTAGACGTCGCAGTCGCCACGCAGACGGTCCGCCTCGGCGTGCGCGGCGTCGATGATGCGCTCGGCCTCCGACTTGGCGGCGCCGACGACCTCGGTCTCGGAGACGAGGCGCTGCTGTTCGGCGATGCCGTCGGCCACCGACTTGTCGTAGGTGTTGTTCGCCGCGTCGATGGTGCGCTGCGCCTCGGCCCGTGCGCGCCCGGTGACGGCCTCGAATTCGCGGGCAGCACTCGTCTGGAGCCGGCGTGCCTCTTCGGTGGCATCCTCGACGAGCGAGTGCGAGTGCGAGCTCGCCTCGTCGACCATGCGATCGGCCTGAGCCTTGGCCTCGGACAGGATGCGATCGGCCTCGGCCCGGGCGTGGGCGAGGACGGCCTCGGATTCGGAGTCGGCCTTGGCGACCGTGGTCTCGGCGTGCTCACGCGCATCACCGATGAGCGTGTCGCGCTGGTCGAGGACATCCTGAGCGTCGTCGAGCTCGCCCGGGATCGAGTCCTTGATGTCGTCGAGGAGTTCGAGCACGTCACCACGCGGCACGACGCAACCCGCGGTCATCGGCACACTCCGCGCCTCCTCGACAATCGCCACGAGCTCGTCGAGAGCCTCAAATACCCGGTACACAGCCACCCCAATCCGGCGCTTGCCTGTTTGCAACAGTTGGTGAATCTGTGACTATTGTGCCGAATGTTGCGCCTGTGATTAGTGAAGCGCGTGGGGTGTGTCGCAGATTTCCCCAGGTGATTCGTCAGACGGACCGCTCGCCGGTCAGCTTTGCCGTGAGGCGCTTGTGGATGTGCGACGACAAGAACGGCGCGACGTCGCCACCGAGCTTGGCCACCTCTTTGACGAGCGAACTCGAGACATGCGCGAACCGGGGATCGGTGAGAAGGAAGACCGTCTCCACATCTGCGAGCGCGCGGTTCATCTGGGCCATCGGAACCTCGTAGTCGAAGTCGACCGCCGACCGGAGGCCCTTGACGATCGTGTGGATCGACTCCTGCTTCAGATAGTCGACGAGAAGCCCTTCCCAGCGATCGACCCGCACGCCGGGCAGATCGGCACAATCCTCCTCGATGAGCGCGATGCGCTCCTCGACGCTGAACATCCCGCGCTTGTTGGGATTGACCACCACGGTGATGACCACCTCGTCGAAACACGCCGCGGCGCGTTCGACCACGTATCGGTGGCCAAGGGTGAAGGGATCGAAGGAACCGGGACACACTGCCGTCGTCATGGCCTGAACTTACCGTCAGGTCCTGCGCGTCAGTGTCGTCAGGAGCTGCGCGGCAGCGTCTCAGGCACCGGTGAACTCCCCCACCTCGACCCGGGTGTCGCCGTAGTTCTTGTCCACCAGCACCTCGAAGCCGGCGGGCCAGATCCGGCCGGTCGAGCGGGCGGAGCGCTCCACGACCACCAGGGCATCCTCGGCGAGCCGTGTCGCGGCCAGTCTGGTCAGGTCCTCGGAGAGCGCCGACGCGTCGACCGCGTACGGCGGGTCGGAGAACACGAGGTCGTACTTCCGTTCGGGCGGCGAGGACAGATAGGCGGACACCGGTCTCGTCAGTACCGTGGTCGACGAGGCGATGCCACAGACCTGCACATTGGCCCCGATGACCGCGGCCGCCTTCCGTGCCGAGTCGACGAAGGTCGCGCCGGCCGCTCCTCGCGAGACCGCCTCGATGCCGAGGGCGCCGGAACCGGCGTACAGATCGAGAACCCAGAGCCCGTCGAGATCGAATCGGGCGTCGAGGATGTTGAAGACCGACTCCCGCACACGATCGGAAGTGGGACGAGTTCCCTCGCCCGGAACGCGGAGCCGTCTCCCCCGTAGCTCGCCCGCGATGATCCTCGTCATGGGGCCATTCTGCCCTCCCGTGAAGCCCCGATGACATCCGTGGGTGACACTCTTGTGACTCACTTCACATTGCATGTCTGATCAGGTAGAAGGTAGGGGTTCGACGAGGCAATTTCCGCAGGTGGGTGACTTCCCCGACACGCGTTGTTAACGTCGATGGCGTTATGAGCCCTTCACAAACAAGAACGGCCCCAACAACTGTCCTTACCGTCGACTATCGGATGCCGACTGTCGCCGACGGTACCCGTCTCTGGGAAATCGCCTCGGACTCAAAGGTTCTCGACGTCAACTCGTCGTATTCCTATGTGCTGTGGTGTCACGACTTCGCCCAGACCTCGATCATCGCCGAAGTCGACGGCCGTCCGGTCGGTTTCGTCACCGGATATCGTCGCCAGAACGATCCATCCACCCTCATGGTGTGGCAGGTCGCCGTCGACGACTCGATGCGCGGACACGGCATCGCCGGGTCCATGCTGCACCACCTCTTCGATCGCGTGAACCGCCTCGGCATGGTGGCGATGCACACCACGATCAGTCCCGACAACATTCCGTCGCAGCGACTGTTCGAGTCGGTGGCGAAGGCTCGCGGCCTGCGTTTCGAACGCCGTGATCTGTTCGCCGCCAACGCTTTCCCGGACTCGCACGAGCCCGAGGACCTCTACATGCTGGAACCGGAGATCCCCGAGCCCTGAGCTCGCGCGTGATCCCTCAGCACCCCCGGACCGCGGCATAGCCCCTGACCGACGGTTTCCGGATGCGCAGTGCCGCAACATCGTTGGCACTGATCCACCACAGCGTCGCTGCGCGACGCCGCTTTTCGAGTTCATATCGCCGATGGGCACCGAACTCACGTTGTCACCCATAGAAGGAAGCACCGATATGCAACTTCTCGACGCCACCCCCGTTCTGGAAAAGTCCTTCGACGATTCCGTCTTCACGACCCACGAATCCGAGGTGCGCAGCTACTGCCGCAACTGGCCTGCGGTCTTCACCACCGCCAAGGGTTCCTACATCACCGACCAGAACGGTCGGGAGTACCTGGACTTCTTCGCGGGCGCCGGTTCGCTGAACTACGGCCACAACAACCCCGAGCTGAAGAAGGCTCTGATCGAGTACATCGAGTCCGACGGCATCACCCACGGTCTCGACATGGCCACCGTCGCCAAGGGGAACTTCATCGAGAAGTTCCACCAGCACATCCTTCAGCCGCGCGGACTCGACTACAAGATCCAGTTCCCCGGTCCGACGGGCACCAACGCCGTCGAGTCGGCCCTCAAGCTGGCCCGCAAGGTGACCGGCCGTGAGTCGATCATCAGCTTCACCAACGCCTTCCACGGCATGACCCTGGGTTCGCTGTCGGTCACCGGCAACTCGATGAAGCGCGCGGGTGCCGGTATCCCCCTGGTCCACGCGACCCCGATGCCGTTCGACAACTACTTCGGCGGCGTCATGGAGGACTTCGCCTGGTTCGAGCGCGTCCTCGACGACTCGGGCAGCGGCCTGAACCGCCCCGCCGCGGTGATCGTCGAGACCGTGCAGGGCGAGGGCGGCGTCAACGTCGCACGCGCCGAGTGGCTGCGCGCGCTGTCGGACCTGTGCGAGCGCCGCGACATCCTGCTCATCGTCGACGACGTCCAGATGGGCTGCGGCCGGACCGGCGAGTTCTTCTCGTTCGAGGAGGCCGGCATCAAGCCCGACATCGTTACGCTGTCCAAGTCGATCAGCGGCTACGGTCTGCCCTTCGCGCTGACCCTGTTCAAGCCCGAGCTCGACGTCTGGACCCCCGGCGAACACAACGGCACCTTCCGCGGCAACAACCCCGCCTTCGTCACCGCCGCCAGGGCCATCGAGACCTACTGGTCCGACGACACCCTGACCCGGGAGATCCACGCGAAGGGTGAGCGCATCCACGAGGTCTTCTCCGACCTCTGCAACCGTTACGAAGGCATCTCGACCCGCGGTCGCGGCATGGTCCGCGGCCTGGCGTTCGACGATCACACGGCAGCCGGGAAGGTCTGTGCGCAGGCCTTCGGCGCCGGGTTGCTCGCCGAGACGTCGGGTCCGTCCGACGAGGTCGTCAAGCTGCTCCCGCCGCTGACCATCTCCCGCGAGGACCTCGACCGCGGCCTGTCCATCCTTTCCGACGCAGTCAAGGAGGTGATCGGATGATCGTCCGAACCACCCAGGAAATCACCGGTACCGATCGCGATGTGGCGGACCCCAAGGGCAACTGGGTCTCCAAGCGCATCGTCCTCGGCGGCGACGGCGTGGGGTTCTCGTTCCACGAGACCACCATCGCCGCCGGCAGCGTGAACGAATTCCACTACGCCAATCACATCGAGGCCGTCTGGCTCGTCGAGGGCACCGGCACCCTGCTCGACCGGGAGACCGGCGAGACCTATCCGCTGGCCCCCGGCACGATGTACCTGCTGAACGGTCACGAACGGCACACGGTCACCGCCGACACGCAGATGCGGATGCTGTGCGTGTTCAATCCGCCGGTCGTCGGCACCGAGGTGCACGACGAGAACGGCGTGTACCCGCTGGTCGCCGTGCCGCAGCCGGCCGGCAAGCATGCCGAGGAGACCGTCGTGTCCTGACGGACGCCATCTCAGAAGAGCATTCCGAGTGCGCACCCTGCCTATCCTGGGCAGGGTGCGCACTCGTCTTCAACTCGGCCAGGCCCCGGCCGAACACACGCCCCTCGACGATGATGTCGCCGAGCGCATCGAGCTCGCGTCCGACATCCTGGCCGGGCGTCGCGTCGCGGTCCTGACCGGCGCCGGCATCTCCACCGACTCGGGGATACCCGACTACCGCAGCCCGGGTTCACCGCCACGCACGCCGATGACCCTGGAGATGTTCCTGTCCTCCCCCGAGTTCCGCCGGCACTACTGGACGCGTAATCACCTCGGCTGGCGTCACATGGACGCCGCACTACCCAACGCGGCGCATCTGGCGCTCACCGACATGCAACGCCGCGGCTCGGTCTCGACGGTGATCACTCAGAACGTCGACATGCTGCACACGAAGGCCGGGACGAAGGGCGTGCTGGAACTCCACGGCTGCTATGGGCGCGTACGCTGCCTGACCTGCGACTGGCGGATCTCCAGGCACCGGCTCGCAGAGGAGCTCGAGGAGGTCAACACCAGCTTCGCCGACCGGGTCGCGGGACGCGGCGCCATCGAGGTGGCACCCGATGCGGATGCGACACTCTCCGACACCTCGGACTTCGTGATGATCGACTGCCCGCACTGCGGGGGCATCCTCAAACCCGACATCGTCTACTTCGGCGAGACCGTTCCGAAACCACTTGTCGCCCAGGCATTCTCCGCGGTCGACGAGTCCGACGCGCTGCTGGTGGTCGGGTCGTCACTGACGGTCATGTCCGGCCTGCGGTTCGCGCGCCGGGCCCATCGCGCCGGTAAGCCGCTGATCATCGTCAACCGCGGACACACCCGCGCCGACGAGCTGGCCGTGCTCAAGATCGACCATCGGGCCGGGGTCGTGCTGCCGGCCCTGACGATCTAAGAGAATCCGTTCATGACGCCGATTGAGTGCAATCCAGCGTGGCGTCTGCCCACCGGTCTCGACACTCACTAGAGTGGAGCACCGGCGACCGGATGGCTTCGCCTCATACACAAACTCGGAGGGGACGCCGCGCAATGGGGCAAGGTGCAAAGACGATTGCGTTCTTTAACAATAAGGGCGGAGTCAGCAAGACAACGACGTGCTTTCATGTTGGCTGGAAACTCTCCCAACTTGGTAAGCGCGTAATTATCGTCGACGCAGACCCCCAGTGCAACCTGACCGGGCTCTCACTAGAAGTAAGCGATGGAGGGGTCCTCCCAGACTCGTATCAACAATTCGAGAAGGTCAACCTTCATAACTCCCTCCTTCCTGTCATGAAGAGCATGGGAAAGAAGATCGAGTCGCCCGACTGCAATCCAATCTCGGGCAACGAGTACCTTCGCCTTCTTCCCGGAAGCGTTAAGATGGCCGAAGTCGAAACGCAGCTTGCAACCGCGATGAATATGGGCTCGATGATGCCCGCGATGCAAAATGTCCCAGGCAGTTTCTCTGAGCTCTATAAGCTCGCGGGTGAGCGCTACGATGCAGATTACATCCTCGTCGACATGAGCCCCAGTCTCGGAGCCATCAATCAAATAAACTTCCTAAGCGCGGATTACTTTATAGTTCCAATGATGCCCGATATCTTCTCGGTCATGGCAGTGGACAGCCTGTCCCAAGCAATCCCGCGTTGGATAGATTGGATGAACCGCGTTAAACAGCTGGGAATGTTCGAGGACGAGGACATCCTATACAATTTCTCCCCCAGAGCGCCCAAATTTCTGGGCACCGTCGTTCAACGCTACCGCCTCCGGAACGGCATGCCTTCAAAGTCCTTTGATTCGTATTTCAATCATCTGGACGACGCAGTCGAGGACGTACTGATCCCGGAGATTCAGAAGATAGGCCTAACGCTCGACGATGAGATGTATAAGAAGCACACCGACGCATACAAGCTTGCACAGATACCTGATTTTAACTCGCTAATTGCCACATCGCAGGATAAGCACAAGCCGGTCTTCGAATTGCAGCAGAGCGACCTTAACACTGGTGGCGCGGCCGCGGAAGGACAACTCGAGAAGATCGAGCAGTTTGATGAGATGTTCACGAAATTGGCCAAACGAATCATTAACCTTACCCAATAGTCATGTATGACTACAAATTCAGAATTCGCCAACGAAAGCGGATATTTGACTATAATCTGAATCGTGCGATCGGGTTCAAAGATCTGTCAGAGTCTTCAATTCTATCGGATCATAAAGCTGATGATCCAATCACTCCTGATGAACTCGCACGCGACTTAGCCCTGTTCTCACTCGTCGCCGCAGTGGGTTCACTGGACGAATTGATGAAGTCTCTGTATTGCGACGCCCTGATTGGCTATCTCACCGGCGACTATTGTCCGCTCGATCGAATCAGAGCCTCGATTCCGATCGCTGCAGCTCGGACGCTAATGGACGCCCTAGCACGAGGGGACGACATCGCCGTCGGACTCCTTCCGACCCTTACGCAAACCGCAATTATGCGCGAGTACGACCGTGACAATTTCCAGAGCGCGAGCGCGATCAGTGGTGCGTTGCGAAGTCTTGGCGGGCCAAAGCTCAAAGTCTGTCTTCGCGATTACGGTCCGGGCAACGTACCTGCCGCGGAGGCATGCTCGCTCTTTGACCGACTCGCCAAGAGTAGGCATCTAGTTGTGCATCGCCTATCAGTCGAATCGCGGAGTCTTGAGGCTGACACGGAAGTATCAAACGCAAGAGAACCTGTGAGTGGCGACGAGCTAGAGGCTCTGAAGGAGATCGGGAACGCGCTCGTGGGCTATTTCACCGCTCGCGCAGTTCACGGTTGAAGGACGACCAGGTCGTCGGCATGCACGACGGGCCGCTGCAGTTCGGCCGGGAGTTCGTCGGTCTGGCGGCCGATCATCGAGGTGACGTCGTCGGAGTCATACGAGGCGACGCCGCGCGCCTTCACCGCCCCGCGCTGGTCCACCAGTTCGACGACGTCGCCATCGAAGAACCGGCCCTCGACGCCGACCACGCCGGCGGCGAGAAGCGAACGACGCCGATGGGATACCGCAGCCACCGCACCGTCGTCGAGGACGATCCGACCCCGCGCGTCCGCGGCATGACGCACCCAGAAGCGGCGGGCGGACAACCGCTCCTCGCGGGCGGCGAACACCGTACCCACCGATGCGTCGGCGAGAGCTTGCGCCGCCGACGAGGCGGCGGCCAGCAGGACCGGGACACCGGCATCCGCGGACAGGCGGGCCGCGGCCAGTTTCGAGGCCATCCCGCCGGTACCGAGCGCTCCCCCCGACCCGGCGATGACGCCGTCGAGATCCTCCGGCCCGTTCACCTCGGGGATCAGACGGGCACGTCGGCCGTCGACGCCCACCTTGCGCGGGTCGCCGTCGTAGAGTCCGTCGACATCGGAGAGCAGCACGAGCGCGTCGGCGCCGCTGAGGTGGGCGACGAGGGCGGCGAGCCGGTCGTTGTCGCCGAACCTGATCTCGTTGGTCGCCACCGTGTCGTTCTCGTTGACCACGGCCACCGCACCCAACGACCGCAGACGATCAAGCGTGCGTTGGGCGTTGGCGTGATGCGACCGGTTGGAGATGTCGTCTGCGGTCAGCAGGACCTGCCCCACGGTGCGGCCGTAGCGGGCGAACGAGGTCCCCCAGGCGTGCGCCAGCGCCAGCTGTCCGACGCTTGCCGCAGCCTGCTTGGTTGCGAGGTCCGTCGGACGCTTCTTGAGACCCAGCGGGGCTATACCCGCGCCGATCGCGCCCGACGACACCACGATGACATCGGAGCCGGCACGCATCCGCGCTTCGAGCGCGTCGGCCAGGGCATCGAGCCGATCCCGATCGAGTCCCTCGGTCAGGTCGGTCAGAGCCGACGAGCCGATCTTCACCACGACGCTGCGCGCGTGCGCGATCTGTGCCCGAACGCCCCGAACCTCGATGCGGGCTTCCGCGGTCACGACTGGTCCTGCTCTCCGTCCTCGACGGGCAGCCCGCGGCGCAGCCGGCGCGCCTGCTTACGTTCGGCGGCGCCCACCCGATCGTTGCGGTCGAGTCGGATGTCGGTGCCGCGTCCGGTGACCGGGACGTCGTCACCCATGGGCGTGCTCGGCTCCCAGTCGAAGGTGACCGCACCGATGGTGACCGGCGCACCGGGCTCCGCACCCAGCTTCACCAGTTCGTCTTCGACGCCGAGCCGGTTGAGGCGGTCCGCCAGGTAGCCGACGGCCTCGTCGTTGTCGAACTGCGTCTGCGCGATCCAGCGTTCCGGACGCGAACCGCGGACGATGAAACCGCCCTCGATCTCCGGATCGCGGATGATGGTGAACCCGGTGTCGTCGACCGCCTTCGGACGGATGATCGCGCGGCGGGGCACCTTGGCGGGCTGGGCTTCCCGGTACTCGCGGACCATCTTCGCCAGTGCGAAGGTCAGTTCGCGCAGACCCTCGTGGGCCACGGCCGAGATCCGGAAGACCGGCCAACCGCGTTCGGCGAGTTCGGGTTCGACGAGGTCGGCGAGTTCGGCGGCATCGGGGACGTCGATCTTGTTGAGGATCACCACACGCGGACGCTCGGCCAGGTCGCCCAGACCGTGATCGGCGTCGAGCGCCGGGCGGTAGGCGGCGAGTTCGGCCTCGAGGGCATCGATGTCGGACACCGGGTCGCGACCGGGTTCGAGGGTCGCACAGTCCACGACATGCGCGAGGACGGCGCACCGCTCGAGGTGGCGCAGGAACTCGAGTCCGAGACCACGGCCGGTCGACGCACCTGGAATCAGGCCGGGCACGTCGGCGATGGTGAACACCTCACCGGCGGTCTGGACCACACCGAGATTCGGCACGAGGGTGGTGAACGGATAGTCGGCGATCTTCGGCTTGGCCGCCGACAGCACCGACACCAGCGACGACTTGCCCGCCGAAGGGAAGCCGACGAGGCCGACGTCGGCCACGGACTTCAGCTCGAGAACGAGGGAACGTTCCTGGCCATCCTCACCGAGGAGGGCGAAGCCGGGGGCCTTGCGGGCCTTCGACGCGAGCGAGGCGTTGCCGAGGCCTCCTCGACCGCCTTGTGCCGCCTCGAAAGTCGTTCCGGCGCCGACCAGGTCGGCGAGAATGGTGCCGTTCTCGTCGAGCACGACGGTACCGTCGGGCACCTTGAGGACGAGATCCTCGCCGTTGGCGCCGTCACGGTTGTCGCCGGCACCGGGTTTGCCGTTGCTCGCCTTGGCATGCGGACGGAAGTGGAAGTCGAGCAGAGTGTGCACCTGCGGGTCGACGACGAGGCGCACCGACCCGCCGTTCCCGCCATTACCGCCGTCCGGGCCGCCGAGAGGTTTGAACTTCTCCCGGTGGACCGAGGCGCAGCCGTGGCCACCGTTGCCCGCCGCGACGTGAATGGTCACGCGGTCGACGAACCGTGACATCGAATCCTTCTTCCATCCAAAAAAGAACAGGGCGGGCCGGGTACGTGATGACCCTGCCCGCCCTGCGAAAAGGCTTGTCGTGCCGGATAGCTCGGGTCAGACCTGAGCGGTTTCCGGGACGATGTTGACCGTCTTGCGGCCACGCTTGCTGCCGAACTCCACCGCGCCTGCGGCGAGCGCGAACAGGGTGTCGTCGCCACCGCGACCGACGTTCACGCCGGGGTGGAACTTGGTGCCGCGCTGACGAACCAGGATCTCTCCCGCGCTCACCTGCTGGCCGCCGAAGCGCTTCACGCCGAGTCGCTGGGCATTGGAATCGCGACCGTTGCGCGAGCTCGATGCGCCCTTCTTATGTGCCATGTGTCAGTCCTCCTGAGGTCTTCGCGAAGCTGGTCGAACTACTTGATCCCGGTGACCTTCAGGAGCGTCAGCTTCTGACGGTGACCCTGGCGCTTGTGGTAGCCGGTCTTGTTCTTGAACTTGTGGATGCGGATCTTGGGGCCCTTGACGTGCTCCACGACCTCGCCGGTGACCGAAATCTTGGCCAGCTTGTCGGCGTCGGTGGTCAGGGTCGAGCCGTCGACGACCAACGCGACCGGCAGGCTCACCGTGGAGCCGACCTTCTCGTCGATCTTCTCGACCTTGACAATGTCGCCCTCAGCGACCTTGTACTGCTTACCGCCGGTCTTGACGATCGCGTACGTTGCCATCGAAGTTCTTCCTCTTACTCGTCTGGTCGGGCCCTCGCCAGCGCCGAGGCGCTCTCGAAGGCGTTCGTGTAGTGCATCCCGGCGCGGGCCGCAGTCGACCCAGTCAGCTGACCGGGAGTGGCTGCAGATCACACCAGAGGGCCTGCCACGGGATTCGCGCCGCTGCCGGTGCACGTGGCACACAGAACAGCGCAGACCCTCCGCGGGAGGCGACTTTCCAAGGTTACGGGAACGGCGGTGGCCGGGTCAAACCAGCCCCGCCGGCCCGTCCCTCGGCGATCAGCTGTCGGTCGGCGGCGGTCCGGCGGGCCGGCCCGCCGTACGCTTCCGCGGGCGCCGGCGTACCGCGACCACGGACTCCCCGGTGGAGACCGGACCGAAGGTCGTCTTGGGCGCCTCCGGTGCCGCGTCGACGGCCGTCATCACCACGTTCTCCGGTGCGGTGGTGGTCTGCGCTGGGCGCCGGACCACCCGGCGGCGGCGCTTGGCCACCGCGGGAGCCTGCCCGTCGGTCGACAGGACCGGTTCCTCGACCTTCACCGGTTCCTCGACCTTCACCGGTTCCGCTTCCGCCGCTTCCGGTTCCGCCGCTTCCGGTCCCGACACGGTCTCGGCCACCGGCTCGGGGGTCTCCGGCTTCTCGGGCGCGCCCTCGGGGTGATCACCCTCGTGGTACTCGCCCTCGGGGTGCTCGTCGTCGTGGTTGTGTGCGGCCATGGCCCGGAACAACGGGTGTTCGGCAGCGGGCTTGTGTGCCGGCTGCGGCGCCGCCTTGGTCTCGGCGGGTGCCTCCGACTTCTTCTTGCCGCGGCGCGAACGCTTGGAGCCGGCGCTGTCCGAACGCGCCGAGTCGTCGCCGCGCACCTCGACCGGGTTGGTGTGCACGATCAGGCCGCGACCGCCACACGTCGAGCACGGGGTCGAGAACGCCTCTAGCAGACCGGTGCCGAGACGCTTGCGGGTCATCTGCACCAGGCCGAGCGAGGTCACCTCCGACACCTGGTGGCGGGTACGGTCCCGAGCCAGGGCCTCGGTGAGGCGACGCAGCACCAGGTCACGGTTGGACTCGAGGACCATGTCGATGAAGTCGACGATGATCATGCCGCCGATGTCGCGCAGGCGCATCTGCCGCACGATCTCCTCGGCCGCCTCGAGGTTGTTGCGGGTGACCGTCTCCTCGAGGTTGCCTCCCGAACCGGTGAACTTGCCGGTGTTGACGTCGACGACCGTCATGGCCTCGGTGTGCTCGATGATCAGCGTGCCGCCCGACGGCAGCCACACCTTGCGGTCGAGCGCCTTTGCGAGTTGCTCGTCGATGCGATGGACCACGAACGAATCGGGTGCATCGGCGTGCGGCTTGCTGAACTGCTCGACCCGCTCCATGAGGTCGGGTGCGACGGAACTGACGTAACCCTCGACGAGGTTCCACGCCTTGTCGCCCTCGACGACGAGCTTCTTGAAGTCTTCGTTGAACAGGTCACGCACCACGCGAACCAGCAGGTCGGGCTCCTCGTACAGTGCACGCGGAGCCGACGAGCCACCCTTCTTGGCCTGCGCGACCGATTCCTCGATCGACTTCCACTGCGATTCGAGACGAGCGATGTCGGCACCGAGTTCCTCGGCACTGACGCCTTCCGAGGCGGTGCGGATGATCACTCCGGCCTCGTCGGGCACGAGCTTGGCCAGGATCTGCTTGAGACGCTTGCGCTCGACGTCGGGCAGCTTGCGGCTGATACCGGTCGACGA
This sequence comes from Gordonia sp. YY1, assembly GCF_009872315.1. Classification (NCBI taxonomy): domain Bacteria; kingdom Bacillati; phylum Actinomycetota; class Actinomycetes; order Mycobacteriales; family Gordoniaceae; genus Gordonia; species Gordonia sp. YY1. Next base: position 255,672 of record NZ_WXYI01000002.1, on the reverse strand, counting down.
CCCGCCCGGCACGTAGACGAGGTACCGGCCGGCCAGGGAGATCTGCGTGGTCAGGCGGGCACCCTTGTGTCCCACCGGGTCCTTGCTGACCTGCACCAGCACGTTGTCGCCGGGCTTGAGCGCCTGCTCGATCTTCCGCGAGCCGCCGTCGAGTCCGGCAGCATCCCAGTTGACCTCGCCGGCGTACAGCACACCGTTGCGGCCGCGGCCGATGTCGACGAAAGCCGCCTCCATGCCGGGTAGCACGTTCTGCACGCGGCCGAGGTAGATGTTGCCCACCATCGACGACGACGTCGCCGTGGTGACGAAGTGTTCGACGAGGACGCCGTCCTCGAGCACCGCGACCTGGGTGTAGTCCTCCACCGCGGCGAGCTCGTGGCCGTCGCCGTCGGAGATGCTGCTGTTGGCGCTGCGCTCGCGCACCACCATCACGCGGTCGACGGCCTCGCGACGGGCGAGGAACTCCGACTCGGTCAGGATCGGCGGGCGTCGACGGCCCGCGTCGCGTCCGTCGCGACGGCGCTGACGCTTGGCCTCGAGTCGGGTCGAACCGGAGATGCCCTGCACCTCGTCGCGCGCACGCTTGCTCCGGGGTTCACGTTCGTGGACCACCGTGTTCGGCGGATCGTCCGGCGAACCCTCGTCGGGTTCTCCCCCGCCCTTGCGCCGGCGGCGGCGACGCCGACGGCGGGTCGAGGACGCCTCATCCGAGTCGTCGCCTTCACCGTCGTCCGACTCGGTGTCGTCACCGGAATCGGTGGCCGTCGAGGAGTCGCCCTCCGACACATCCGCGGAAGCGGCCTCCTTCTGATCGGCCTCCTCCGAGTTCTCTCCGGCTGACCGCCGGCTGCGACGACGTCGGCGTCCGGTCGGCTCGCCATCACCGGCGCCCGACTCCTCGGACTGCGACTCATCCGTCTTGTTCTCGTCGCCGGATTCGTCGGCCGTCGACTCGGAGTCGGTTGCCGAGTCCTCGGCGCGGTCACCGGTCTCGTCCGACTCGGTGTCATCCGACGAATCGCCGGACTCGCCCTGGTCGCCGCGGCCGCGACCACGACCACGACGTCCGCGACGGCGACGACGGCTACGACCCGAACCCGAGTCGTCGGCGTCGGTGCTGTCGGTGTCGGTCTCGTCGGCGTCCTCTTCGGGAGCCTGGTCGTCAGCGGAGGTGTCGGCAGAAGGTGCGCCGGTCGACGGCGCTTTCTTCTCGGCTTTCGCCGGCTTGTCGGGCTGCTCTGACTTCTCGGGCTGCGCCGGCTTCTCCGCCTGCGCCGGCTTCTCCGCCTGCGCTGGCTTCTCGGGCTGCGCCGGCTTCTCGGCCTGCTTCGCCGCGCGCGCGGTCTTCGGCTTCTCGGCGGGCGCCTGTGGCTGGAGGAACAGCGGCTGGGTGCCGAAGGACGTGTCGTCCTCGGCGGCCTGCGCCGCGACCGGCTCGTCGTAGCGGGTGGCCGCGGCCGAGAACAGACTCGGCGGCTCCTCGACCTTCGGAACCTCGACGGCCGGCTCTTCCACCTTCGAAGCCTCGGCGACCGGCTCTTCTACCTTCGAAGCCTCGGGGGTGGTCTCTTCGACCTTCGGCGCCTCGGGGGCCGGCGCTTCGACCTGCGGCGCCGCGGGGGTGGCCTCTTCGGCCGGGACCGGCGTCACCGCCTCGTCCGCTTCCACGTTGGCCCGCACCCGTTCGGCCACGGCCTGCGCCAACTCACGGTCGACGCTGGATTGTGGGCTGCGCGTCTGCACCCCGAGATTGGCCAGGTGCGCCAGCACCTGCCGACTCGTCAGGCCCAGGAAGCGGGCCAGTGCGTGCACACGAAGTTTGCTGGGAAATTCTTCCACCGGTTCTGACGCTGCGTTCGCGTCAGCCGGTGACCCGTTGTCGGTCACTCAGTCTCCTCGAACCCCCGGGCGCGTCGGGCTGACGCGGCCACGCGAGGGTCTGCTCTGTGTCCCGGTCACGTATGACCGGTGTTGTGTGGTCTCCGCGTCATCACGCTGATCCGAGAGTCGGTTCAGCAGAGAACGCTCTTGCTGTGTCGATGACCGCATCCCGGGCGCCTTCCACGCCACCGGGCACAGGGCAGAGCCTGAGTGTTCGGCTGCTGGCAGCAGTACGAACCTCGGCGGGATCAGCTGTGGTTGTGGGCGTCGCGATGCGGATCTACCGCACCGCGACGCGCCGAACCAGGGCGCGTCATCCGGCCATCGTCGACAAAGTGTGCCGGCGATAACCCTGCAAGTATCCCACACGGTGGTCGGATGACCGCAAAGTATGCGCGTTTGAGCCGCGCGTCGAACCGAGGGAACCCCGGTCAGCCTGCGAGTTCGGGGAACCAGAGAGCGATCTCACGCTCGGCCGATTCCGGCGAGTCCGAGCCGTGGACCAGGTTGTACTGGGTGTTCAAGGCGTAGTCCGCGCGGATGGTGCCCGGCACCGCCTTATCGACGGGATCGGTGCCGCCGGCGATCTGCCGGAAGGCGGCGACGGCGCGCGGGCCCTCGAGGACGGCCGCGACCAGCGGGCCGGAGGTGATGAACTCCAGCAACGAGGGGTAGAAGGGCTTGCCCTCGTGTTCCGCGTAGTGGCCGCGGGCGACCTCGTCGCTTGCGGTCTTGAGCTCGAGAGCCACAAGAGTGAGCCCCTTGCGCTCGATGCGGCTGATGATGTCGCCGACGAGCAAGCGTTGGACGCCGTCCGGCTTGATGAGTACGAGAGTGCGTTCAGTCACGCCTCACACCTTAACGACCGGCGACCGGATTCCGACGGTCAGGAGCAGTACTCACCGGCGACCGGGAAGAAGCCGTAGTTGAACAGGCTGCCCGACCGCGACTGCGGGTCGACGACGACCTGGAGACACCCACCGGGCGAGGCCAACGCACCGGCGAGAGCGAGGTCGAATTGTTGCGCGAGAGCGAGATTCGCCGGACGGTACTGGGCGGGCACCGGCAACGTCGCGATGGCCTCGGGCGCCTTCATACCCGCCGCGCGCTTGGTGACGGAGTGGGTCGCGAGGTAGCTGAACTCTCCCTGCGAGACGGGCACCGGAGCGCCTGCCTCGGGTACCGCGAACGCTTCCAGGGCCGGCGGCGTCTGCTCAGGTGCGGGTGCCGCCGAGGCGACGGCGGGCGCGGCCAGAGCGAATGCCGCCGCACCGGCGAGGGCCATTCCGGCCGAGCGGCCGATTCGGGCGGAGGTGCGGGGGCGATCAGAACCGGCGGGGGTCCGGGAAAACAGGAACTGCACGTACGTCCTCACGTTGGATGTCGTCACGATGGCGGGTTGCGGTGGGATGAAGCCAGGCGGGAACTCGCCGGCTCCCCACGGCTTGCGCCATTGTTGCAGCAACCCTCGCGGTCCGCTCCCGTTCGCCGATAACGGTCCGGACACAGGTCTTGCGACCACCAAACCGCTGTCGGGACAGCGTTGACTCCCCAGGTGGGACGCGCGTCAGTCGATCGGTTCCTGACCGGGGAGCATGCCCAGTTCGACGCGTTTCTCCACATCTCGCTTGATGTAGACGATGTAGAGCCAGACCGATCCGAAGACCACACCGACGACGGCGATGGACCAGTGGAAGATGCCACCGACGATCACCGCCATCTGCAGGCCGAGGTCGAGCTTGAGCGCGTACGGGCGGCCCTGCATCCCTGCGGCCGCGATCATCGCGAGCACGAGGAGGGTCAGGTATCCGCCGGACAGCCAGGTCAGGCCGCCGCCGAGTCGCCAGACGATCGGGAACGCCAGGATGATCACGATGACCTCGAGGATCATCGTCCCGGCCATCACCCCGCGCAGGCCCTTCCACGGGTCGTTTGTGGGCGGCGTGTACCGGGTCATGAGGGTTCCTTACCGAACAGGGTGCGGGCGGCGCCGGCGGTCACGACCGACCCGGTGATGACCACTCCCGCACCCGAGACACGCTGACCTTCGGAGTCCTCCGCGAGGGCGATGGCTTCTTCGACGGCGTCGGGCAGGAACGGCTTGACGACGACCCGTTCCTCGCCGAACACCGCGTGTGCGTACTCTGCGAGCGTCTCGGCGTCGAGGGCACGCGGCGAACCGTTGTTGGTGATGACGACGGCGTCGAACACGGGCTCGAGAGCCTCGAGTAGTCCTCGGGCGTCCTTGTCGCCGAGCACTCCGATGACGCCGATGAGGCGGCGGAAGTCGAACTCCTCGGCCAGCGCCTGAGCCAATGCGGTCGCGCCGTGCGGATTGTGCGCGGCGTCGGCGAAGACCGTCGGTGCGCTGCGCAGCCGCTCGAGCCGTCCGGGGTTGCCGACGGCGGCGAACCCGCTCCGGATCGCGTCGATGTCGAGCTGGCGATCGGGGCCGGCACCGAAGAATGCCTCCACCGCGGCGAGGGCCAGAGACGCGTTGGCGGCCTGGTGGGCGCCGTGCAGCGGCAGGAAGACCTCGTCGTAGACGCCGCCGAGTCCCTGGATTCTCAGCATCTGGCCGCCGACGGCGGTGGCCGAGTCGAGAACCGCGAACTCCGAACCCTGACGGGCGACGACCGTGCCCGCCTCGACGGCAGCGCGCAGCAGTACGTCCATCACCTCGGGGCTCTGCTCGGCGATGATCGTGACCGGGTCGACGGCGCCGAGTGCGCCGGGCTCGCCGGGTTTGATGATCCCTGCCTTCTCCCCCGCGATGGCGGTGAGCGTGTCGCCGAGGTAGTCGGCGTGGTCCATCGCGATCGGCGTGATGACCGAGACGATTCCGTCGATGACGTTGGTGGCGTCCCAGCGTCCACCCATGCCGGTCTCGACCACCGCGACGTCGACCGGGGCCTCGGCGAAGACCGCGTAGGCCATCGCGGTCAGCACCTCGAACTTGCTCATCCGCGGGCCGCCCGCGGCGGTCGAGCCGTCGTCGACCATCGTGATGTACGGCTCGAGCTCGCGGTAGGTGTCGATGTAGGTCCGCGCGCGGATCGGCTTGCCGTCGACCGAGATCCGCTCGGTGACCCGCTGCAGGTGCGGGCTCGTGATCCGGCCGGTCCGGCGGTGCAGGGCGGTCATCAGCGCATCGATCATCCGCGTCACCGACGTCTTGCCGTTGGTGCCCGCGACGTGGATCGCGGGGTAGCTGTGCTGGGGCGACCCGAGCAGGTCCATCAGGGCCGCGATGCGCGTCAGCGACGGTTCGATCCTGGTCTCGGGCCAACGGGTGTCGAGTTCGGCCTCGACCTCGGCGAGTTCGGCGAGATCGTCTGCACTGTCGTGGACGGTCAGCGGCGGCCGGTCGGTCTCGGCGTCCGCCGCTCGTTCCTCGGCGTCGAGTAGCTCCGACAATCCCAGCGGATCCTCGCCGACGACGGCGGGATCCTCTTCCGGGAAGCCGGTCTCGTCGCTCACGCGCCGCCGGCCAGACTCGCCAGCTTCGCGTTCAGCCGCTCGACCTCTTCGGTGGCGATCCGCTGGCGGTTCCGGATCTTGCTCACCACCTGGTCGGGAGCCTTGGACAGGAACTGCTCGTTGCCGAGTTTGGCCGAGGTGGTCGCCAGTTCCTTCTCGGCGACCGCCAGGTCCTTGGTGAGACGCTTCCGTTCGGCTTCGACGTCCACGGTTCCGGAGGTGTCGATGGCGACGGTGACGGTTGCGACGGACAGGCGGACCTCGATGGTCGCGGTGGCCCCGAAGCCGGGTCCGGCGGCATCGAGACGCGCCAGCGACTGCACGTAGGGCAGCAACGGCTCGAGGCCGGACTCCCCCAGTCCGTCGAACTGGGCGGCGACCCGCTGCCCCGGACGCAGTCCCTGGTCGCTGCGGAAGCGGCGCACCTCGGTGATGAGGCGCTGCAGATCGGCGATGCGAGCCGCCGAATCGGTCGACCAGTCGCGTCCCGACGGGGTCGGCCACTCGGCGATGACGAGCGATTCGCCCCCGGTGAGCGTCTTCCACAGCACCTCGGTGACGAAGGGCATCACCGGCGACAGCGCGCGCAGCAGCGGTTCGAGAACCGCACCGAGCACGACAGATGTTGTCTCCGAACGCTTCTCGTCATTCTCGGCGAACTGGACCTTGGCCAGCTCGAGGTACCAGTCGCACACCTCGTCCCAGGCGAAGTGATAGAGCGACTCGCAGGCCTTGGAGAACTCGTAGGACTCGAAGCCGGCGTCGACCTCGGCGAGCACCTCGTCGAGACGGCCGAGAATCCACCGGTCGGCGTCGGTCAGGACCGACGCGTCGGGCAGCTGGGCGACCTTGGCGCCGTTCATCAGCGCGAACTTGGTCGCGTTGTACAGCTTGGTCGCGAAGTTGCGCGACGACTGGGCGTGATCCTCGCCCACCGAGATGTCCGCGCCCGGGTTGGCACCGCGAGCCAGGGTGAAGCGCAACGCGTCGGCCCCGAAGCGCTCGACCCAGTCGAGCGGATCGATGCCGTTGCCCTTCGACTTCGACATCTTGCGGCCGTGCTCGTCGCGGACCAGGCCGTGCAGGAACAAATTGTGGAACGGGATCTCGTTACCCGGACCCAGATCCTTGCCGACGTAGGTCCCGAACATCATCATCCGCGCCACCCAGAAGAACAGGATGTCGTATCCGGTGACGAGAACCGAGGTGGGATAGAACTTCTCGAGATCGTCGGTCTTCTCCGGCCAGCCCATGGTGGAGAACGGCCACAGGCCCGAGGAGAACCAGGTGTCGAGGACGTCGGTTTCCTGGACGTATCCCTCCGGCGCCTCCTCATCGGGTCCGACGCACACGACCTCACCGTCCGGGCCGTACCAGATCGGGATGCGATGTCCCCACCACAGCTGACGCGAGATGCACCAGTCGTGCATGTCGTCGACCCAGCCGAACCAGCGCGGCTCCATCGACTTCGGGTGGATCACCGTGGACCCGTCCCGGACGGCGTCGCCGGCGGCCTGCGCCAGCGACGAGACGTCGACCCACCACTGCATCGACAGGCGGGGTTCGATCGGCTCACCGGTGCGCTCGGAGTGTCCGACGCTGTGCAGGTACGGACGCACCTCCTTGACGATGCGCCCCTGCTCGGCGAGGGCTTCGCGGACCTTGACCCGCGCCTCGAAACGGTCCATGCCGTCGAATTGAGTTCCCGTGTCGGCGATTCGGGCCGATTCGTCCATGATCGTCGGCATCGGCAGGTTGTGCCGCTGGCCGAGCGCGAAGTCGTTGGGGTCGTGCGCCGGGGTGATCTTCACTGCGCCGCTGCCGAATTCGGGGTCGACGTAGTCGTCGGCGACGACCGGGATCTTCCGATCGAGGAACGGGTGCGGCAGTTCGGTGCCGACCAGATGCGCGTAGCGCTCGTCGTCGGGGTGCACGGCGATCGCGGTGTCGCCGAGCATCGTCTCCAGACGCGTCGTGGCCACCACGATGTGGGGTTCGGAGTCATCGAGGGAGCCGTACCGGAAGCTGACGAGTTCACCCTCGACGTCGGCATAGCTGACCTCGATGTCACTGACCGCGGTCTTGAGGACCGGAGACCAGTTGACCAGACGCTCGGCCTGGTAGATCAGCCCGTCGTCGAACATCTTCTTGAAGACGGTGTGCACCGCGCGTGACAGACCCTCGTCCATCGTGAAGCGCTCGCGGGACCAGTCGACGCCGTCACCGAGGCGACGCATCTGCTCGCCGATGTTGCCGCCGATCTCGGCCTTCTCGGCCCAGACGCGCTCGATGAAGGCCTCGCGGCCCAGGTCGTCGCGGGTCTTGCCCTCGGTGGCCAGCTTGCGCTCGACCATCGTCTGCATCGCGATCGCCGCGTGGTCCATGCCGGGCAGCCACAGCACCTCGTAGCCCTGCATCCGGCGACGGCGCGACAACGCGTCCATGAGGACGTGCTCATACGCGTGGCCCATGTGCAGCGACCCGTTGACGTTGGGCGGCGGGATCACGATGGAGAACGGGGGCTTGTCACTCTTGGCGTCGGCGGTGAAGTAGCCGGCATCGACCCAGCCCTGGTAGAGCGTCGCCTCGTGCTGGGCGGGGTCCCAGGATTTCGGCAACTCGTTCTCGGGCGGCGCGGATGTGGGGTCGAGTGATGTCACGGCCGCCATTCTATGTTTCCGCCGGGTGTGACCTCGCCCCGGACCTCACGTCAGTACCCGGCAGCGGCGCGTCGGTTCATGCGGTCTCGGCCGGAAGGGCCGGTCCGAGGAGAAGTCCGCCGTCGATGACGTACTCCGATCCCGTGATGAACGACGCGTCGGACGACGTGAGGAACACTCGAGCGCTGCCGTTCGGGAGACCACGAACGGCCCACTTGCCGGCGACGTATGGCGCGTAGAGCGCCGTGCCGCCCGCCCGGCAGGAGGTGTCGGCGACCCGGCCGCGCATGTCAACTCGTCGACACACGCAGCCGGTGCACGTCCTCGGGCGCGTTCACGTTCACGAGCCAGTCGGCGTCGGAGACGCCCACTCGGTGAGCGTTGAGGGCGTCGATCGCACCGAGCATCCGCCGTTCGCCGCCGGCCACGAGATCGGCGATCACCGGGCCCGCGTCGGTCCGGTAGATCCCGGCCATCGGATGGTCGCGCTGTGCGTCGCGGGCGATCACCGCCTGGGTCGAGCCGGTCAGCCCCCGACGTAGTTCGTCGATGAGCTCGGGGGCGATGAGCGGCATGTCGGTGGCGCACACGAAGGCGAGGCCGGCGCCTGCGGCCGCGGCCTTGGCCAGGCCCGCGACCAGGCCACCCAGAGGGCCGGTCCCCTCCTGTTCGTCGGTCACCCAGTGCACCTTGGACCGGTCGATGCCGGGGGCGGCGCGGTCGCGGATGTCATCGATGCCGCGGAAGGCCGCGGACGTCTCGCCGGCCACCACCAGCACCGGGTCGCACCGCTGCGCGACGACCCGCACGACGCGGGCGAGCATCGGCTCGCCTTCCCAGTCCAATGCCGCCTTGTCGCTGCCCATGCGCCGTGAGCGCCCGCCAGCCAGCACGATCGCCGCGAGTTTCGAACCGTCTGATCCCGTGTCTTGAGTCACAGCTCCCAGTGTGCGTGATCCGTCACCGCGGCGAGGCGAGATGGTCATCATGCCCCACGACGAAGCCTGTGCGTCAGGCGGTCTTGTCGCGACGCTCGTCGCTCGACGCCTTGCGCGGCACGATCGTCGGCAATACGTTGTCGCGCACCGTCTCACCGGTGACGACGACCTTCTCGACGTCGTCCCGGCTCGGGATGTCGTACATCACCGGAAGCAGCACCTCTTCCATGATGGCGCGCAGACCACGAGCACCGGTGCCCCGATGGATCGCCTGGTCGGCGACCGCCTCGAGAGCGTCCTGGGTGAACTCGAGTTCGACGTTGTCCATCTCGAACAGCCGGGTGTACTGCTTCACCAGTGCGTTCTTCGGCTCCGACAGGATGCTCACCAGTGAGGCCTTGTCGAGGTTGGTCACCGACGCGACGACCGGCAGACGGCCGATGAACTCCGGGATCAGGCCGAACTTGATCAGGTCCTCGGGCATGACGTCGGCGAACTGATCGGTCGTGTCGACGTCGTCCTTGCTCGCCACGTCGTTGCCGAAGCCCAAGCCCCGCTTGCCGATTCGCTCGGACACGATCTTCTCGAGACCCGCGAACGCACCCGCGACGATGAACAACACGTTGGTCGTGTCGATCTGGATGAACTCCTGATGCGGATGCTTGCGCCCACCCTGGGGCGGCACCGACGCCTGAGTGCCCTCGAGGATCTTCAGCAGAGCCTGCTGAACGCCCTCGCCGGACACATCGCGGGTGATCGACGGGTTCTCGCTCTTGCGGGCGATCTTGTCGACCTCGTCGATGTAGATGATGCCGGTCTCGGCGCGCTTGACGTCGTAGTCGGCGGCCTGGATCAGCTTCAGCAGGATGTTCTCGACATCCTCACCGACATAACCGGCCTCGGTGAGAGCGGTCGCGTCGGCGATGGCGAACGGCACGTTCAGCATCTTGGCCAGTGTCTGCGCGAGGTACGTCTTGCCACATCCGGTCGGGCCGAGCATCAGGATGTTCGACTTCATCAGCTCGACGGTCTCGCCCGTGCGGGAGTCCTTCTTCTCCCCCGCCTGGATGCGCTTGTAGTGGTTGTAGACGGCCACCGCGAGCGTGCGCTTGGCGGTGTCCTGACCGATGACGTACTTCTCGAGGAAGTCGCGGATCTCCGCGGGCTTCGGGAGCTCGTCGAGTTTCACGTCGCCGTTCTCGGCGAGCTCCTCCTCGATGATCTCGTTGCAGAGGTCGATGCACTCATCGCAGATGTACACGCCGGGACCGGCGATGAGCTTCTTCACCTGCTTCTGACTCTTCCCGCAGAAAGAGCACTTCAGCAGGTCGCCGCCGTCTCCGATTCGTGCCATCTCGCGTAGTACCTACTTCCTCGTTGCCGGACTGTCGTCATGGTCCGTCGCGTCGCACGCAGCCGGGCACGGGTCATCTGAACGACATCCGAATGCCCAGTAACCCGACGGTACCCGCGCACCGCTCGAACTTCGACCGATAAGGCCAAATGTCGCGACAGAAAATCCCCGCGACTCCTGTGCTGTTTGCGTTGCCGTCAGGACTTCTTCATCGACTTCTTGCGGTACTCGAAGACCTCGTCGATGATTCCGTATTCCTTGGCCGCCGCGGCGGTCAGGATGTTGTCGCGGTCGGTGTCCTTGCGGATCTTCGCCTTGTCCTGGCCGGTGTGGCCGGCCAGGATCTCGTCGAGCCGGTCGCGGATGCGCTCGATCTCGGCGGCCTGGATCTCGAGGTCGGAGACCTGGCCCTGGTAGGCGCCGCCGGTGCGCGGCTGGTGGATCAGGACGGTCGCGTTGGGCAGCGCGGCGCGCTTGCCCGGGGTGCCACCCGCGAGCAGGATCGCCGCCGCCGAGGCGGCCTCACCCAGGCACACGGTCACGATGTCGCAGTGGACGTACTGCATCGTGTCGTAGATGGCGAGCATGTCGGGCACGCTGCCGCCGGGCGAGTTGATGTACATCGTGATGTCGCGATCGGGGTCCTGCGACTCGAGGACGAGCAGCTGGGCCATCACGTCGTTGGACACGACCTGGTCGATCGGGGTGCCGACGAAGACGATGCGCTCCTCGAACAGCTTGGCGTAGGGGTCGTACTGGCGCTGACCGTTCGGGGTGTGCTCGATGAACTGCGGCAGGATGTAGCGCGCCTCGATGTTCTTGAGCGCCAACGCCGACGCGGGGATTCCGGCGGCGACCTCGGCGGGCATGCCGTCCAGGGAAAGGGAGTTGGTCATCTGTTGCTCCAATGAGTAGGTGTGGCTCGGAGGTGGCGGGGTGCTCGGGGCCGGGTCACTGCCCCGGACGCGAGATCACCTTGTCGACGAAGCCGTACTCTTTGGCCTCCTCCGCGGTGAACCACTTGTCGCGATCCGCGTCGGCCTCGATCTTCTCGAGCGGCTGACCACTGAACTCGGCGTTGAGCCGGTTCATCTCCTTCTTGGTGAGCGCGAACTGCTCGGCCTGGATGGCGATGTCGGCGGCGGTACCACCGATACCGGCCGACGGCTGGTGCATCATGATCCGCGCGTGGGGCAGGGCGTGGCGCTTGCCCTTGGCGCCGGCCGCGAGGAGGAACTGCCCCATCGATGCCGCCATGCCCATCGCGTAGGTGGCGACGTCGCACTCGGCGAGCTGCATGGTGTCGAAGATGGCCATGCCCGCGGTGACCGAGCCACCGGGCGAGTTGATGTAGAGGTGGATGTCCCTGGTCGGGTCCTCGGCGGCGAGCAGCAGGATCTGCGCGCACAGCCGGTTGGCGATGTCGTCGTCCACCTGGGTACCCAGGAAGATGATGCGTTCGCGCAGCAGACGCTCGAACACCGAATCGGTCAGGTTCAACCCAGCCACACCCGAACTCATCGAGGGTGTGTGGATGGTCGGCTCACTCACGGGTTCCTACCTTTGCCTTGTTGTCATGACCTGTGCGCGCCGTCTCGGGCGTCGCACACGTTCCGATCTGTCTGATGACGTCCTCACCGACACTAACCAATCCACACCCCCCGGCACTCCCGAGGACACGTCTATTCGCTGAGAGCAGAACGGGCCATCACAGTGAATGGCGAATGCAGTTCGACGGATTTGACGACGATCGCCGGCCCCCGCGAACGGGGACCGGCGATCGGTGGTGGGAGTGGAGGCTCCGGCCGACTCAGTTGTCGGTGTCGGCGGCTTCGTCCGAATCGCCGTCCTCGTCCTTGCCCCCGAAGAACTCGGAGGTGTCGACGGTCGCGCCCGTGGTGTCGGTGACGGTGAACTCGCCGACGATGCCCGCCAGCGACTTGCCGCGACGGACGTCGGCGTAGACCGCGCCCACCTGGTTGGCCTGCGTCAGCTGCTGGATGAATTCCTGCGGCTGCATGCCGTAGCGCTGCGCGGTGAAGATGATCTGCTGGGTCAGCTCGTCCTGGCTGACCTCGGTCTCCTGCTGGTCGGCGATCGCGTCGAGGAGCAGCTGCTGCTTGACCGACTTCTCGGCCTCCTCGCGGGCCTCGGCGTCCCACTCCTCGCGGGTCTTGCCCTGCGCCTCGAGGAACTTCGCGACCTGCTCGTCGTCGTGGCCGAGAGCGTGGACGATCTGGTGCTGCTGGCCCTCGATCTCTTCCTCGACGACCTTCTCCGGCAACGGGACCTCGACGGTCTCGATCAGCTTCTCGAGCACGGCGTCGCGGATCTTGTTGGCCTGCTCGAGCTTCGCCGACTGCTCGACGCGCTCCGCCAGGCTCGCACGCAGCTCCTCGACGGTGTCGAACTCGCTGGCCATCTGGGCGAACTCGTCGTCGACCTCGGGGAGCTCGCGCTCCTTGACCGACTGCACGGTGACCTTCACCAGGGCCTCCTCACCGGCGTGGTCGCCGGCGACGAGCTTGGTGGTGAATTCCTTGCTCTCGCCGGCCTTCAGACCGATGAGGGCGTCGTCGAGTCCGTCGATGAGCTGGCCGGAGCCGACCTCGTGAGAGAGCCCCTCGGTGGTCGCCTCCTCGACAGCCTCGCCGTCGACGGTGGCCTCGAGATCGATCGAGACGAAGTCACCGTTCTCGATGCCGCGCTCGACACCCTTGAGGGTGCCGAAGCGGGCGCGCAGGCCCTCGAGCTGCTCGTCGACGGCAGCGTCGTCGATCTCGATGGCGTCGACCTCGACCGAGAGGGTCGAGTAGTCGGGCAGGGTGATCTCCGGGCGGACGTCGACCTCGGCGCTGAAGGTGACGGACTCGCCGTACTTCAGCTCCGACAGATCGATCTCCGGCTGGCCGATGGCCTTGGTCTCGGTCTCGGCGACGGCCTCCGAGTACTTGGCGGGGATGGCGTCGTTGACGACCTGCGCCAGGATCGAGTCGCGACCGACGCGGGCCTCGATCAGCTTGGCGGGCGCCTTGCCCGGACGGAAGCCGGGAATCCGGATCTGCTGGGCCAACGACCGGTACGCCCGGTCGAAGTCTGCGGACAGCTCCTCGAACGGGACCTCGACGTTGAGCTTCACTCGGGTCGGGGTGAGTTGCTCGACAGTGCTCTTCACGCCTGGTGCTCCTTATATCTGCGGTGGTGATGAAAGTTCGGTTCGGCGGTTGTGCCGCCGCGACCTACGCGGTCACATCGACAAGTCGGGATGACAGGATTTGAACCTGCGACCCTCCGCTCCCAAAGCGGATGCGCTACCAAGCTGCGCCACATCCCGCGGTCCGTGGTCGCGGTGTAGGCCTCATGGCCGACCGCGCATCAGGGCCAACAGAAGATAGTACGGGGCGCCTCCAGCGCCACGACCAACGGGTGCCCACCGCACCGACGCCCACCCCGATTTCCAGATCCGGCGCGCCGCCAGGTACAGTCACTCATCGCACGCGGCGTACCGGGTCACCGGTGATCGCGAGCACGCGGGTGTAGCTCAATGGTAGAGCCCTAGTCTTCCAAACTAGCTACGCGGGTTCGATTCCCGTCACCCGCTCCACAACGAGGCCACGCCGGCTCCGACGGCGAACCTCGACGAGAGTGCACGCCGACCGCCTGAGTCCGCGTGCATTCGCCGATCCGTCGGGTGCGTTCAGTACCGGTAGTCGTGAAACTCCCATTCGTACCAATACGGGTACGGACGGTAGTAGTGCCACGGGTACTCGTAGTCCTGCGGACGGGATCGTTCCACCCCGGGGGTCGAATCCGGTGAGTCGTCACCGGGGCCCGTCGAGATGACCGGCGGAGGACACGGCGCGTACTGACCGTTCTCGATGTACATCTGGCAGGGCTTGTCTTCCGCTACTGCAGATCCGGCGCCCAGGACGAGGACGCCGGCGAAGGCAGCAAGAGCGACGGTCGACCCCATCAAAGCTCGGTTCATGGGTCTGATCTCTCACCGAAGCTCAGCACCCCCCTCCGCGCGGAAATGTCTCCCGACCTGCGTGCCCTCCCCCGTTCACGCGCCCCGTCCTTCCCGAGTGCCGTCCTATACGTTGCTCCCCCGGGCCGCGAGATCGGGCAAGCTTCGCGAACCTGAAACCAGGCTGTGACCCACGACACATCCCGCGTAAGGTGGGGCCATGCCCTCTTCACACACCAAAACCCAGCGAAAGTGTCCGACCTGCGGGGCGCCGCTGTATCTACGCAGGGACACCACCGAATCCGAGATCGGCGTCAGCCGCGTCGACGTCATGCTCGTCTGTCGCGACGAGGCATGCACCCAGCCGGTGCGCCACCTCCGCACCGAGCACCCGCAACCCGCCTGACCCTCCGACGCCGCTCTGGGACAAGCGACCGGGTTGACACCATCGCGACAGGGACGATGATGTACGTCGTCGAGATGATCGGTCCAAGCGCCGCCGATTTGTGACGACCGTCACATGCAGCACGGTCGATGCGCTCACCACGGGTTTTTGCCAGCCCGCACCCGCTGTTTGCGATCGCGGCACCCGTGCGGGGGCGGCATTCTTTGGCCGCCCGACAACGGTTGTGTAACGATGGATTCGCGCTTTCAGATGTTATGCGCGAGACATTCATCGAACCGAAGGTACGACTAGTGCAGACCAATACTGAGCCGATCACGCGGTCTCGTCGACGCTCGACTCGACGCCTCACCGGGATCGCCGTCGGCGTCCTCGCCATGGCTCTCGCCCTCCCCGGCGTCGCGAACGCTGCACCGGTCACCGTGATCCCGGGTCTGCCCCCGGTGGAGATCCCGGTGATCCCCGGTCTGCCCACTCCGCCGGCACCGAGCGCTCCGAAGGCTCCGGAACCGCCGTCGAGCAGCACCACTCCGGAGAAGCCGGCCGACCCGGCGATCCCGAACGTGAAGACCCCGACCGGCTACATCGCACTCGCCGACGACAAGACCCACACCATCACCTGGTGGAAGAACGGCGAGGTCGTGAAGAAGATGCCGATCTCGATGGGTTCGGACAAGCACCCCACCCCGAACGGCGTCTACCACACCAAGGAAAAGTACCGCGACATGTACATGGACTCGTCCACGTACGGCGTGCCGGTCGACTCCGCCGAGGGCTACCGCACCTACGTCGAGTATGCGACCCGCATGTCCTGGGACGGCATCTTCATCCATGCCGCACCGTGGTCGGTCGCACAGCAGGGCAACAGCAATGTGAGCCACGGCTGCATCAACGTCACGACCGAGTACGGCAAGTGGGTTTACGACAACGTTCCGCGCGGGACCCCGATCGTGGTGCGCAACACCGTCGGCGGCCAGTACCAGGGCGACTGACCTCTCCCCCGCATCCGACTCCGACGTGGGCCGGTCACCGACACGGTGACCGGCCCTCGTCGTCGTATGGGTTCCTCATGCGGCCCGGACGGGGCCGGGGAAGCAGCGGGGACCTCACCGGCGAAGGTCGCCTGCACCTGGAGCCAACCCGCGATCACCTGGCATCCGGTCGAGGCGGGATCGGTGACGGACCCGCGACGGTACGGCTCGTACTGGTACGAGGTGTGGCGTCCGCCCGGCGAGTTCGTCAGCACGATCCCGAGAATCCGCATCATCGACGGCAGATAGCAGCGGATCTCCCACCACGCCGAGGCCAGTCGGTGAACGTCGCGCCGCCACTGCGACGGGCGCACCGCGGTGCGGCGCGCGTTCTGGAAAGCATTGCGGCGCAGTACCTCCCACGCATTGCATCCCCACCGGCCCAGTGCGGCGAAGGTCATCGCCCGCGTCAGGTCGGCGAAGTCACGGACGAGTGAGTCGGCACGCGCGTTGCAGATCACGTCGTCGGGAGCGCCCACCCACATCACCGGGAGTCCTGGCGGCAATTCCGCACCGGGACCCGCGACACCCCATCCGTCGCAGCCGGGTGCCGCACCGGGCGGCTGGTGCGGGTCCGCGACGAGTCCGACGCCGAGAAGACGCGTGACGACGGGATCACCCCGCGTCCACAACCCGGCGAGCGCAGCCCGGATCACCACGGCTCCCTGCGAATAGCCCAGCAGGGCAACCGGTCCCGCCGTCCGCTCGAGCAGCCCGGACAGTCGTCGGGCGCCGATCGCCACGCTGTCGGCGAAGCTCATGCCGCCGGGGTGGGGTGCCGGACCGTAGCTCGCCGGGTAGGCGACCCAGCGGGAGTCGAATCGTTCGTCGAGTTCGTCGGTCACCGCCGAGAGAAGACCGACGACCTCGGTACGGACATCGCCGGGGTACGACTCACCGGTTCCACCCACCACGAACACCGTGATACCCGCCGGCGCGCCGTCATCGACGACGTGATCGCGGGCCTGGTCGTCGCTGTACACCCCATCCATCGTGGCGGCCGCACATGTGAGCGGACGTCAGACGACGCTGTGGGTTCGCTGAGATCCGCGAGCGCGTCCCACGACGGGGAGGATCAGAGCATGCCGCCGGGTGGCGGCTTGGCGACGTAGTCGGCCGTCTCGATGATCGCGATGAAGAATCCGCTCCCCTCGATCACGTTCGCGCTGTGGACCAGTCCGGCCGGGATGTAGATACTCGCCGGCGCCTCCACCACATACGACTCGTCGCCCAAGGTGATCTCGTACACCAGATGATCGAGGGACAGGAGGATGTTGATCTCGGGACAGTCGTGCACGTGCGGTTCGCAGTAATCGCGGTTCCCGGCCGATACGGCCCGCATCTCGTGGGCGACGACGCGCTTCTCGGCTTCGGGGAACAGATCGCCCCCGGCGAGCACGCGTCGGGTGACCGGTGCGTGGGATGCGCCGTGAAACGGCACGTCCTTCAGTGGCGAGATCTCACCGCGTGAGATCAGACCCGCGTGGACACGGGAGTCCTCGGCTATCGACACACTTTCCCCCAGTCTCGGCATGGGGCGCCCTGCCCCGATCTTCCCGAGATATTACTGAGGTTTGCCTAGCCTTTCTATTCGGCCTCGCGTCACGTCTGACAGACGGGGCACCAATAGAGCTTGCGCGCATCGAGTTCGGCGAGCAGGACCGGTGTACCGCAGATGCGACACGGCTCCCCTGCCCGGCGATAGACATAGGTCCGGGGACGGTTCGCCGCATACGCCGGCGCTCCGTGGTCGTCCTCAGGACGGACCACATGGATACGTCCCCGACGCACGCCAACCTTCATCAACGCCACGAGGTCGTGCCACATCTCGTCGAATTCGCTTCGGAGAAGCCGATTTCCGGGACGCATGGGATCGATCCCGGCACGGTAGAGAACTTCGGCGCGATACACGTTCCCGATGCCCGCGATGACTTTCTGGTCCATCAGCAGCGCACCGATCGGGCGCGACGACCGGGAGATGGCCGCCCACGCCCGTTCCGGGTCGGCGTCACGGCGGAGAGGATCCGGACCCAGCCTCGCGATCAGAGCGTCGAGGTCGGTGAGGTGGTAGAGCTCACACGCCGTCGGACCGCGCAGATCGGTACCGGTCTCCTCGCTCTCGATGCGCAGCCGAACCTGTCCGACCGGTTCGGGCAACGGTGCGGTCAGCTCGGTGAAGGCACCGTAGAGGCCGAGGTGGATGTGCACCATCCGCTCGGTCCGACCGTCGCGATAGCGGTGCAGCAGGTGTTTGCCCCACGCCTCCGCAGCGTGGAAGGTCATCCCGTCCACGGCGGCCGCGCCGTCGGCGAATCGCCCCTGAGGGCTGCTCACCCGGACCCGGCGACCCCCGAAGAGTCGCTGCTGCCGGCGGGCGAGCCGGTGCAGGGTGTGGCCCTCGGGCACCGGTCAGGCCGGCGGCTGCGGGACCTCGGGAGCCACGCCGGTGCGCTCGTACTCGGCGAGGATGTCGATGCGGCGCTGGTGACGCGGCTCCTCCGACCACGAAGTGGCCAGGAAGGCGTCGACGATGGCGAGGGCTTCCTCGGTTGAGTGCATGCGCCCGCCGATGCCGATCAGCTGGGCGTTGTTGTGCTGGCGGGCGAGCTGCGCGGTCTCCACGCTCCAGGCCAGTGCGCAGCGGGCGCCGGGCACCTTGTTGGCCGCGATCTGCTCGCCGTTGCCGCTACCGCCGAGCACGATGCCCAGGCTGCCGGGATCGGCCACGGTCCGAGCCGCGGCGTCGATGCAGAAGGCCGGATAGTCGTCGAGGGCGTCGTAGACGTGGGCGCCGCAGTCCACCACCTCGTGGCCGTTCGCCTTCAGATGGTCGGCGATCTGGTTCTTGAGTTCGAATCCGGCATGGTCGGCACCGAGATAGACACGCATGGCGCCACTATAGATTGAGGGCGTGGACACGCCTGCGCCCATCCCCCGAGCGTCGATGAACCCGATCCCGAACGTGCCCGGGGTCGTCGATCCCCTCCCGGAAACGGCTCCCGATCCGTCACGACACTGGCTGCGAGCGGCCCGCTTCGCCGTGCGCCCGCAACTGCATCCCTGGGAGATCCCCGTCCTGATCCTCGTCATCCTGACCACGACGGTGCTCTACGCGGCGATCATCATCCTCGTCGCACTCGGCATGGTGAACCAGATCCTGTTGGGCGCGTTGGCCTTTCCGTTGGTGTTGTTCGTGATCCGCGGTCTCACCTATGCGACGCCGCGGGTGAACGGTGTGCAGATGACGCCCACCCAGTTCCCGGAGGGCCATCGGATGGTGGTCGAGGCCGCCGCCCGCTTCGGTCTGGAGTACGTGCCGGACGCCTACGTCGTACTCGGCAACGGGCAGGTCAATGCCTTCGCCTCCGGCCACGGGTTCCGGCGATTCGTCGTCGTCTACTCCGACCTGTTCGAGGTCGGCGGTGCCGCCCGCAGCCCGGAGGCGCTGGAGTTCATCATCGGCCACGAGGTCGGACACATCGCAGCCGGTCACACGTCGTACTGGCGTCAGTTGGCGACGGTCCTCGGGACGAGCATCCCGCTGCTCGGCGGCGCCCTCTCGCGAGCACAGGAGTACAGCGCCGACAACTACGGCTACTACGCGAAGCCGGTGGGCGCACCGGGGGCGATCGGTGTCCTGGCCGCCGGAAAGTACATGCTGTCCGCGGTCGATTTCGACCAGTTCGCCGACCGCGCCACCCACGAACGCGGATTCTTCGTGCATCTGGTCAACGCGATCTCGACCCATCCGGTCCTCACCTGGCGCGCCGCGGCTCTCCGTGACCGCACCCGGGCCGGAGCGATGCTGCTCCGGCCGCGCCGGATCGTCCGCGGCGTCGGCAGCGGGAACGTCGTGACCGTGCCGCCGCCACCGCACCCGGCCTCGGTGCCGCCCGGTTCGCTCCCGAACGGTCTCGAGCTCCCGCCCCGGTTCTGAAGCGCCGAGGGAGGACTTCGGCGGGACCGGGTACTCATTCCCTCCCGCCACCCTGGTTCCAGTTCTGCGCCGGCCGGGCGCCGTCGAGGGTCAGTCGAACTCGGGATCCTCGGTGCGGCTGCGCTTGAGTTCGTAGAAGTGCGGGTACGAGGCGAGTGCGAGCGCACCGTCCCACACCTTGCCGGCGTCCTCTCCACGCGGGATGCGAGAGAGCACCGGACCGAAGAAGGCGACGCCGTTGACGTGGATCGTGGGTGTGCCGACGTCGTCGCCGACCTTGTCCATGCCCTCGTGGTGGCTCTTGCGGATGGCGTCGTCGAACTCCTCGGAGTCGGCGGCCTGCGCCAGCGAGGCGTCGAGTCCGAGCTCGGCCAGCGCGCCGGCGATGACCTGGTCGAAGTCCTTGTTCCCCGCGTTGTGGATGCGCGTGCCCATCGCGGTGTAGAGCGGGGCGAGGATCTCGTCGCCCTTTTGTGCCGCGGCGGCCGCGATGACGCGGACCGGGCGCCACGCACCCTTGAGTGCCTCGCGATACTCCTCGGGGATGTCCTTGCCCTCGTTGAGAACCGCAAGGCTCATGATGTGGAAGTTCACGTCGATCGGCCGGACCTTCTCGGCCTCGAGAATCCACCGTGAGGTGATCCAGCACCACGGACAGAGCGGGTCGAACCAGAAGTCGACACGATCGGTGGTGGACTGGCCCTGCTCTGACATCGTCTGCTCTGACATCCTCGGCGTCCTCTCAGAAGTTGTGGTCGAGCTCGACCGTACCGGCGGCACCGCCAACCCGGCTCAACAGCCATAGGGGCCCGGCTGTTCCCCGTTTGTGATGTGTGCGGCGAAAATTCGCGACGAATCCGGTTACGGTTTCTCGGGGGGGGACGATTTTGCCACCGTTCTCGGAGAGGAAACGTCCATGTCGTCGCCGCCGCTCGATCCGGACTCCGGTCCCGGGCCGGCGGGCGGGCGTTCCAGTCCCCGGGGTCCGCGGGCGGAACAGATCATCCGGGCTGCGACGGCCCTCTTCCAGGACGCCGGGTACCGCAATGTCAGCATCGAACAGATCGGTGCCGCCGTTGGTCTGACCGGACCCGCGGTGTACCGCCACTTCCCCGGCAAACACGACATCCTCGTGCAAGCGCTGCTCACCCAGGTCGACCTGATGGATGAACTCGTGCGCGAGGCCGACGAGTATGCCGGCACACCCGAGGCCCAACTGTGGCGGTTTCTCGATCGCCTCGGCGATCTGACCGCCAACCAGGACGTGTCCATCCTCTGGCGCCGGGAGCAACGCCACCTCCGCCCCACCCAGCTCGAGCAGATGCGGAGCTACTTCACGAGGTTCAGCGACTACATCGCCGACAAGGTCGCCGCCGCGCGGCCGGATCTGTCATTCGACGACGGACGGCTACTCGGTTTCGCCGTCCTGAGCCTGTACTCCAACACCTCCGTCATCCGCGGGACGATGGCACCTGTACATGTGATGCAGATCCAGCGCGCCGTCGCGCATTCGATCATCAACTGCTCACTGCCCGCGACGAAACCGGACGCCACTCCGGCGATTCCGGTCACGCGGCGTCCGGCCGGCCGACATGAACGCATCCTCGACGCGGCGACGGATCTGTTCGCCGAGCGCGGTTTCCACGACGTCCGGATCGACGACATCGCGCGGGCGGCCGACATCTCCGTCGCCACCTTCTACCAGCAGGTTCCGGGCAAGACCGAGATCCTGCGGGCAGTCCTGGTCCGGGGAGTCGAGGGCATGCTCTATCTGACGACCCACGCCCTCACGGGCGTCGATCCCGGGGACGCCCTCGACGTGCTGATCTCGATTCATGTCGAGCAGGCACTCGGTGTCCACGGGCGGACCATCCCCGTCTGGACCCGCGACATCGTCTACCTCCCCGAGGCGGACCAGGATGCGTTGCGTTCGGCCCAGCGCGCGTACATCGCCGAATGGGTCGCCGCGATCCGTGCCCGGACGCCGGAACTGTCCGAGGCCGACGCCGCAGCCCTCACCCGGGCGTTCATCGGAGTGGCCGACGACATCGTCCAGGCCCCGGATCTGCGCGCACGTCCCGGGATCACCGACGACCTCGCCACGCTGTCGAAGACGATTCTGCAGCCTGTCGGTCTGCTGTCGAACGGCTGAGCACCGTCGGTCTCGATAAGCTGGCCGGTGTGACTGCTCCGAACCTCACCAGAGACCAGGCCCGCGAACGCGCCGCGATCGTCGACGTGTCGAATTACCGGATCGAACTCGACCTCACCGACGGGAAGGGTGCGCCCGGCACCGAGACGTTCCGTTCCACCTCCACGGTCACGTTCACCGCGACCGAGGGCGCCGAGACCTTCATCGACCTCGTCGCACCGACGCTGCACTCGGCGACCCTCAACGGCGTCGAGCTCGACGTCTCCGGCTTCGACGAATCCGCCGGCATCGTGCTGCCCGGCCTGGCCGCGGAGAACACCCTCACCGTGGTCGCCGACTGCGCCTACTCCAACACCGGTGAGGGACTGCACCGCTTCGTCGACCAGTCCGACGACTCGGTGTACCTGTACTCCCAGTTCGAAACCGCCGACGCCAAGCGCATGTTCGCCTGTTTCGACCAGCCCGACCTGAAGGCGACCTACACGCTCACGGTCACGGCCCCGGAGGACTGGAAGGTCATCTCCAACGCCGCACACGTGGAGACCGTCGCCGCCGAACCCGGAATCCATCGCTTCCGCGAGACCGCACCCATGAGCACCTACCTCGTCGCGCTCATCGCCGGACCGTACGCCGAGTGGACCGACGTCTACTCCGACGACCACGGCGACATCCCGCTCGGCATCTACTGCCGCGCCTCGCTCGCCGAGCATATGGACGCCGACCGGTTGTTCACCGAGACCAAGCAGGGATTCGCCTTCTACCACAAGAACTTCGGCATCCCCTACGCCTTCGGGAAGTACGACCAGCTCTTCGTGCCCGAGTTCAACGCGGGCGCGATGGAGAATGCCGGCGCGGTGACCTTCCTGGAGGACTACGTCTTCCGGTCGCGCGTCACCAAGTACCTCTACGAACGTCGCGCCGAGACCGTGCTGCACGAGATGGCGCACATGTGGTTCGGCGACCTGGTCACCATGCAGTGGTGGGATGACCTGTGGCTCAACGAATCCTTCGCCACCTTCGCCTCGGTGCTCTGCCAGTCGGAGGCCACCGAGTACACCAACGCCTGGACGACGTTCGCGAACGTCGAGAAGTCGTGGGCCTACCGGCAGGATCAGCTGCCCTCGACCCACCCGGTCGCCGCCGACATCCCCGACATCGCCGCCGTCGAGGTCAACTTCGACGGCATCACCTACGCCAAGGGCGCCTCGGTGCTCAAGCAACTCGTCGCCTACGTCGGCGTGGAGGACTTCCTCGCCGGCCTGCGCGACTACTTCGCCGCCCACAAGTTCGGCAACGCAACCTTCTCGGATCTGCTGGGCGCACTGGAGCGCTCGTCCGGTCGCGACCTGTCGGACTGGGGCGACCAGTGGCTGCGCACCACGGGCATCAACGTCATGCGTCCCGACTTCGAGGTCGACGGGTCCGGGGCGTTCACCCGGTTCACCATCGTCCAGGACGGCGCCGCCCCGGGCGCGGGCGACACCCGCGTGCACCGGTTGCGCGTCGGCGTCTACGCCGACAACGGTTCGGGTGCGATCGAACAGACCCACAGCGTCGAACTCGACGTCGACGGCGAGCGCACCGACGTGCCCGGCCTGATCGGCGTGAACCGCGGAGATCTGGTGCTGCTCAACGACGGTGACCTCACCTACGCCTCGATCCGGCTCGATTCCGAGTCGCTGGCCACCGCGACCGCCCGAATCGGCGACATCACCGACTCGATGCCGCGCACTCTCGTGTGGTCGGCGGCCTGGGAGATGACCCGACAGGCCGAGATGCGTGCCCGCGACTTCGTCGAACTCGTGCAGCGCGGTATCGCTTCCGAGACCGAGATCGGCGTGGTGCAGCGTGTTCTGATGCAGGCGACCACCGCCATCGAGTCCTACGCCGATCCCGACTGGGCGGCCACGACCGGCCGGCCCGCGTTCAGCGCCCGCCTGCTCGAACTGGCCCGGGGAGCCGATGCCGGGTCCGACCATCAGCTCGCCTTCGTCAACACCTGGCTGGCCGGCAAGCTCAACGACGACCAGACCGACGTGGCGGGTGCCCTCCTCGAGGGAGCGGACCCGGCCGAACACGGTCTCGACGGGCTGGCCGTGGACACCGACCTCCGCTGGAAACTGGTGCGCGCGTTGGCGACCGCCGGTGCGATCGATCCGGAAGCCGATTCGACGCCGATCATCGACGCCGAGGCTCAGCGCGACAACACCGCCACCGGCACCCGTCAGGCCGCCGCGGCACGCGCGTCGCGACCACTCGCCGAGGCCAAGGCCGACGCCTGGTCGCAGGCGATCGACGACGATTCGCTGTCGAACATCTACACCCGCACCATGATCGAGGGCTTCGCACGTCCGGGCCAGGGCGAGCTGCTCGAGCCGTATGTCGAGAAGTACTTCGAGGCGGTCCCGCAGGTGTGGGCCCGACGCTCGAGCGAGGTCGCCCAGACCGTCGTCATCGGCCTGTACCCGAGCTGGGCGATGACCCAGCGGGCCCTCGATCTCGCCGAGGAGTTCCTGGCCGGTGATCATCCGCCCGCCCTCAAGCGGCTGATCTCCGAAGGCCGTGACGGCGTCGCGCGTTCGCTGCGGGCACGCGAGTTCGACGCGCAGGGCTGAGGATTCGCGGTATCGGTGGCTGTGGTCTCGGTGGCGCTGGTCAGCGTCGGCGCCACCGGTACCGCACCTGCGGCCGTCCGGCCGATCCGTACTGGCTGTCACGATCGAGCACACCGTCGTCGGAGAGCCGCTCCAGGTATCGCCACGCGGTGACCCGCGACGAGCCGAGCGCGCGGGCCACCTCCGAAGCGGTGAGCCCGTCGACACTGTCACGCACCGCGCGGCGGACCGCGTCCTCGGTCTGCGGCGCGGACCCTTTCGCCGACCCCCGGAGGTCCACGGCGCGCAGCTGCGCCAGCGCCCGGTCGACATCGCGCTGGCTGACCGCATCGGTATCACCGGCGAGCGCTTCCCGGTACCGCAGATACTGCTCGATCTTCTCGCGGAAGGCCGCGAAGGTGAAGGGTTTCAGCAGGTAGAGCAACACCCCGCGGGACATCGCGTCGCGCACGGTCTGCAGGTCGCGTTGTGCGGTGATCGCGATGATGTCGGGAGCCGGACGCACCCCGGACAGCGCGGAGGCGAGGTCGGTGCCCCGGGCGTCGGGCAGACCGAGGTCGAGAAGCACCAGGTCGACGACATGGGTTCGCGCGGTGCGCAACGCCTCCTGAGCGGTGGTCACCGCTCCGACGACGTCGAAACAGCCGATGCGGCCGAGATAGTCACGGTGCGCCGCGGCGATGAGCGGTTCGTCCTCGACGATCAGCACCCGGATCACTGCGTCGCCCCCGCCCGTGACGGCACCGCCAGTATTCGCACCGTGACCACCGAACCGTAGGTGTTCTCCGCGGTCAACGTCCCATGGTGTCGCGCGACCACCTGGGCGACGAGTGCCAGACCCAGTCCGCGGCCCGCCTCGTCGCCACCGGACTTGGTGGAGTACCCGCGGGCTGTCGCCCGGCGGAAGAGATCGTCATCCATGCCGGAACCACTGTCGGCGACGACGATCTCGAGCGCTTCCTGGTCCCCGGTGACACCGACCTCGACCCACGGGTCGGCCGGATCGCACGCGTCGAGGGCGTTGTCGACGAGATTGCCCACCACGGTGACCATCTCTCCCGGCGACAGGATCTGGGTGGCGTCATCAGTCACCTGGGAATCCTCGGTGAGCGAGAACGAGATTCCCCGTTCGGCCGCCTGGGCACTCTTCCCCAGGAGCAGCGCGACGAGCGCGGGCTCGGCCACCGCCTGGGTCATGCGATCGATGAGGTGTTGCGACAGTTCGAGTTCGGTCGTCGCCAGCCGGATCGCCTCCTCCGGCCGCCCCATCTCGACCAGCGCGACCAGCGTGTGGAGTCGGTTGGCAGCTTCATGCGCCTGGGACCGGAGCGCCTCGGCGAATCGTGTCATCGAGTCCAGTTCGCCGGTGATCTCGGCCAACTCGGTCCGGTCGCGGATCGTGACGACCGACGAGCGGCGTCGCCCGGACACCGGCGACCGGCTCACCAGCAGCACCCGCCCGCCCTCCGCATAGAGCTCGTCGGCGGCCGAAGCATCCGCACCGGTCAGGAACGCGGGCAGATCGCCTGCGGGCGTGTCGGTCCCGATTCGGAGGAGGCGTCGCGCCTCGTCGTTGACCAGAGCCGGTCGGCCGTCCTCGACGACGATCAATCCCTCGCGGACCGCGCGCAACACCGCGTCGTGGTGGTCGTACATGAGCCGGAGTTCCTCCGGTGCCAGCCCACCGGTTTGTCGCAGGAGGCGCCGCCGGATCCACCAGACGCCGACGACGGCTGTCACCAGTGCCGCGAACGCGGTGACCGCGATCGGCGGCAGCTCCCCGCGCCATGTCGACGTGAGCGAACGCTGGGTGATGCCCGCCGCCACCATGCCGACGACACGACCGTCGGTCGTCCGCACCGGCGCGATGGTGCGGACGGACGGGCCCAGGGTCCCGGTGTACGTCTCGGTCATCGTCTCACCGCGGAGGGCCGCGTCGATGCTGCCGATGTAGGCCGCGCCGATCAGAGCCGGATCGGTGTGGGTGTAGCGGGTGCGATCCGGACCGAGCACCGTGATGAACGCGATGCCGGTCGCCTTCCGGATCCGGTCGGTGACCGGCTGCAGGATCGCGCTCGGGTCCGGCGAGGTGAGCGCGGAGACCGTCGACGGTGACTCCGCCAGGCTGACGGCCACGGCGGTGACCTCGGCACGTGCGGCCCGGTCCCCGTCGACACGCGCGTCGACCGCAGCCAGGAGGCTGCCCGCGACGACCACCACCGCCACGACGACCAGCGCGAGAGCCGCGACCTGACCGGCCAGCGTTCGCGGATACCACCGCATTCCCGGCCCTCGATTCCTCACCGTGTTTCGACAGACCCCCTTGGGGGATATCTCTCGCCGGATCCCCTGAACGTAATGAACAGAATCGTGACCGGCGCCACCACACCGGTTGACAATCCTAACCACCGATGTCCCCTGCCCACGAGGAGAGAACTGCCGATGAACACAGATCAGAAGGCCGGTGACGGTCCGGCGGATGACGGCAAGGTGGCGGGTGACGCCACGAACGCCGCCCCGCCGGCCAAGCGCGATCGCACGCACTGGCTCTACATCGCGGTCATCATCGCGGTGGTGGCCGGTGTCGTCGTCGGACTCGTCGCCCCGTCGGTCGGCAAAGAACTCGGCGTGCTCGGGACCATGTTCGTCAGCCTCATCAAGATGATGATCGCGCCGGTGATCTTCTGCACCATCGTGCTGGGCATCGGATCGGTGCGTAAAGCGGCGACGGTGGGCAAGGTCGGCGGCCTCGCCTTCGTCTACTTCCTCGTGATGTCGACGGTGGCGCTCGCGATCGGACTGGTCGTCGGCAATCTCATCCAGCCCGGGGAGGGTCTGAACATCTCGTCGATGTCGGGCAAGGGCGAGGAACTGGCCAAAGAAGCCCACGAGTCGGGCGGAACCGTCGACTTCATCCAGGGCATCATCCCCGAGTCCATGCTGTCCGCCTTGACCGACGGCAGCGTCCTGCAGGCACTGTTCGTCGCACTGCTGGTCGGATTCGCGATCCAGGCGATGGGTCGTACCGGAGAACCGATCCTGACCGCGGTCTCGTACTTCCAGAAGCTGGTCTTCAAGGTCCTGACGATGGTGCTGTGGGTGGCGCCGATCGGCGCGTTCGGCGCCATCGCGAACGTCGTCGGACAGACCGGATGGGCTGCCGTGCAGCAGCTGGTGACCCTGATGCTCGCGTTCTATCTGACCTGTCTGGTGTTCGTCTTCGGTGTTCTGGGGGTGATGCTCCGGACGATCGCGGGCGTGTCGATCTTCCGTCTCGTCCGCTACCTGGCCCGCGAATACCTGCTGATCTTCGCGACGTCGTCGTCGGAGTCGGCACTGCCACGACTGATCGCGAAGATGGAGCACCTGGGTGTCGAGAAGACGACCGTCGGTGTCGTGGTGCCCACCGGGTACTCGTTCAACCTGGACGGCACCGCGATCTACCTGACGATGGCCTCGATCTTCATCGCCGATGCGATGGGCGATCCGCTCTCGGTCGGCGAACAGATCGGTCTGCTCGCGTTCATGATCATCGCGTCCAAGGGGGCTGCGGGCGTCAGCGGCGCCGGCCTGGCCACCCTAGCGGGCGGACTCCAGGCCCATCGGCCGGAGATGCTCGACGGCGTCGGGGTGATCGTCGGGATCGACCGGTTCATGTCCGAGGCGCGTGCGGTCACCAACTTCTCGGGCAATGCAGTGGCCACCCTGCTCGTCGGTTCGTGGACACACACCATGGACAAGCACCGGGTCGACGAGGTGCTCTCGGGACGCGCCCCGTTCGACGAGACCAACATGGTCGACGATGAACTCGACCACGCCGGGACGGGAGCGCACGAGAAGGTGCTCGAGGGGTCTGCGACGCGGTCCTGAGCTGCGGCCGGCCCGCGCACCGATGGCGCGGGCCGGAACTCTGGCATGATGGGCGTCGCCCCTTGATGCATCGCAATTACGGTTCATGTCTCTCGTGACGCGCCTCAGCTCCGAAAGCTGATCTCTCCGGCGTACCTGGCAACAATCAGAAGGCCAGAGGTACGCACTCTTGTCCCTTTCATCTGTGTCGCATGCCCGCGACACGAAATTCGTCAGTTCCTACACAGAACTGGCGGCGGAAGTCCGCGCATCGGGCCTACTCGACCGTCGCCGCGGCTTCTACGTCACCCGGATGGCGTTGACCGTCCTCGCGTTCATCGGCGTGTGGGCAGCGGTGATCGTGCTCGGCGACACCTGGTGGCAGCTCGTGCCGGCCGCCGTCCTCGCCGTGGTGAGTACCCAGTTCGGTTTCCTCGGCCACGACGGCGCCCACCGTCAGATGTTCTCTTCGGCCGGCGCCAACGAGTGGAGCGCGCGGATCCTCGCCGCCGCCGGAGCCGGCTTGTCGTTCCACTGGTGGCGGAACAAGCACAACCGTCACCACAAGGCCCCGAATCAGGTGGGCATCGACCCCGACATCGCCGACGGCCCCATCGCTTTCGTGCCGGAGGTCGCCGAGGAGCGGTCGGGCCTGTACGGCTGGTTCACCCGCCGTCAGGGATGGTTCTTCGTCCCGCTGCTGACGCTTGAAGGGGCCGCACTCCACGTTGCGAGTCTTCAAGGTCTCGCCGCACGCAACGCCGTTCCACACCGTGCCGTCGAGATCTCGCTGATCGTGCTCCGGCTCGCCCTGGGTGTCGCGGTTCCGTTCATCGTGATGTCGCCGGCGCAGGCCATCGCCTTCATCGCGGTGCAGCTCGCGGTGTTCGGACTCCTGCTCGGCGGTTCGTTCGCCCCGAACCACAAGGGCATGCCGCTGGTGCCCAAGGACATGCGCGTCGACTTCCTGCGTCGCCAGGTCCTGATGTCGCGCAACATCCGCGGAGGACGGGTCACCGACTTCATGATGGGTGGCCTGAACTACCAGATCGAACACCATCTGTTCCCCAGCATGCCGCGACCCAACCTGGTCAAGGTGCAGCCGCTCGTCCGTGCCCACTGCGAGCGTCATGGCGTGCAGTACACCGAGACCTCACTGATCGCGTCCTACGGGATCGTCATCCGTTACCTCAACCAGGTCGGACTCGGTGATCGCGACCCGTTCACCTGCCCGCTGGTCCGCATGTATCGCTGATCAGCCACCCGCACAACACAGACGAGGCCGCCCCACCGAAAGGTGGGGCGGCCTCGTCTGTGGTTCTTGTACCGGTGGGATCAGCCGGCTGCGGCGGCGGTCGCCATCACACGCAGCGACGCGATCAGGCCGTCGATCAGGTTGCCCTGACGGAAGCCGGTGACCGCAGCGGTCACGCCGAGTGCGGCGACCCGGTCGTTGACGCGGCTCGACACCTCGCGACCGGAGACGATGACGACGTCGCGCGTGTTCGGCGACACCGCGATGAGCGTGCCGTGCGCGGGCTCGGGCGCCTTCGCCAGGATGGCGCGGGCACTCGCGTCGAGGTCACCGTCGAGGTCACCGACATAGATCGAGAAACGCACGAGGGCCTTCTCGCTCGCGGCCTTCAGGGTGTCGTCGAGAGCGATCAGATCCCTCTTGCTGAAGGGCGGCGTCGTCGGCGCATCACCCGGGTAGCGGGCCGCCGAGATACGTCCGCTATTGGTGATCACGGTGCCCAGCGGCAGTTCCGCGGCCGAACGGGCCGCGACCTCTGCACTCACGTTCGCGTGCGAAACCTCACCACTTGCCACTTGCCGAGCTCCCATCAACGTCGCCGGGTTCCGCGTGCCGCGGAAGTGCCATCGGTTCGATGTCGGTGGCACTGAAGAGAAGCGGTGCATGCTCCCATTGCTTGTCGAGGGTGTACTCCTTGACCTTCGGGTACTTGACCCCGCCGGAGAACACCATCGCGACAACGCAGAGCACGACGAAGAGCACCGTCACGATCGTGACTGGCACTCCGATGGGGACGATCAGGCTGTCCATGTCACCCTTTCGATGGTCGCGCCGGACCCGGCCGGTTGTCGGCACAGGTCATCGTTGATCAATCTAGCCCACATCGGACCGACCGGTGCAGGGGCCCCTACAGCGCGTCGTAGACGCTTCCCGGTGACATTCCGGCCGGCGTTTCGAGTGGCTTCCCCCCTCATCATGCGGCACCCGCGTCGATGTACTGCATCCACGCCGGATGGATGTCCTTGACCGCGGCGATGAGGCCCCAGTGCCGGCCTCTCGGGGCGATCGGCCGCGTCCGCAACGCCCAGCCCAGTTCGCCGAGCAACCGGTCCGCCTTGCGGTGATTGCACGACGCACAGCAGGCGACGCAGTTCTCCCAGTTGTGCGCGCCGCCCCGGCTACGTGGGACGACGTGATCGATGGTGGTCGCGGGTCTGCCGCAGTATCCGCAGCGGAACCGGTCACGGTGCATCAGCGCGGAGCGGGTCAACGGCACCGTCGCGCGGTACGGGACCCGCACATAGGTCCGCAGCCGGATCACCGTCGGCACCGGCACCGCCGTCGCGGGCGAGTGGAACGCTCCCCCGGACTCGTCGGCGTGGACCATGTCGGCACGCCCACGCAGGATCAGGACGACGGCGCGGCGGACGGTAACCGCGCTGAGCGGCTCGTACGTGGCGTTGAGCAGCAGCACCCGGCGGCGTGTCCACGTTCGTGACCCGGCCGCCTGCGAGGCCGGTCCGCCGTGGAGCCTCGTCACCTCGGTCGTCGTGGAATGTGACCTGTGCGTCATTCGACCTCCCGCCAGGCCCGCGTGAACAGGTTGACCTGCACAGTTCACCACGGACGCCGACGTCGTGCAGGGAAAATCCGACGCAAGACGGCCTGCCGGGGACCAGTCCGGCAGCGCGTCACGTTGAGGCACTCCGCGGTCGTGGGGACAATGGCGGCTGTGACTGGCGAATCCGGCAACTCCCCCGACCCGTCCCCGCGCAGCTTCTACAAGGAGATCGGCGGCGCGGAGACATTCCGACGGCTCACCGAGGTCTTCTACACCGAGGTGGCGAAGGACGAGGTGTTGCGCCCGCTGTACCCCGAAGAGGACCTCGGACCCGCCGAGCGACGGCTCCGGATGTTCCTCGAGCAGTACTGGGGCGGCCCCCGGACCTACTCCGACGAACGCGGCCATCCGAGGCTGCGCATGCGCCACACCCCCTATCGCGTCGGCCCGATCGAGCGCGACGCCTGGCTGCGGTGCATGCACACCGCGATCGCCGCCATCGACGACGAGACCCTCGACCCGCCGCATCGGCAGGCGCTCGTCGACTACATGGAGATGGCCGCCCAGTCGATGATGAACTCGCCGATCTGAGGTCTCGCAGAAACCTTCTGCCGTTCGCCACCCGAACTCTCGACACGCCGACGACGCGCCGATTGACCTGGATTTCTCGCCGAAAACTCAGGTAAGGCAGAATGACCACGGTGAGCGATGAGACACCAGATGTTGTCCCCGCCGAGCCATCTGACGGGGGTCAGCCCGACGGTGCACACACCGTCGTACCGGAGACCTCGGATACCGAGGGCAACGTGAGTGACTCGTCGGACGACACCCCCGAGATCGCCGGAGACACACCGGATGCCGTGGCCGGTGTCGAGGTGATCGATCCCGCGACGACCGATCCCGAGGCCCTCGACGAGGAGGCCATCGAGGCCGAGGCCGACGCCGAACTCGATCCCGACGCCGAAACCGACGCGGCAGCCGGACCGTTCGAGACCGAGGCCGCGGAATCCGCGGACCCACAAGAGGACTTGGCGCCGGCGATCGTGCCGCAGCTGGACCCGACCGACACCACCTGGTGGAAGTCCGCGGTCTTCTACCAGATCTACCCGCGGTCGTTCTGCGACGCGAACGGCGACGGCGTGGGCGATCTGGCCGGTGTCATCGGCAAACTCGGATATCTCGAGCTGCTGGGCATCGACGCGATCTGGCTGAGTCCCATCATGACCTCGCCGATGGCCGACCACGGGTACGACGTCGCCGATCCGCGCGACATCGACCCGCTCTTCGGCGATCTCGCGACGTTCGACTCGCTCATCGCCGAGGCCCACGAGCGCGACATCCGCGTCACCATGGACCTCGTCCCGAACCACACCAGCGATCAGCACGAGTGGTTCCGCGCAGCACTGGCCGCCGGTCCGGGCAGTCCGGAGCGCGCCCGCTACATCTTCCGGGACGGTCGCGGAGAGAACGGCGACGAGCCACCGAACAACTGGCACAGCATCTTCGGCGGGCCGGCATGGACCCGGATCACCGAGGCCGACGGCAGCCCCGGACAGTGGTACCTCCACATCTTCGCCGCCGAACAGCCCGACCTGAACTGGGAGAATCCCGAGGTCTTCGAGGATCTCGAGAAGACGCTGCGGTTCTGGCTGGACCGCGGCGTCGACGGCTTCCGGATCGACGTGGCGCACGGGATGGCAAAGCCCGCGGATCTGCCCGACATGGATCTCACCACCACCGCTCTGCTCACCAACGACGACGACGATCCGCGGTTCAACAACTATGCGGTACACGACATCCACCGCAAGATCCGCAAGGTGCTCGACGAGTACCCGGGCGCGGCGAACGTCGGCGAGATCTGGGTCAACGACAACGAACGATTCGCGGAGTACCTCCGTCCCGACGAACTGCATCTTGGTTTCAACTTCCGTCTCGCCAAGGCGCCCTTCGAGTCCGGCGCCATCCGCGAGGCCATCGAGAACTCGCTCGACGCCGTCCTCTCGGTGTCCGGCACCCCGACGTGGACGCTGTCCAACCACGACGTCGAACGAGAGGTGACGCGCTACGCCCCCGTCGACCCGGAGACCGGTGAACCCGACCTCGCACGCGGGACGCGGCGTGCGCGGGCGATGCTCGTCGTCGAGATGGCCCTGCCCGGAACGATCTTCCTCTACAACGGCTCCGAACTCGGCCTCCCCAACGTCGACGACCTACCCGAGGAGGTCCTCCAGGATCCGGTGTGGGAGCGGTCGGGTCACACCGAACGCGGCCGCGACGGATGCCGTGTCCCGTTGCCGTGGCAGGGCACCGAGCCACCATTCGGCTTCAGCTCGTCGGCCGACACCTGGCTGCCGATGCCGGAGTCGTGGCATTCGCTGACCGCCGAGGCACAGCTCGAGGACGTCGGCTCGATGCTGTCGCTGTACCGGGCAGCCATCGAATTGCGTTATGACCGAGCGGAATTCGCCGGCGAATCGATCGAATGGTACGAGGCCCCGGAGGGCTGCCTGGCATTCCGGCGGTCCGAGGGATTCCTGATCTGCGCCTTGAACGCGGGCGAGGTGCCGGTGCCGCTGCCACCGGGTGAACTGCTGCTGATCAGTTCGCCGCTGGTGGACGGCATGCTGGCACCCGACGCCGCCGCCTGGCTGGTCTGAGGACCGGTCAGAGAACCGTGACCGACAGGTCGCGATGACGACGCTGGTACACCGAACCGTACCGGGCGTCGATCCGGATCCACGCCGCCGACAATCGGATCCGGACCGGCTCGGCAGCATCGATGTCCTCGACGGGCGAGGTCTCGGTGACCGCGCGCCCTTCGCGGTCACGGATGAACCCCATCCCGGTCAGGGCGAAGAGCGACCGCATGGTGACCGCCGCGTGTAACGCGCCGTCCTCGGTCGAGACCTCGAGCACGTCCTGGTCGAGCAATCCCGTGGCGGGTCCATGAGCGCTGCCCTCGTCGCGCGCCACACGGGCACCGTCACGTGCCAGACCGACGATGCTGCGCGCGGGCACGTCGTCGACGTGCCGGTAGCCGGCGGATGCGGGAAGTGCACCGCGCCAGGCACTGTCGAGGGAGAACCCGGGATCGATCTGCGCGCCCGCGGGTGCGACGGCGAGCGCCGAGTGCAACGACGCGGCATCGCAGACGATGTCGGCCGGCGCAACGCGTCCCGAGACCGCGCGGGTCGCGAGTACCTCGAACCCCGTGTGGGTCCAGAGGCCGACCAGGCCGTCGGAGCGCGCCACGACCCGCACCACGGCGGCGTCGTCGAGCCTTCGGGCATGCGCGAGGAACGCCGATGCGTTGGACCGATCCGATTCCGCGATCTGGATGAACCGTTCCATCAGCGCGGCGTCGCTGACGTGTCGTCGGGGCGCCGGAAGCGGTTCAGGTAGTCCTTCTGCTCCGGGGTGAGCCGGGCGACGCGCTGCGCGCCGACGTCGAACGCGACGAGTTGGGTACTGGCGACGACTGCCGGTTTCGATTCGGGGTCGGCACCGGCGGGACGGACCTCATAACCGACGGTGAAGTCCACCGCGCGCAGGCGCTGGACGTACATGGTGACCTCGATCGGCCCCTCGGAGTGCCGCAGCTGTGCCTGGTACTTCACGTGGAGGTCGGCCACGAGGCAGCCGTCCCGCAGCGGCGCGGTGGGCCGACCGTCGAGGAACAGCCACGGGATGCGCGCCTCCTCGAGCAGCGTGACCATCCGGGCGTGGTTGATGTGCTGGTAGACGTCCATGTCCGACCATCGCACCGGGACCTTCACTACGTAGCCGGCAGCTGTTGCGGTCCCCGAGTCCTCGTTGAGCACGTGCGTTCCATCCCCTGTCGATCCGGATCTGCTGGTACGACGCCGGGCGCCGCGAGATCAACCCTACGCACGACGGGCACCGAGACCCCGGACGGGCGACGAGCGACCTCGATCGGCTCAGGCGGGACCGACCTCGACCCGCACGCCGTTGAGGACGACGGTCCCCGAGAGCGGGTCGAGCCGTGCCCCGTCGTTGAGGAGGTTCACGTTGACGCCCGGTTCGGCGGCCGCCACGGACAGACGGGACTGTGCGTCGTCGTGACCCCAGCCGTGCGGCATCGAGGCGACGCCGGGCTTGATGTCGGTTGTGAGCTCGACCGGGACGGTCAGCGACCCGCCCGCGCCGCGGACCGTCGCGACGCCGTCGATGCCCAGGCGCGCCGCATCGTCCGGGTGCATCTGCAGGGTGCAGCGATTGGTCCCGCCGGTGAGTGCGGGCAGGTTGTGCATCCAGCTGTTGTTGGACCGCAGGTGACGGCGCCCGACGAGGAAGAGCGACGGATCGCCCGACTCGTGTTCGGCGTCGACTGCGGCACGCAACCGGGCGAGGTCCCCGATCAGCGGCTCCGGTGCCAGCTCGACCTTTCCCGACGCGGTGCGGAGCACCCCGGGCAGACGCGGGCGCATCGGACCGAGGTCGATGCCGTGCGGGGCGGCCAGGACATCGGCGAACGTGAGGCCCTCCCGTGCACCGAAACCGTCGCCGTAGGCACCAAGCCGCAGCATCATGTCCAGGCGGCGCTGGTGGCCCGGCGCTTCGGGCAGCATCGCCACGAGGGTCTCGACGTCGCGTCCGGCGACCGGCGAATGCGGGTCGGTCACCTCCTTGGCCAGGGTCGCGGCGATGACCTGCTCGTCGACGAGGCCCGGATCGGCGTCGACGCCCGCCCCGGAAATCCCGAGGATCAGGCGACACACGATGTCGATCTCGTCGGGCCGGCCGTCGGGTAGCGGCAGTACCCGCGGCGAGTAGCGGGCGTTCGCGCGTACGGCGAGGTTGTTGAGGATCGCGTCGAAGTGCGGGCTCTGGGAGGGGCGCGGCGGCGGCAGGATGACATCGGCATGCCGGGTGGTCTCGTTGAGATAGGGGTCGACGCACACGACGACGTCGGCGGCATCGAGCGCGGTGGCCAGCCGGCGGCCGTTGGGCGCCGACAGCACGGGGTTGCCGGCGACCGTGACCAGTGCCCGCAGTTGCGCCTCTCCGGGTGTCTCGAACTCCTCTGCCATCGCGACGGCGGGCAACTCCCCCGCGACCTCGGGATGTCCCGACACCCGGCTGCGCCAGCGGCCGGTCCGGAATCCGCGCCCCGGTCGGGCCGGACGGGGCGCGGGGGCGGTCGGCGCCGTCGGGAACATGACCCCGCCGGGCCGATCCAGGTTGCCGGTGAGGACGTTGACCACGTCGATGAGCCAGCTGCCGAGGGTGCCGAACTCGACGACGGTGGTGCCCAGTCGGCCGTAGACCGCCGCCGTCGGTGCCGCCGCGATCGCACGGGCGAGCGCGCGGATGGCCTCGGCCGGCACATCGCAGTACGAGGCCACCCGCTCGGGCGTGAGATCGACGATCTCCCTGCGTAATTCGTCGACACCTTGCACGTGGGGCGCGATTCCACCGAGCTCGTCGGCGACCAGTCCCTCGTCGAACAGGCAGGTGACGACGGCGGCCAGCAATGCGGCGTCGGTTCCCGGGCGTGGTGCGAGGTGGGTATCTGCCAGACGAGCGGTGCGGGTGCGCGCCGGGTCGATGACCGTGAGTCGTCCGCCGCGATGCCGGAGGGCGTTCAGCTTGCCGGGGAAGTTCGCGGCGGTGGCCATACTGCCGTTGGAGACAACGGGATTCGCGCCGATGATCACCAGGTGATCGGTGCGGTCGAGATCGGGGACGGCGAAGGTCCCGGCGTGACCGAACAGGTATCCCGACGCCGCCTGCTTGGGCATCTGGTCGAGGGTGCCGGCGCTGAACACGTTGCGGGTGCCGATCGCCCGCGCGAGCAGCGGCGCGTACATGGTGCCCGCGATGGTGTGCGCCGACGGGTTGCCGAGGTAGAACCCGACCGACGATCCACCGTGAGCGTCGATGACCGTGCGCAGGCGGGTGACCGCTTCGTCGAGCGCCTCGTCCCAATCGACCTCGACGAACCGTCCGCCCCGTTTGACCAGTGGGCGTTCGAGACGATCCGGGTCGTTGTCGAGTTGTGCGAAGCTCGCCCCCTTGGGACAGATGTAGCCGTGGCTGAACACGTCGTCGGCGTCGCCGCGGGCACCGGTCACGTGCTCACGCGGGTGTCCGTCCCCTCCGGCGTATTCCTCGATCGGGCCGCCGTGGACGTCGACAACGAGGGACAACCCGCAGGTCGCTTCGCAGAGCGGGCAGATCCGCGGGGCCGTGCGCGTCATGAGCCCAGGCTAGGCCCGGGCATCGGGTGGTGGGGCCGAAACGGACCAGGGGGGGAAACGCGTCAGCGAATCACACTCCGGAGTTGCCGTGCAGCGACCGACAGTGTCGCGAGGTCGAGGGTCCCGGTCTCCTCGATCTCATCGAGAACGGTGCGCAGGCGACTGAGCCGGTTCGACTGGGAGGACTCCCATTCGGCGATCTTCTCGTCGCTCGACTCCTCGGGTTCGCTGACCTCGAGGATCTTGAGGGTGAGCGCCCGTAGCGCGCCGTGCATGTCGTCGCGAACCGCCAGCCGGGCGAGCGCGTGCCAGCGGTCGCCGTAGTCCAGGTTCGACACCGCGGTGAGCAGTTCCTCGAGTCCGAAGTGTTCCATCACCGCGAAGTAGAGGTCGCCGACCTCTTCGGGATCGCGGTCGGAGATCTCCGCGGCGTCGATGATGTCGAGCAGGCAGAACCGGTGCAGGCTGACGGCCACCGTCCGGGCGAGGTCGTCGGGGACCCCCTCGTCGACATACACGCGCACCCGGTCGGCGATGTCCTTCGCGGAGCTCTCCCCCAGCCACCCGTCGACGGACGCGGACAACCGGGTGATTCGATCGGAGTAGCGGGTGATCTCGGCGGCCAGGGCGAGCGGCTGCGGACGGAACGCGAGCAGCCACCGCGACGCCCGGAACAGCAGCCGGCGGGCATAGAGCATCATCCCGTCGACGACCTCGGCCGGTGCCGGTGCGTGCCGGATGCTCTCGAAGACCTCGCCCATGCCGAAGATCCTGTTGGACACGACGTAGGCGCGGACACCTTCTTCGGTTGTGCACCCCGCGCCCTCGCTCAACCGGAACAGGTGCGTCATCCCGGCGTGATCGATGACGTCGTTGACGAGGGTCGTCGTGACGATCTGCCGTCGCAGCCGGTGGGAGTTGATCTGCTCGCCGTACGTCTCGCGCAGGGCTTGCGGGAAGTAGCGGGCGACGCGTGGGGCGAAAACGTCGTTGTCGGGGAGGTCGCTGGCCAGCAGGTCCGACTTCGCCTCGAGTTTGACGTGCGCCATCAGGGTTGCGAACTCGGGTGAGGTGAGTCCGCGGTGTAGCTCCCCCTCGAACCGCTTGCGGAGCTCCCGCGCTTGCGGGAGGGCTTCGAGCCGAAGGTCGACGCCGCGTTCGCGGGAGAGCTGGTCGAGCATCCGTGCGTGCACCTCGACGCGGGTCAGCTCGAAGGTGCGGCAGAACCCCAACTCCGAGTTCTGCGAGATGTTGTCGGCGAGAACGAGGTCGGCGACGTCGTCGGTCATCGATTCGAGCAGCGGGTTCCGGTCGCCGGGATCGAGCGCACCGCCCGACACCGCCGAGTCGAGCAGGATCTTGATGTTGACCTCGTGGTCCGAGCAGTCGACGCCTGCCGAGTTGTCGAGCGCGTCGGTGTTGATCCGGCCGCCCGCGAGATCGAACTCGATCCGGCCGCGCTCGGTGACCCCGAGGTTGCCGCCCTCTCCGATCACCTTGGCCCGCACCTGATCACCGTCGACGCGGATCGCGTCGTTCGACTTGTCGCCGACGTCCCCGTGGGTCTCCGTCGACGCCTTGATGTACGTGCCGATCCCGCCGTTCCAGAGCAGGTCGACCGGCGCGAGGAGGATCGCCCGGATCAGTTCGGGCGGCGAGAGTTCGTCGACGCCCTCCTCGATACCGAGCGCGGCCGCCATCTCCGCACTGACGGGGATCGACTTGCGGTCGCGGGACCACACCCCGCCGCCCACGCCGATCAGATCGGTGTCGTAGTCGGCCCACGACGATCGCGGCAGCTCGAACAGGCGGCGGCGTTCGCGGTGGGACCGGTCCGCGACGGGTTCCGGGTCGACGAAGATGTGCCGGTGATCGAAGGCGGCGACGAGCCGGATGTGCTCGCTGAGCAGCATGCCGTTGCCGAACACGTCCCCGCTCATGTCGCCGATTCCGACGACCGTGAAGTCCTGCGTCTGGGTGTCGACGCCCATCTCCCGGAAATGCCGTTTGACCGATTCCCAGGCGCCGCGCGCGGTGATGCCCATGGCCTTGTGGTCGTAACCGGCCGAGCCGCCCGAGGCGAACGCGTCACCGAGCCAGAAGCCGTATGACTGTGACACCTCGTTGGCGATGTCGGAGAACGCCGCGGTGCCCTTGTCGGCCGCGACCACCAGGTAGGTGTCGTCCTCGTCGAGCCGGACCACCCCGCGTGCCGGGATGACCTCGCCGGTCGAGCGATCGATGTTGTCGGTGATGTCGAGCAGACCGGAGATGAACTGTCGGTAACAGGCGATCCCCTCCGCGCGCTGCGCATCCCGGTCGGCGGCGGCGTCCCCGGTCGGCGCCGGCGGGCGTTTGACGACGAACCCGCCCTTCGCGCCGAGGGGGACGATGACGGCGTTCTTGACGGCCTGAGCCTTCACCAGGCCGAGGATCTCGGTACGGAAATCCTCCTTGCGATCCGACCAGCGCAGCCCACCGCGCGCCACCGCACCGAACCGCAGGTGGACGCCCTCGACCCGAGGCGAGTACACGAAGATCTCGTGGAGCGGACGGGGTTCGGGGGTCTGCGGGATCTCGCGGGGCCGGAGCTTGAACGAGATCACCGGGCGATGCTCGCGATCCCCTTCACCGGTTGTGTCCGTCACGAAGTAGTTGGTCCGTGACGTCGCGGTCATGACGGCCGCGAAGGCCGACACGATGCGATCGGCGTCGAGGCTCAGCACCGTGCCGATGTCGGCCCGGAGTTGTTCGCTCACCCGCTCGCGCCGGTCGAGGTCGGCGGCGACCGGGTCGAAAGACGCCACGAACAGATCGACCAGCCCGCGTGTGATCTGCGGATGACGACCGAGCACATTCGCGACATGGGCTGTGCTGTAGGAGAATCCGCACTGCCTCAGGTACTGCCCGTAGGCACGCAGCATGGCCGCCGACCGCCAGTCCAGGCCGCAGCGGATGATCAGCTCGTTGTAGTCGTCGACTTCTGCT
The DNA here is from genome assembly GCF_009872315.1 of Gordonia sp. YY1. Taxonomy (NCBI): domain Bacteria; kingdom Bacillati; phylum Actinomycetota; class Actinomycetes; order Mycobacteriales; family Gordoniaceae; genus Gordonia; species Gordonia sp. YY1. The sequence goes on along the minus strand of NZ_WXYI01000002.1, from coordinate 215,380 downwards.
GCAGCGAGCCAGATCCGACGGAACGCCTCGGTGAAGCGCTCCTCGAGGTCGTCGGCATGGTCGAGGTCCACCGACATCCCGGCGGCCAGTTGCACGATGAACTCGTAGGCCCAGCAGACGGTGTCGTCGGACCGCCGGATCTCGTACGGATGCTCTTCGAGAACGTCGAGGCCGAGACTGTGCAGCACCGGTAGGACGTCGGTGAGGGTCGCCGATTCCCCGCACAGGTAGAGGGTGAACCGCCAGCGGTGGCGGTCGCCCGGCCCGCGGTCCTCGGTGGCGTCGAGTGTCACCGCGAGCGCGCCCGGTTCGAGGGAGACGACGTGGATCAGGTCCTCGAGGGCGTCCTGGGGTTCGCGGATCTCCTTGTAGTCGTCGGAGAGCGAGGGTAGTTGTCGCAGAAGGAGCTCCGGACCGCCCGAAGACGACCCGAACCGGTCGCCGAGGGTCGCGGCGAGTTCCCGGACACGTTCGTCCCAGCCACGGATCGCCGCCGCGAGAGCCGCCTGCATCCGGGCATGCGCGGGCGACCCGGTGTCCACCGATCCCAGTTCGGATGCGGCGCCCGGTTCGATACAGACCAGCACCTGGAGGAGGGCGAGCGGCATCTCGCTCACACGAGCCGTGTATTCGAGTGCGCTGCCGTGCAATTCGTCCATGAGGGCACGTTCGAGGGCGAGTCGACTCTGGGTGTTGTAGCGATCCCGCGGTAGGTAGATGAGGGCGACCGCGGTTTTGCCGTCGACGTTGGTCCGCACGAACAGCCGCAGCGAGCGGGTCGCGACCGCGTCGAGCATCTCGGTGACGCGACGGGCGAGCTCGTCGGTGGTGGAGGCGAACATCTCCACCACCGGATAGTTCTGCAACAGCTCGATCATGGACTGCCCAGCGAAGGAGTCCTCGTCGACACCGGCTCGCGCGAGCACATCGTGCACCTTGGTACGCAGGACCGGGACGTCGAGCACGGTCTGGTGCAGACCGGAGGAGGTCAGCGTGCCGAGGAACCGGTGCTCACCGTCGTAGTTGCCGTGCGAATCGAAGGCCGGGACCTGCAGCAGCACAGGGAAATTCGACCGTTGGATGCCGGTGGCGACGAAGATCCGACTCGCTCGTGGGAGCAGTGGCCGCGTGGTCACCGACGGGAAGTCCCGGTTGATGGAGTCGGTGCGCCAGACACCGAGCCGCTCGTCGCCGTCCCCGGCGCCGTCGGTGCCCACCCGGGTGTAGCCGAGGGGGTGGAAATGGTTCCCGGCGAACCATTCGAGGAGTTTGGCGTACTCGTAGCGGTCGGTGTTGCGGATGCCGGTGGACTCGCGCACCGGTGCCACCGACAGGTCGGCGGCACAGGATGTCATCCGCGACCGCATCCGGGCGGCGTCGTGGTCGACGTCGCCCACCCGGAACACGACCTCGAGGAGGTCCGATCGGAGCACATCCGGGTCGACGCCGGGATGTCCGGCGAGCCCGCCGACGAAGATCCAGGACTCCCAGACGGCGCCGGGCCCGTCATCGATCGCCTCGAGCCGGCCGTCGGTGTCGCGTTGCACCGGCATGACCGGATGGTCCATGCGGTCGATGGAGAGGTCGTGTGCCTCGACGGTCGCCAGCACCGCCTCCACGAGCATCGGCATGTCGTCGTTGACGACGACGATCTCGACCGCGCCGCCCTCGTCGACGGCGACGTCGACCAGTGCCTGGCCGGGATCGCGCCGGGTCGCGACGTCAAGGTGACGCACCACCTGCTCGGCGGCGCCGTCCGCCCCGGAGCCTTCGGCCCGGGACTTGAAGTAGTGGTTCACCGCGTCCGGCACGAGTGAGGTCACATCGCCGATGCTAGTCACCCGTGCCGGACGGGCCGGTATTAATCGCGGGTGAGTTTGCGGTGGGTCACCCGGTGCGGGCGTGCCGCGTCGGCGCCGAGTCGCTCGATCTTGTTCGCTTCATATGCCTCGAAGTTGCCCTCGAACCAGAACCACTTTCCTTCTTCGACGTTGCCCTCCCACGCCAGGATGTGGGTACAGGTGCGGTCCAGGAACCAGCGGTCGTGGCTGATGACCACGGCACAGCCGGGGAAGTTCTCGAGCGCGTTCTCCAGCGATCCCAGGGTCTCGACGTCGAGGTCGTTGGTCGGCTCGTCGAGCAGGATCAGGTTGCCGCCCTCTTTCAGGGTGAGCGCGAGGTTCAGGCGGTTGCGCTCACCACCGGAGAGCACCTCGGCCTTCTTCTGCTGATCCGGGCCCTTGAAGCCGAAGGCACTGACGTAGGCGCGCGACGGCATCTCGTTCTGGCCGACCTCGATGAAGTCGAGTCCGTCGGAGACGACCTCCCACACGTTCTTCTTGGGGTCGATGTTGGCGCGCGTCTGGTCGACGTAGCTCAGCTTGACCGTCTCGCCGACCTTGACGGTGCCCGAGTCGGGCTCCTCGAGACCGACGATGGTCTTGAACAGCGTGGTCTTACCGACACCGTTGGGGCCGATCACGCCGACGATGCCGTTGCGCGGCAGCGTGAAGGACAGGTCCTTGATGAGGACACGGCCCTCGAAGCCCTTGTCGAGGTGGGAGACCTCGACCACCACGTCGCCGAGGCGCGGCGGCGTCGGGATCTGGATCTCTTCGAAGTCGAGCTTCCTCGTCTTCTCGGCCTCGGCGGCCATCTCCTCGTAGCGGGCGAGTCGGGCCTTGTTCTTGGTCTGGCGGGCCTTCGAACCCGAACGGACCCAGGCGAGCTCTTCCTTGAGGCGCTTCTGCAGCTTCTGGTCCTTCTTGCCCTGGACCTCGAGACGCTCGGCCTTCTTCTCCAGGTACGTGGAGTAATTGCCCTCGTAGGGGTGCAGCTTGCCGCGGTCGACCTCACAGATCCACTGCGCGACGTGATCGAGGAAGTACCGGTCGTGTGTCACGGCCAGGACGGCGCCCGGGTAGGAGGCGAGGAACTGCTCGAGCCACAGCACCGACTCGGCGTCGAGGTGGTTGGTGGGCTCGTCGAGGAGCAGCAGGTCGGGCTTCTGCAGCAGCAGCTTGCACAGCGCGACGCGGCGGCGCTCACCACCGGAGAGGTGGGTGACCGGCGAGTCGGCGGGCGGACAGCGCAGGGCGTCCATGGCCTGCTCGAGCTGCGAGTCGAGGTCCCAGGCGTCGTTGTTGTCCAGGTCTTCCTGGAGCTTGCCCATCTCCTCCATCAGCTCGTCGGAGTAGTCGGTCGCGAGCTGTTCGGCGATCTCGTTGAAGCGGTCGAGCTTCACCTTGATCTCGCCCATGCCCTCTTCGACGTTCTCCTTGACCGTCTTCTCCTCATTGAGCGGGGGCTCCTGGAGCAGGATGCCGACGGTGGCGTCCGGGTCGAGAAAGGCCTCACCGTTCGACGGCTGATCGAGGCCCGCCATGATCTTCAGGATCGACGACTTACCTGCACCGTTGGGACCGACGACGCCGATCTTGGCGCCCGGGTAGAAGGACATGGTGACGTCGTCGAGGATGACCTTGTCGCCGTGCGCCTTGCGCACCTTCTTCATGGTGTAGATGAACTCAGCCACGTGAAAACTCCTTCGGACCTGCTCGATGCGGGTAGATGTCAGCAATTTGAGATGCTCTGGCGCACGCACGGTCGGTGCGCATACATAGGCCCCAGCCTAGTGGTCGGCCCCGGCGGGCCCGTCGCCCGGTGACCCGCTCCGCCCGGACCGGGCCGCGCATTTGGCCGGATGCCGGGCGCGACGCACGGTTTGTCGCGAGAATGGTTCGCGTCGGCGTGGGCCGACGACGGGTGTGTGAGTTGTGGCGCCGGGCGAGCACAAGTGCGGCGCCGGGGTGAGCGATGGGAGTGTCATGCGCTCGGTTGGTAGGTGGACGGTGCTGACGGTGGTCGTGGGCGTGATCGTCACGTCGATGGGTGCCGTCGGCGCCTGTGCGGCCGAGCCCCGGCAGTGTCCTCCGACCATCTCGCCGCTGTACGGTCCGGCAGGCTCATGTCTGCGGTTCGGCATCACGACGCCGAGCGGCCCGCTCGAGCCCGCGGAGGTCGCCGGCGTCACCGCGCTGACCGGGGTCTCTCCGACCATCAACATGTTCTTCGAGGACTTCACCGCCATCCCGCCGATCGCGGCGCTGAACGCGGTGATCGGCGCAGGGGCCGAGCCGATCGTCACCTGGGAGCCCTGGCGGCATGTCGGCGACGGCACCTACGATCGTGCCGCGTTCTCGATGTCCTCGATCGTTGCCGGAACGCACGACGACTACCTGTACCGCTGGGCCGACGAGCTCGTCGCCTGGGGTTCGACCGTCTATCTGAGGTTCGCCCACGAACCCAACGGCGACTGGTACCCGTGGAGTCCCGCGGGTGGGACGCCGCCCGAGCTGTACGTCGCGGCGTGGCGCCACGTCCACGACCTTTTCGCGTCGAAGAACGCGGTGAACGTGAAGTGGGTGTGGGCGCCGAATGTGCCCATCTCCGACGCTCCCCTGTCCCGCTGGTACCCCGGCGCCGACTACGTCGATGTCCTCGGCGTCGACGGCTACAACTGGGGCTCGGTACCCGGCCACCGATGGACGTCGCCGAACGACCTCTTCGGGCCCTCTCTCGACCAGCTGCGCGAACTCGCGCCCGACAAACCGATCCTCGTCACCGAGATCGGTTGCGCCGAGGCCGGCGGTTCGAAGGCCGACTGGATCGCAGATCTCGTCGACTACCTCGACGAAGCCGACGGGGTCACGGGTTTCGTCTGGTTCGACCACGACAAGGAAGCGGACTGGGGTCTGACCAGCTCGCCGGAGGCGGGCCAGGCAATGGCACGCGCACTGGAGGAAGTGGGATTGCGGTGAAGGGAATCGAGCGGTGACGGGGGTCGAGGCGGACAGTCCGGGTCAGGTCGCGGTGGACGAGACACACGCGCGGATCGATCCCGACGTCGAAGAAGCGCGTCTGCGGTCGGTGCAGCAGCTCAACCTGCTCGACTCCGAGCCCGAGGACCGGTTTGCGCAGATCACCCGCATGGCCAAGGCGGTGTTCGGTGTACCGATGTCGACGGTGTCTCTCCTCGATCGGGATCGGCAATGGTTCAAGGCGGTCGACGGCATCGAACTGCAGAACCAGCCACGCGAGCAGACCGTGTGCCAGGTGACGGTCGCGCGGGCCTACACGCGCCCTGCCGACCCGGCGCTCGTCATCGAGGACGTCTCGACGATCCCGTTCTTCGCCGAGATACCCCAGATCAGCGGGGAGGGCGGAATCCGTTTCTACGCCGGGTATCCGTTGTACGGTCCGGGCGGTCACCCGGTGGGCACCTTCTGCGTCTACGACACCCGGCCCCGGCAGCTGACCGCCGACCAGTTGGCCGCGTTCCGCGAGCTGGCGGCCTGGGCGCAACGCGAGATCGAGAACTCCGACGATCTCGAACGCGCCGCGAAGGTGCAACGTCAGTTGCTCCCCCCACCGCTCGGTATCGTGCCCGGCTACTCCATCGAGACGATGTGCCTCCCCGCGTTCGCCGTGGGCGGCGACTTCTACGACCACTACCCCTGCAACGACGGACTCGTGTTCACCGTCGCCGACGTCATGGGCAAAGGTCTGGGAGCGGCGATCCTCACCGCGACCGTGCGGTCGGCGATGCGGGCCGCCACACGGGCTTTCGACGCCACGTGCGGTGAGAGCGCGGACCACGACCTCGGCGAGGTCGTGGGCACCGTCGCCGGGCAGCTCGCCGAGGACTTCGCGGGCACCGAGACCTTCGCGACGCTGTTCCACGCCCGGCTGCGGACCCGAGACGGTCACGTCGACTACGTCGACGGTGGCCACGGCCTGGCCACCGTCCGTCGTGCCGACGGCCACTGCACCGTCCTGCGCGGTAGCGGACTCCCGATCGGCATCCTGCCGGAGGACACCTGGCGTTCGGCCGCAGTCGATCTCGGCCCCGGCGACATGCTCGTGATCGCCTCGGACGGTCTCCTCGACCTCGTCGCCGGCGGGGACGCGTTCGAACTACTCCGAATGCTCTCCGGCACAAGCACTCCTGCTGCGGTCCGAACGAAGGTCGAGGAAATGGTGGCCAGTACCCCTCCTGTCGACGACGTCACCCTCGTCGCGATCCGACGGGACGAGGCCGGATGAGCGAGAGCATCGAGGAGGCCGCCCTCGCAAGGACCGCCCCGTCGCCGTGGTTGCGGCTGCTCATCGTCACGGCCGCCGTGCTCGGCCTCAACTACATCGTGTGGCGCTGGCTGGCATCGGTGAACTGGGAGGCGTGGTGGATCGCCGTCCCGCTGGTCGTCGCCGAGACCTACAGCCTCATCGACTCGCTGCTGTTCGGGCTCACCATGTGGAAGCTGCAGCACCGCCCCGACCCTCCGCCGCCGCCCGCGGGCGCGACGGTCGACGTCTTCATCACCACCTACAACGAGCCGGTCGACCTCGTGATGAAGACCGCTCTCGCCGCCAAGGCCATCACCTACCCGCACACCACCTGGATTCTCGACGACGGTGACCGCGCCGAACTCGCCGAGGCCGCGCACGAGGTCGGCATCGGTTACCTCACCCGGTCGTCGAACTGGCTGGACAAACCACGACATGCGAAGGCGGGCAATCTGAACAACGCGCTCATGCAGACCGAGGGTGAGTTCATCCTCATCCTCGACGCCGATCAGGTCCCCGAACCGCAGATCCTCGACCGCACGCTCGGCTACTTCCACGACGAGAAGATGGCCCTGGTCCAGACGCCACAGTACTTCGTCAACGTACCGCCGTCGGACCCGCTGGGATCGCAGGCACCGCTCTTCTACGGACCGATCCAGCAGGGAAAAGACGGTTGGAACGCGGCCTTCTTCTGCGGCTCCAACGCCGTGCTGCGGCGGGAAGCGTTGATGCAGCTCGGGATCACGCAATACGTCACCGCCGTCGAGGACGGCGTCGACCGTGCCCTGCGCACCGCACGGACCGTGCTCCGCAAGACCAGACGCCGCGTCCGCGACAACGCTCCGGCACTCGCCGCGCTCGACCGGGTGGCTGCCGCGGTCAAGGAGGCGCGGGCACAGCTGAAGAACCGGGAACCGCTGGCCGACATCACCTACCGATTCCAGGCTCGGGTCGACGAGGCCGCCCGCGGACTCGTCGACGCCGACGTCGAGGCGATGCGTGCCGACCTCGAGGCGATCGAGGCCCTCACCGAGTTCGGCGAACAGGAAACCGGTGCCGGATCGCTCGACTTCGACGCTCTGGCGGTTCTGGCCGAGCGCGAATGGTCCCCGCTCGGCGCCATCGAATCGATCCGTGCCCTGGTCGCCGCGGTCGACGTCGGCAGATCCGATGAGGCGCAACCGATGTTGCCCCTCGCGACGATCTCGGTCACCGAGGACATGGCCACCTGTATGCGGCTGCATGCCCTGGGATGGAACTCCGCCTACCATCATGAGAACCTCGCCTACGGACTGGCTCCCGAGGACCTGAAAACGATGCTCACCCAACGCCTTCGGTGGGCTCAGGGCACCATCCAGGTGATGCTGCGAGAGAACCCGCTGGTCCAGAAGGGGCTGACCGTCGCCCAGCGACTCATGTACTGGGCGACGATGTGGAGCTACCTGGCCGGATTCGCGGCGATCGCCTACATCGCCGCCCCGGTGGTGTACCTCGTACTGGGAGTTCTCCCCGTCCAGGCCTACAGCTGGGACTTCTTCCTCCGCCTCATCCCGTTCCTGGTGATCAACCAGGTGCTGTTCCTCGTGGTGGCCAGAGGCACCCCGACCTGGCGCGGGCAGCAGTACAGTCTCGCGCTGTTCCCGGTCTGGATCCGGGCCTGCACCACGGCGTTCCGCAACGTCTACCTGAACCGACCTCTGGGATTCGCGGTCACGCCGAAGACGAAACAGTCCCAGGACGCGTTGCCGTGGCATCTCGTCCGGCCTCAGCTCGCGGCGATGGTCCTCCTCGTCGTGGCGTCGCTGATCGGCATCGTGCAGTTGTGGCGGGGCGCTATCTCCGTTCTGGGCGTGGGGGTCAACCTGTTCTGGGTACTGTTCGATCTGGTGATCCTCAGCGTCGTCATCATGGCGGTCCGCTACCGCGGTCACGACGAGACCACCGCGGTCGAAACCACCACTGACGGCACCACCGCGAACGACTCCTCCGCCGGCAGCTCCACAGACGAAAGGCAATGATGACGACCTTCGCGACCCGCGCCGTGAACGGCGACGCCGTGGCGATCACCCCCGCGGGCCGGCTCAACATGGTGGCGGCCCCCAAACTGCGCGATCAGCTGCACGAGCTCGTCGGCGCCGGGTCGTCCCGGATCGTCGTCGACCTGTCCGGCACCGACTTCATCGACTCGTCCGGTCTCGGCGCGCTCGTCTCCGGGCTGAAGGTCGCACGGCAGGCGGGTGGGGATCTACGGATCGCCGCTCCCACCGAGCAGGTCGTCACCGTTCTGGAGCTGACCAATCTCAATCGGGTTCTGCGCGTGCACGAGTCCGCGGACTCCGCGTTCGGCCCCGCCTCGGAGACCGTCGAATGAGATCCGCCGGATCACCGTCATGACCGAGCACACGGGGACACGCGCTCTCGAGGAGATCACGTCCGACGACACCCTCGAGCACGTCCACGCGCTGCTCGCGGATCTGTTGCGTGCCTGTCCCGTCGACGACATGGACGCCATGCAGTTCGAGCTCGCCCTGGCCGAGATCGGCGCGAACATCATCGAGCACGCCCGGGACGGGAGCACCGTGCACCTCCGCCTCGAGGTCGAGGTGACAGCGGACCGGATCGAGGCACGCTACCGCGATGACGGCCACCCGGCTCGCGTCGACCTCGACGCCGTGAGCCTGCCCGAAGATGTCGCCGAACGGGGACGCGGACTCGCCATCGCCGTCAAGGTCCTCGACGAGTTGTCCTACCGTCGCTCCGACCGACACAACCACTGGCGACTGGTCCGCAACCGGACGGCGTGAAAGTCACGCCGCCGTCTGGGTTTCCGCCTTCTCCGCGGCGGCGACCGGCAAGGCGGCCGCGATGTCTCGCTCCGACGACGGCGTGCCCCGGTAGGTGACGATGCAGCGACTCAGGTCGAGTCCCACGGCGACGGCGGTCATCTCGAGGTCGGAGCGGCGCGAGCCGTCGGCCGTCGGATACTCGTTGGTCTTGATCTGACCGTGCGCCATGACGGGCCGCCCCTTCGCGATGGCGAGGCCGACGCCGGCGAGGAGTCGGCGCCAGCAGCTCACCGTCAGATACAGCGTCGGGCCGTCCACCCACTCCCCGCTGCGCTTGTCGATGCGGCGCGAGGTGCAGGCCACGCGGAACGAGATCACGTCCTCGCCGGTGGTGGTCTGGCGCCGGCGGGGCTCGGACACAACGGTTCCGATGACGGTTGTGTACGTCTCAAACATGGTCGTCTCCTACTGGTGTCGGCCACGGGAAGTGTGGCCGCATCAGCATCTCCCCCGGCCTGCGTCCGAGACGGGGACCCGATCGGGTTGTGGAGAACTCTCCGGCGTTTACCCACAGATCGCCGGTACCTCTGGCGTAACGCCCATAGGATCGCGGCATGCGAATGCGAGTGTTCCTGGTGGGTCTGATCGCGGCGACCGCGATGCTGGTCGCGCCACCCCTGTCCACGGCGGCCCCGGCCCCTGCCTTGACGGGCCTGACCGACGCGATCGCCGGTCGCCTCGCACTGGCCGACACGGTGGCCGCGTCGAAGTGGGCATCCGGTGCACCCATCGACGATCCCGCGCGTGAACAGGTCGTTCTCGACACCGTGTCGCAGCTGGCTCTCGCCCGAAACCTCGACCCCGCCTACGTACGCAACGTGTTCCGCGATCAGATCGAGGCGAGCAAGACGGTGCAGCGTGGGCTGTTCGCGCGGTGGGGGTTGCCCGGGCAGACCGCTCCGCCCGCGACACCGGATCTCGGCCCGGTCCGCGCAGCGATCAACGAGTTCAACGTGGCGATCGTCGACGAACTCGCGGACTCCCGCGACGTCGTGACGACTTTGAGCTGCCCGCCGGAGCTGGCCGTGGCGAGTTCTCAGTCCGCTACAGCTGCCCGTTTCGACCCGCTGCACGTCGCCGCCCTGGTCCAGGCCGGTGCATCCGTCTGCGCGGTTTCGACGGGATCGAGTTGAATCCTGTTGCAGCTCAGCCGCGTTTGTTGAGTTCCTTGAGCATGTCGTTGTAGTTCTCGAGTTCGGCGTCGTGGTCGCGGACCGCGTTGCGGTCGTAGCGTTTCGCCTGCCGGGTGTCGCTGCGCTGCCATTGGACCAGCAGGGCCAGCATGATGACGACGAGCGGGATCTCGCCGGCCGCCCAGGCGATTCCGCCGCCGGCGCGCTGGTCGTCGAACAGGTTGTAGGTCCACGGCAGATTGAGTCCGCGGTAGTAGTTCTCGGCGATGACGGCCGTGGTCATCATCAGCGCCACACCGAAGAAGGCGTGGAACGGCAGCGAGCCGAGGACGATGCCGAGCTTGGCGACCGGTTTGACCTGTCGTGGTGCGGGGTCGATGCCGATGACGAGCCAGTAGAACAGGTAACCGCTGAGCAGGAAGTGCAGGTTCATCAGCAGGTGAGCGGCGTGGTACTCGACCACCGACTCGTACAGCCCGCCGAGGTAGAGGATGTAGAAGCTGCCGACGAACATGATCGCCGCGATCAGCGGGTGCGTCAGGAAGCGCGACGGCCCCGAGTGCACGCCGGCCTGAATCCACTCGCGGGGTCCGGGTGGGTTGCCACGGCCGGCAGGCGGGAGTGCGCGCAGAGCCAGCGTCACCGGACCGCCCAGCACCAGCAGGACCGGGATCATCATCGACATCAGCATGTGGGCGATCATGTGGACGCTGAACATCGCGGGGGCGTACCGCCCGAGGCCCGACGACGTCGCCAGGAGCAGCAACAGACATCCGAGAAGCCACGCGAAGGTGCGGCCGATCGGCCAGTCGTCGCCGCGTCGTTTCAGTCGCACGACGCCACGGATGTACACGACCGCCAGGACGATCGCGGCGAGACCGAAGATGAGGTCGAAACGCCAGTCGGTGAAGAACCGGACGAAGGTCGGCGGGCCGTCGATGTCGTAGCCGATGGCGTTCTCGACCGAGGAGACGTTCGCAGTGTCGAGGGCCGGCGGCGGGGTCCGGCTCAGGCCGACCGCGAGACCGAAGGTGGCCGCGAAGACGGCCAGCTCCACGAGTCCGAAGCGCACGAACAGCGACGGCCGCTCAGCCGAATCGAGCTGGGCGATGGTCACACGGCGGTGCCACGCGCCGAGCGCGCCGAGGACGATGAGCGCCGCGACCTTGGCGATGACGAGCTGCCCGTAGGTGTCGGAGAAGAGCTGATCGAAAGGCACGCGGACGGCGGCGTTCACCACCCCGCTGAGGCCGACGACGATGATGCACCAGAAGGCGACGCGCGAGAAGCGCCGGACCGCCAGTCCCCGCCACCGCCCGGACGCCAGCGCGTAGACGACCACCGCGGCGAGACCGCCGAGCCACAGCGTCGCGCCGATCAGGTGCAGGATGAGGCTGTTGGTGGCGATGTCGTGGTTGCCGCCGGACGAGGAGTGTCCGGCCAGCGCCGACGGCATCAGGCTGAAGATCGTGAACGCGATGACCGCGACCGTCGGCCCCCATTTGAGGATGGTCCGCGCGATGATCGCCGCGACCAGCGCGAACACCGCCGTCCAGAACCAGGTGCGCACCTCGGCGACCTGGCCGTAGGCGTTGATCAGGTTGGCCGGTTTGATCGCCTCCGACAGCGGTGACCCGCTGACCTCCGACGCGGACAGCGGCATCAGCAGCAGCGCACACACCGACCAGACCAGCGCCGACGACGCCGCGATCCGGATGGCGCGATAGCCGCCGACGTCGAGCACGTTGTCGGACTGCGGCGGGACGAAGAAAGCGGCGAACACCGCGCAACCGAGCGCGATCGCGGCCGCGAACTCACCGATCGCGGTCAGGGTCGGCAGGCCGTAGGTGGTGAGCGGACCGGGGTCGGGGACGCCGGTCAGCTTGAGCGCGGTGGACGCGGAGATGGCGGTGACTGCGATGGCGACGATCGCGGCGAGCCATCCCGACGCCCAGAGGACCGCGGTGACGACGCCGCGCGGTTCGTTCATCGCGTCGCGATTCTGATCCGGCGAGGCGGACGTCGACGAGCGGGTCATTCCTCAACTGTAGGTCGGCGCGTCGACGACACACCCTCCGACCTGGTCAGGCCGTGGTGTGCGGCACACCTGCGGCGGAAGCGGGGGCATGTCGTAAACTCCATGTGCCCGACGCCGCGTGTCTGATGTCACGAGCGTCGGCCAGCCTCCGTAGCTCAGGTGGATAGAGCAAGGGCCTTCTAATCCCTAGGTCGCAGGTTCGAGTCCTGCCGGGGGCACCGTGGATACGGCATCAGATGCCGAACGGCGCCGCGTAGCGCACCGTCCCGGCCGGGATCTCGGTCCCGTCGAGGCTGAGCACCATCAACGCCTCCTCCGGCACCTCGACACTGAGCCTGATGCCGTGGCCGACAGCTCGTCGGAAACCGAAGCGCGGGTAGTAGTCGGGGTGGCCCAGCACGACGACGGTGCTCTCGCCCATCTCGCGCGCCGCGTCGAGCGCGGCGATGATCGCGGCCGAGCCCGCCCCGGTGCGCTGGTGTTCGGTGGCCACCGCGCACGGCGCGAGGCACAGGGCCGGAGCGTCGTCGATGTGACAGCGCGTCAGCAGTGCGAAGCCGACCGGATGATCGTCGGCATCGACCGAGACCAGGGACAGCCCGTCGATCCAGGCCGGGTCGGTGCGCAGCGCGTCGACCAGTTCGGCCTCCTCCGACGTCGGGAAGGCGTCGGCGTTGATCTCGTGGACGCGCGTGACGTCGTCGGCCCGTTCCGTTCTCGTGCGCCAGGCCGGTAGCGGCATCGGTGACTCCCCTGTCTGTGTCGAGTGCCCCCCAACGTAGCGACCGCGCATGGCCGGGCGAAACGATTATCCGGAACCGCCGAGGCGCCCGGCGCGTCCAAGAATTGCACCACCGCTCCCGGTGGTGCAGTCCTCGACGAGTCGCGGAGGATCATGCTCTCACCGTTTCCCATTCCCTCGCCCTTCCCGCTTGTCCCCCGGTGGTTTCCCCGGCCCGAACGCAGAAGCGATTCTGACAACGGCACTTTCGGGGTATCGCCGGACGAGATCGAGGCCGTTGTCAGGTCGTGGTGCGGCAACGGCATCGCCATCTCCGCGATCGACACCGCGGCCCTCGGCGAGATCCAGGGTTCGTCGAGCCGGGTCGCACGTGCACTCCGCAACACCGCTGAACCCGCCCGTCGCGCGGTCGGAACGATCGGCCACCGGTTGCTGACGATGAGCGAACTCCTCGACACCTTCGTGACGACGACCGTCGCATCGGATGCTCGGGTCGCGTCGAAGCTCGACTCGCTACGGACCCGCTGATGCGCCCGACGATCTCGGCCCTGCGTACCTGGAATCCGCAGACCTTCGCCGACGCCGGATCGGCGGCCGCCCTCGCCGCCGAAGCCGTCGACACCGGAATCGACCGCGCTGTGCGGACTTTCGATTCCGTACGGTCCTGGCGCGGCCGCACCCACGCGGCCGCGCATCAGAAGATCTGGCAGGAGCACGATCACGGCGGTGAGGTCCGCAATGTGCTGCAGACGATCGCCGACGAGGCCTCCGACGCGGGCACGGACCTGTCGCATGCTTGCGATCACGTGCTCCGGATCGTCGACGCGGCGACGTCCTCCGGATTCGACGTCGCCGACGACGGGACCGTCACCCATCCCGATCCACGTCGAGCGTCGACCGCCGCCGAGGTCTCCGAGTCCATCGACTCGGGCCTCACCGCGATCGACGCCCTGGACGAACGCTACGGCTCCCGACTCGACGGGTACGCCGCCGATCTGACGACCATGGTCGACGGGCAACCGGACGTCACCCTGCCCGGCGGCCGGACGATGGACGCCGACGACGCGGTTCACACGCTCGAGAGCCTCGGTCCACCCCAGATCCGGACGATCGTCGAACAGATGGACCCCGACGACGTCCGACGCCTCCTGCAGGCGAATCCGCATGTGATGGGCAACCTTCCGGGCGTTCCCTTCGACCTTCGCATCCAGGCCAACGAGATCAACATCCGCAACGCCCTGGTCGACGAGATCCAGGCCGGCCGGGGCGAGGGTCGCCGTGCCCGGACGCTGCGGGAGATGCTGACGCCCGGCGACGGGCGCGAGCGGCGGTTCGTGACCTTCGTGAACACGCCGCAGGGACGCGTCGTCGAGATGATCGGATCGCTGCGTCCCGATACCCGGAATGCGACCACCTATGTCCCCGGCACCGGTACCACCATCGACACCGCTGGCGGCGACAACCGGCGCGCCGCAGCCGAACTCGCCGACCAGACCGACGGCCCGGTGTTCCTCTACCTCGACGGCGACCTGCCCCCGGACCTCCGTGCGGCCACGAGTCCGGCCTTCGCTGCCGCGATGGCATATCGACTCGAGTTGTTCGGGACCGAACTCGACGCCGAGATCGCCCGCCACGCACCGGGAGCGCGCACCACCTACATCGGCCACTCGTACGGCGGATCGGTGGTCGGTACCGCCGAACAGCTCGGCCTGACACCCGACCGAGTCATCTACGCCTCGTCGGCCGGCACCGGCGTGCACGATCTGCCGCACCCGAGCGGCGTCGAACGCTATTCACTGACATTTCCCGGCGACCCGATCCACTACGCGCAATCGCTACCCGGCAATCCGCATGGCTCCGACCCCGATTCCGCGCCCGGCGTGACACGCCTCGACACGGGCACGGTCGAGATCGACGGCCGCACCTACGACAGCGGGATCAAGACCCACGGCGGCTACTGGAACGACCCGCACTCGACGGCCTTCCGGAACATGGTGAAGGTCATCACCGGTCAGCAACCCGACCTGTACGTCGCGCGCAAACCCGACGTCCCCGAACTCCCGCCACCGCCGCTCGGCGCGCCGGCACCCCTGTGGGGGCTGTATTTGTTCAACGACCGCGCAGACGGGGACATCGACCTACCGGGACCGATCCCCGACATCCCGCTGAGGCTCCCGTGGTGACGACCGACCTGTTCAGGACCTGTCGGGAACCACCGTCCCGCGCCAGCCGCCGATGACCCGCATCGAGTGGTAGATGACCAGAGCGGCGACCGAACCGAGCGAGATGCCGGCGAACACGAGATCGCCGACCTGCCAGGTGTAATCGGCGATGCCGATGATGAGCGGGATCGCCGCGGTGAACTGGTTGATCGGCTTCGAGAAGTCGACCTTGTTGCTGACCCAGATCTGCACGCCGATGATGCCGACGAGGCCGTAGAGGGCAGTGGTGACGCCACCGAGGACGCCCGGCGGGATCGCGGCGATCACCGCACCGACCTTGGGCGACAGGCCGAGCAGGATCGCTGCCGCACCGGCGACCCAGTAGGCCGCGGTCGAGTAGACCTTGGTCGCCGACATCACGCCGATGTTCTCGGCGTAGGTCGTCGTCGCCGAACCGCCGCCGCTGCCCGCGAGCATCGTCGCGAGACCGTCGGCGGCGAGCGCGCGGCCCATGGTGTCGTCGTAGTCCTTGCCGGTCATCATCGCCACCGACTTCACGTGACCGATGTTCTCCACCACGAGCACGAGGACGACGGGGAGGAAGAGTGGCAGCACACCGAGATCGAAGGTCGGGGTCTGAAAGTCGGGCAGGCCGACCCACGCGGCGTCGGCGATGCCGGAGGTGTCGATGTAGTCGTTGTCGGAGTCGATCCAGTCGAGGACGAGCGCCAGCACATAACCGAACGCGACGCTGAGGAAGATCGCCAAGCGCCCGAGAAGTCCGCGGAACAGCACCGCCGAGGCGACGAGGAGGACCAGCACGATGGTCGCGAGAACGGGGTCGGCGACGAAGTTGTTCTTCGCGGCCGGAGCCAGGTTCAGGCCGATCAGTGCCACGATCGCGCCGGTCACCACCGGCGGCATGAGCGTCTCGATCCACCGCACCCCGGCGAAATGGCTGATCAGGCCGATGATGACGAGCAGCGCACCGACCGCGACCAGGCCACCGAGCGCCGACGACGCACCGTCGGAGGCCACCGCCGCAGTGACCGGCGCGATGATCGCGAAACTCGAGCCGAGGTAGCTGGGCAGACGGTTACGGGTGATCAGCAGGAACAGGATGGTGCCGATACCCGAGAAGAGCAGGGTCGTCGACGGCGGGAACCCGGTGAGCACCGGCACCAGGAAGGTCGCGCCGAACATCGCGACCACGTGCTGGAGACCGATGCTCACGGTCTTCGGCCAGGTCAGCCGTTCCTCCGGTGCCACCACGGTGTTCGTCGTGAGCTTCCACGACAGCAGGTTCTGGGATCTCGTCCCCGGTTCAGTCATGCGCAACAGTTTGCGGCACTCACGGCCTGCCCGCTCCCCTTACCCCATGCTCGCCCACCTGCATATGCAACAAGACTCATAGGCACCTTGTTGCATAGTGCATTGTTGCAGTGTTAGCGTGCCCACATGGCGCTCGAACATGCGATTCTGGTGTCGCTGGCAGAGCGACCCGGCACGGGTTATGAGATCGGTCAGCAGTTCGACCGGTCCATCGGTTACTTCTGGTCGGCCACCCACCAGCAGATCTACCGGACGCTCAAGAAGCTTCTCGACGACGGACTGGTCAGCGTCGAGTCGATCAGCCAGGACGGTCGCCCGGACAAGAAGGTCTACACGATCTCCGAATCCGGTCGAGATGCGTTGGCGCAGTGGGCGATGAGTCCGACCCCGCGGCAGTCGCTCCGCAGCGACATCGGTGTCAAACTGCGCGCCGCCGAGTTCGGCGATCTCGCCGCCATCATCGGCGAACTCAAGGCCCACCGCGATGAGCATGTCGCACAACTGAAGCTGTTCAAGGGGTTCCAGGAGGACTACTACCCCGAACCCGACACCCTGACCGGCCGCAAGCTCCACCAGTACCTCGTGCTGCGTGGCGGCATTCGGCAGGAGGAGGGCTACATCGAGTGGTGCGACGAGGTCATCCCCGCACTCGAACGCGAACTCGCCGGTAGGTGAACCACCGACGCCGGTATCCACACCGAACATCCGACCCGGACTGAGCAATACACGCACGAGACGTCACGACGACACCGAGATGAAAGGTCGCGCCATGTCAGCCCACACGGCACAACCCAACCCGCATTACCCACACCTGTTCACGCCGCTGCAGATCGGCGGCATGACCCTCGAGAACCGTCTGGTGATGGGGTCGATGCACACGGGTCTCGAGGATCGCCTCTGGGACACCGACAAGCTCGCCGCCTACTTCGCCGAACGCGCGAAAGGCGGTGCGGGACTGATCATCACGGGAGGTTTCGGTACCAGCCGCACCGGCCTGCTCATGTTCGCGGGCGGCAAGATGACCAACGCCCTCGACTGGAAGCGTCATCAGCGCGTCACCAAGGCCGTGCACGACGAGGGCGGCAAGATCGCCATGCAGCTCATCCACGCCGGCCGTTACGGATACACCCCGTTCAAGGTCGCGCCGGGCAAGGAGCCGTCGCCGATCCATCCGTTCAAGCACCTGCAGATGACCGAGCCGATCATCCGGCACGTCATCAAGACCTTCGGCCAGTCGGCGAAGCTGGCTCGCAAGGCCGGGTACGACGCCGTCGAGATCATGGGCGGCGAGGGGTATCTGATCAACCAGTTCCTGTGCCCGCACACCAATGACCGCACCGACAAGTGGGGCGGCAGCACCGAGAACCGGCAGCGCTTCCTCGTCGAGGTCATCAAGGAGATCCGCCGTCAGGTTCCCCGCGACTTCCCGGTCATCCTGCGTCAGTCGGTCGCCGATCTGATCCGGAAGGGTCAGACCTGGGACGAGATCGCCCTCATGGCACGCAAGGCCGAGGAGCACGGCGTCGATGCGATCAACACCGACATCGGCTGGCACGAGGCCCAGGTCCCCACGATCGTGACCTCCGTGCCCCGCGGCGCCTTCGTCAAGTTCACCGAGCGTCTCCGCGACGAGGTGTCGATCCCGCTGATCGCCGCCAACCGCATCAACACCGCGGAGTTCGCCGAGGAGATCCTCACCAACGGCCGCGTCGACGCCATCCAGATGGCCCGTCCGTTCCTCGCCGACCCCCACCTGGCCAACAAGGCCCGCGAGGGACGCGCCGACGAGATCAACACCTGCATCGGCTGCAACCAGGCCTGCCTCGACCACGCCTTCGTCGGCAAGAAGGTGTCGTGCCTGGTGAATCCCCGCGCCGGACGCGAGACCACGCTGGTCCTCAGCCCGACCCGCAAGGCCAAGCGGGTGGCGGTCGTCGGCGCCGGACCGGCCGGCCTGTCGGCTGCGGTGTCGAGCGCCGAACGCGGCCACAAGGTGACGCTGTTCGAGGGCGGCGACTCGATCGGCGGCCAGTTCTCCATCGCCGCCCGCATCCCCGGCAAGGAGGAATTCAGCGAGACGATCCGCTACTTCACCCGCAAGCTCGAGGTCCTCGGCGTCGACGTCCGGCTCAACACGCGGGTCGACGCCGACACCCTCATCGCGGAGAAGTTCGACGACGTCATCGTCGCCACCGGCGTCGTGCCGCGCATCCCGAGTTTCCCCGGCGTCGACCACCCGATGGCGATGTCGTACGCCGACGCCGTCCTCGGTCACCGCGAGATCGGCAAGCGGGTCGCTGTCATCGGTGCCGGCGGCATCGGCTTCGACGTCAGCGAGTTCCTCACCACCGACGAGTCGCCGACACTGAATCTGAAGGAATGGGAACAGGAATGGGGTGTCACCGACGATCCGGAGAAGCCCGGTTTCGTCACCAAACCCCGCCCCCTGCCGCCGGTGCGTCAGGTCTACATGGTGCAGCGCAAGTCCGGTAAGCAGGGCAAGTCGCTCGGCAAGACGACCGGCTGGGTGCACCGCGCCACGATGAAGATGAAGGGCGTCGAGCAGATCAGCGGCGCGACCTACGACAAGATCGACGACCAGGGTCTGCACCTCAGCTTCCGCGACGACGAGGGCAACGTGACCGAGACCCGCCTCCTCGAGGTCGACAACGTGGTCATCTGCGCGGGACAGGAATCGGTGCGCGAACTCATCGATCCGCTGACCCTCGCCGGCGTCACCACCCACGTGATCGGCGGTGCCGACCACGCGGGCGAACTCGACGCCAAGCGGGCGATCCGGCAGGGCACCGAGGTCGCCGCCGGTATCGACTGAGCTCTCACACGCCGACCGCCGCTGCGCCTCCGCTCTCCTCGACGAGCCGGGGCGCAGCGACGGTTACGATTGCTCCCATGCCGGTCCCGCCGCCTTCAGAAAATGCCCGCGCCGTCGTCACCGGGGCCTCCTCCGGTATCGGCCGCGAGCTCGCCCGGGCGCTGGCCGCCCGTGGCCATTCGGTCATCCTCGTCGCCCGTCGTGGTGCTCTCCTCGAAGAGCTCGCCGGTGAACTGCGCACGGCGCACAATGTCGCCGTCGAGGTCCGCGCCGTCGACCTGTCCGACCCGACCAAGGTCGAAGTCCTCGCCGCCGAGTTCGCCGGCCGCGAGATCTCGATCCTCTGCAACAACGCCGGCATCGCCACCTTCGGCCCCGTCGCCGAACTCGACGCCGCCTACGAGAAGTCCCAGGTCCTCCTGAACGTCAACGCCGTTCACGACCTCACCCTCGCGGTGCTCCCCCAGATGGTTAAGCGCGGCTCCGGCGGCATCCTCATGGTGGGGTCGGCGGCCGGCAACATGCCGATCCCGAACAACGCCACCTACGCCGCGTCGAAGGCCTTCGTCAACACCTTCAGCGAATCCCTGCGCGGTGAGGTCTCGTCCCGGGGCGTCCACGTCACGCTGCTCGCGCCCGGGCCCGTCCGCACCCACACGCCGGCACCTGAAGAGGAGTCGATCGTGGACAAGGTCGTCCCCGACTTCCTCTGGCATTCGTCGGCGAAGGTTGCGGAGATGAGCCTGGACGCATTGGCGCACAACAAGATGCGTATCGTGCCGGGAACGCTGTCCAAGGCGATGTCGGTCGCCGGTGGGTACACCCCGCGCGCCGTCGTCGCACCCATCGTCGGCGGTTTCTACCGGAAGTTCAGCGCCGAGTAGCGAGACTCCTCACCGCCGGCGACGTCGACCCGTACCGAAGATCGCGCGACTGAACTCGCGTCCCGCGGCACTGGCTGCCGAACGCAGGAAGCTCTGGACCGGCTTGCTGGTCAGCACCTCGGTGATGATGTCCGTCTCCTCGGGTGCCGGCTTCGGTGCCTGCGTCGGTGCCGGAGCCCGCTTCGGTGCAGGGGCGGGTGACGGTACCGGCACGGGGGCCGGTGCGTCGGCGGACTCCCCGGGTGACAGGGTGTTCGCGGCGAGCACCTCGTAGGCCGACTCGCGATCTATCGACTGCCCGTACTTGGCGTACAACGGACTCGTCGTGGCCGCAGCCGTGATCGCCTCCGCCCCGATGGCATCCATCGACGAACGCGGCGGGCGCACCACCGTCCACGCGACCGGTGTCGGCGCACCCTTCTCCGACAGCACCGTCACCACGGCCTCGCCCGTACCCAGCGACGTGAGGACCTGCTCGAGCTGGTAGATCTCCGAGACCGGATAGGTCTTGACCGTCTTCTTCAGCGCCTTCTGATCGTCAGGGGTGAAGGCGCGCAACGCATGCTGGATGCGGGCGCCGAGCTGTGAGAGCACCTCGTTGGGGATGTCGGTGGGCAGCTGAGAGCAGAAGAACACGCCCACGCCCTTCGAGCGGATCAGCTTCACCGTCTGCACGACCTGATCGACGAACGCCTTGGACGCGTCGTCGAACAGCAGATGCGACTCGTCGAAGATGAAGACCAGCTTCGGCTTGTCGAGGTCGCCGACCTCCGGCAGGAACTCGAAGAGGTCGGCCAGAATCCACATGAGAAACGTCGAGAACAGGGCCGGACGGGTGGCCTGCGCACCGAGTTCGAACAGCGTGATGATGCCGCGCCCGTCGGCCGCGAGCCGGATCAGATCGGCGGGTTCCACCTCGGGCTCACCGAAGAAGGTGTCGCCGCCGCCGGCCTCGAGATTGGTGAGCGCACGCAGGATCACGCCCGCGGTCTGGCGGGACACCCCGCCGATGTTCTTCAACTCCGCCTTGCCCTCGTCGCCGGTGAGGAAGGCGATGACCGACCGCAGATCCTTCAGGTCGAGCAGCGGCAGGCCCTTCTTGTCCGCCCAATGGAAGATGAGCCCGAGAGTGGACTCCTGGGTGTCGTTGAGTCCCAACACCTTCGAGAGCAGGATCGGACCGAACGACGTGATCGTCGCCCGGATGGGCACACCGATGCCGGTGGACCCGAGCGAGACGAACTCCACCGGATGGGAGGCCGGCCGCCAGGCATCGCCGGTCTGCTGTGCGCGTTCGACGATCTTGTCGCTGCCGACGCCCTCGCGACTCAGTCCTGACAGGTCACCCTTGATGTCGGCCATCACCACGGGCACCCCGTTGGCGGAGAGCTGTTCGGCCAGCAACTGCAGCGTTTTCGTCTTGCCGGTACCCGTGGCCCCGGCGACCAGGCCGTGCCGGTTCATCATCGCGAGCGGGATGCGCACCGAGGCGGTGGCGTCGACCTGACCGTCCACCGACACCGTCCCCAGTTCGAGCGCGGTCGAGGTGAAGGCGTAGCCGGCGGCGATCGTCTGAGCAGGGCTGAGGGCTTCGGTCACGAGGGACACGATAGCCCGGGTCGGTTCGCTGTTCCGCGTCTCACGCGGGCTTGTCGTGACGGTTGGCTAAGGTTGTCGGGTGCAGGACAAACTGGTGTGGATAGATTGCGAGATGACCGGCCTCCGACTCGAATCGGACAAGCTGATCGAGATCGCGGCCCTGGTCACCGACGGTGACCTCAACATCCTGGGTGACGGCGTCGACGTCGTCATCCACGCCGACGACGAGGCTCTCGCGTCGATGCCCGACGTCGTGACCAAGATGCATGCGGACTCCGGCCTAACCGACGAGGTACGCAAGTCCACCGTCACGCTCGCCGAGGCCGAGAAGATGGTCCTCGACTACATCCGCAAACACGTGACGACGCCCGGAGCCGTCCCGCTGGCCGGCAACTCGATCGCCACCGACCGCGGTTTCATCGCCCGCGACATGCCCGAACTCGACGCCTACCTGCACTATCGGATGGTCGACGTCAGTTCCATCAAGGAACTGTGCCGCCGCTGGTACCCGCGCGTGTACTTCGGCCAGCCCGAGAAGGGCCTCGCCCACCGCGCACTCGCCGACATCCGCGAGTCGATCCGCGAGCTCCGTTACTACCGCGCGGCGGCGTTCGTGCCGACGCCCGGCCCCGACGTCGACGCGTTGGCGAACATCGTCAAGGATCTCGGGCCCGCCTGAAAGCGCAGGTCAGAAAACCGATTGGAGTTCTGAGGCATCGACCCGCTAGAGTGTTCTTGGCTCTGAGGCCCGGGCGAAAGCCCAGGTTTCCGGCGCCGATGGTGGATGTAGTTCAGTTGGTAGAGCACCAGGTTGTGATCCTGGCTGTCGCGGGTTCGAGTCCCGTCATCCACCCCGACGAGTGGGAGGTCCGTTTTCGGACCTCCCACTTCTCGTTTCACAGGTCGCTGCGTCGGGAGCCGGTCCATCGGTAAAACCAGTTGTCTGCGGCTGTCGATATCCGAGTCATCCGTACGTCACCATGGTGTCGGGCCACTCCGGTCCGGCGGCAGATGACTGGGGGAACGATGAAGTCGTGACCCTTCGAGCGGTGGAGGAAACCCACGATCCGGGACCGGTTGTGCGGGTGGGACGAGCCGTCGCCGTCGGCCGGGCGTTCGGTCCGACGCGCGGACTGGCGATGCTCGACCGCCCGGCGTCGAACCCCGCGCTCGACCGGTATCGCCCGTTCCACTCGCACGCGCGCTCACGCTCGAAGAGCTGGACGACCATGACGGTGCGGCCGACGCCTACCGACGCGCACTCGACCTGCCCGGCGACGAGGCCGAAGACGACTACCTGGCAAGCGCTCTCGCCGGGTTGGCGCAGACGGACCATCCTGGAGACGACTCGCTGTGATAGCGGATCCCGTTGCGTGTCGGCCAGGTTCGCGAGTCAAGGCGCGACGGGACGGAACCGGCTACTCGGCGTCCGCCGAGTCCTCGGAACCCGACCGTGAGCCGGCCTTCTCCGCGGTGGGTACCGGGTCGGAGTCCTCGGGCTCGGACGCGTCGGCCTCCGGGGCGTCGGCGGTCGGCTCACTCGTTTCCGGTGCGCTCGTCTCTGGTGCCTCGGCAACGGGTGCGGGCTGCGAGGTCGTCGACGTCACCGGAACCGTGGGCTCCGGTAGAACGAACGTGAATCCCGATGTGCCCGAGGGCGTCCAGATGGCGCTACCCGCAGCGCTCGGCGCCGTGAACGCGACCCATCCGGTGTAGGTCCCGCCCGGCTCGAGGTGCGCCGGTAGCGGCGGCCCCTCGGCAGTGGCTTGTCCGGCCGCCTGTTGCACTCCCCCGACCAGCGGGGCGAAGTCGTCCCAGGCGATCGACGACAACCGTCCGTCGCCCTCGGCGTCGGATGTGGTGACCGTCATCTCGACCGCGATCGTCGCCTGAGCCCCGTCCGATGGTGCGGTGGACTCTATCTTCTGGAGGGTCGCCGTACCGAGATCGGCGCCGTCGGTGGCGATCACCGGGAAACGACTCCCTACCTCGACGACGGTCGGTGTTGTCGTCCCCTCCTTCAGAACCGGGGCATCTGCACTCTCGCCGGTGGAGGGTGTCGCCGACGAAGACCCCTTGGACTCCGAGTCGGCTGCCGAGGAACTCTCCGACCCTGAGGACGCAAATTCACTGTCGGGACTCGCCGGTTCCGAACTCTCCACACTGGAACTCGCCGCCGATTCCGAGGTTTCTGTGCTCGACGAACTCGGGGCGAGGCGGGCCATCCGTGCCGCCGCACTCTGGACGCCGGCGCTCGGAAGCGGTTCACCGATGCCGCATTCGGCGCGGACGAACTGGACAGTGACCGTCCACACGGTGGTCAGCGTGATCGCGGTCTTGATGTCCACGTCGAGGATCAGGGTGGACAGTGCATGCTTCGCGGTTGTAGTCACCACGCTCTTGAGGGTTCCCTGCACCCGAAATCCGACGGCGAGCGAATCGATGGTGGTGGTCTGGTTCGCGGACGGAACAGCGTAGGAGTTGGTGAGCCCGACCCGGAAGTTGCCCCCGGCCGGGGCCACTGCATTGGTGGAGACGGTCCCGCCCCAGTTGTTGGACGAGCAGCTCACCGAGGCCGCATACTGGCTGTTGTCGGTGTTCAGCACAGAGGCGAAGCCGGTCGGGAAGAGCTCGATGTTCTTGGCGTTGGACGCAGAGGTAGCCGTCACGACACTGCCGTTCATCGTGTACGTCGCCGACGACCGGCCGTCCGCCGCCACCGTTCCCAACAGCAGGATTCCGGTACTCGAGGCGTGGGTCCAGCCGGTCGCGCTGGGAACCAGGCTGGAGCCGGGATTCACGTGGGTGTGGGTAGCGTTTGTCGCCGTGAACTCGCCACTGGTGATCGCACGATCGGTGTACGCGTGTGCGGTCGTCGACCGTGCATAACCCTCGAGATTGGCGGCCCGCGTGAAACTCGAGTTGCCCCAGACCTTGTCGTTCCACGCGGCCAGGACGCCGGTGGCCTGCGCGACGACGCCGAGGATCGCGACGACGCCGACTATGGCGACAAGGATCTTGCTGCGCTTGGTGAGATGCATGCTCATACGCCGTTGTGTTTCTGTGTTTGTGGTGTGCCGGTGAGGCGCCGGTCAGTGTTTGCGTCGAGCGGTTTCGGCTCTCGGCCAGAAGGCCCAGAGCACGAGGAGCGCGGCGCCCAGGGTGATGCCGCCCAGAACGTAGGGGTGCGACAACCAGACGACCTGCTTCGCGAGACCCGGTATGTGCCAGACGACTTTGCGCACCGTGCTCTCGCGGTACGGCTCCGGATCGGGATTGGGATTGGCGTCGCCCTGCATCGAGATGAGCGCCTCGCCGCCGCCCAGTTGCTCGACCGCGATCACGCGGTGGGTGATCGGCTTCAGGCCGGGTTCACGATCGACGGTGATGATGTCGCCGACCTTCACCTCGGTGGCCGGAATCTCGTGGACGACAGCGACCGACCCCTGCGGGATCGTCGGATCCATCGAGCCGGTCTTGAACAGGATGATCGTGTAGTTGCCGGCGAAGGCGAGCACGGTCAGCGCAATACACAGGACGCCGAACACCGCGAGGATGTTCAGCACCCAATCTCCGAGCTTGGCGATCGCCGAGTGCGCGCCGGACCGGGGAACGGTAGCGGCGACCGGCGTTTCGGCAGTCTCCCCCGGGACCGCTGTCGGCGGGGATGTGACGGGAGAAAGCGGCTGGGTGACCGCGTCCGACGCGGGGATGAACATCCGAGGAGTCGACGGCCAGGCCGCGTTCGAATCGGGTGTCCCGATCCGCCTCGGGTCGGTCACGTTCCACGACTCGCGTATTCCGGTCTCCGGGGACTGGTCGGGTCGTGGGGTCGCGGTCGTCGTCATCGGACTGTCTCTCTGAAGTGTTTGCGGGTCGCGCCGACCCGAGATCGGTTGCGGGCGAGTCGGCCCCGGCCGGCGGAGGCCGAGGGGGAGCGCTCCGCCGGCTCGGGGCCGGTTCATCAGCCCCCGACGCTCTGTGCCCTCATCTCCCAGATCGCATTCACGCTGGTGTCAGCGATGGCGTTCGGGTTGGCATTCGCCGGGAGGGTCACCTCGAAGTCGATCTTCTTGGTGGCGCCCGCCGCGACCTGGAAGGTGGTCGCGGCCGTGGTGCTGCTCAGCGGCTGATCGCTGATCAAGTTCGTGGTCCCGTCCTTGACGGTCACCCGCAACGCCTGCCCGAGCGTGTTGGTGGCGTTGGACGGATGGATGGTGATGTCGGCAGCCAGGTTGCCCTTGGTCTCCTTCAGCCAGAAGCTGCCCTTGGTGGTTTGACCGGGCATCAGGTTTGCCGGGTCGACCCCGAGCTCCACCGGGAACGCGACGGTGCCACCGGGGCTGGTCTCGTACTCCAGGAAGTCCGTCCCGTTGACGCTGCCCTGCACGTTCCAGGCGGTGTCGCCGATACCGAACGTCCCGTTGCTGAACACGGTGTCGTTCCACGCGGCGAGGGTGACCACGGCGCCGATGCCGAGGACCGCGCCCGAGGCGAGGATGGCCTTGCGCTTCCGGTTCTTTCGGTTGCGCTCGTCGGCCAGAGGGGCACTGGTGGGGGTCTGGTTGTCAGTCATCTTCCGTCCATCGTTCTGCAGGAAGGCAGCCCATTGCTGCCGAGGAGAAATTTAGATCGTCTGGCGATTGTTATTGCCGGTTTCTCGACAATAGCCACGTGAAGTCGATCACCGCATCTAGGTCATTCGTTCCACTATTTCGGATACATCTGTCGCCCTTTTTGTAGATCGTTCGAACTAATCACCCAATGGACATTCGACCCAGTTCGTCAGTGGCCCAAAATTTGCGACAACACCCATTGCAATGATGACAACGCACAATGAAGAAGAGGCAATAAAACGTTGTGATCCATCTCCGTGACCATGGGTGAAATCGAGACAAAGGCCCCGAAAGATCGGGCCGAAGGGCCCACGCGGGCGCCTCCGGCCCGTGCCGATCCCTAGCCGGAACCGGCTCGCGACTTCGAGCCGGCCTTGTCGATGGCCTCCGCGAGCCATACCCCGAGCCAACCGATCGCGCTGCGACCGACCTCGTCCACGACCAACTTCGCGTAGTTCGTGTGCACGTTGCCCGAGTAGAAGTCCTTCGCCGTGACGGCGTCACGGATCAACGACGCCGGGTCGGTAAGAGCTTGCCTCGTGATGATCGCGGCCAGCTCCTTACCCAGTTTCTTGAACTCGGGCGAGATCAGCTCGGACAACACCCCGGTGTCCGACGCGCCGTCGTTCACCCCGTTGCCGGATACCTCGACCGACGAGTCCGAGACCAGCGACACCAACTCCTTCCCCAGGCCCAGGACCTGCTCGACCGAGACCTCGGATGTGGGCAGCGACGCGGCACCGACTCGTGCCCCCACCGCCCCTGCCGCAGTCCAGGTGAGCTCCTGAACCTCGCCGACGAGGTCCGCGGCACGCACGAAGTCGACGCGATCGAGCACCCGGCAGATCGAGGCGCCGACCTTCGCGAGACCGGTCTGGTCCGGGATGAGGTCGAGGACCCGTGCCGTTCGCGCGTAGTCAACCATGTCCGCGAGCTTGACGAACGGACGCATCCGAGTATTCAGACGGCCCGCCACCCGGTGGGCCCGACGGAGGTCTCCCATCCCGATGAGCTGCGGCAATCGGCCGATCTCGGCCCCGAGTGCGGCGTAGTCGATCCTCGTGATCGTGCCGATGACGTCGATGGCGGTCTCGACCGCGTCCGCAACCTCCTCCGCCCCCTCACTGAGAACCGTGCCGATCTTCCCCAGGACGGGATGCCGTCGCTTGTCTATCGAGCAGTACAGGTCGGCCGGGGCACAGATACTCGTCACCCTGCCGGACAGGTCCCCCATCCCTCTCGGGCGCGGGTCGGCGATCCCCGTGCCGCGAGCCGTCGGGCCGACCGTCTCCTGACCGGCGGTTCCGTTACCCGGGTCGGCCAGGAGACCGACTGCAAGAACCCGGTCGGCAGGGATCGGTCCTTCGCCATTGCCGATGGCCTCGGCCAGGTCGCCGGCGGCGTCGGCACCCTGGCTGTAGCCGCTGATCGTGAACTTCAGATCCGGGTCGGCCTCCGCACGGTCGGCGAGCACCCGCGATGCATTCGCGATCGCCGTGGCCTTGCTGTCACCGTATGTCCGCCCGTTGTCGAAGGCGCGCGCCATGTACGGCAGGAAGTAGATGGTGGCCGAGTCGCCGTGCCGGCGCGAGATCGAGTCGGCGACCGCCGCCAGCGCGCCGGTGGCGCGGGTCGGATCAGCAGCAGCATCCGTTTCCCATGTCCCGGGAATGAACAGATTGAAAGTGGGAACGGTCGGCGACGCGATCGCAGCGCCGACGCCGACGCCGCCGAATCCGGTCACCACGACGCTCGCGGTCATGGTCACCCCGATCAAGGCCGACGACAATTGTTTGATGGTGCCGCCTCGACGACGCCGCGACACATTTGCCGATGTGCCACATGATTGAGGTGTGGCGTGGGTAGGGACGCTGCAATTCATGAGTGGATGTCACAAATCTTCGCATCGATGAGCAGGAACGGGGCGGGTGCCCGAAGACGAGACATTTTCAACCTCCTATTTCTCGTCGTGTCACCGGCCAGCAAATATCAATTTGCGC
This sequence comes from Gordonia sp. YY1, assembly GCF_009872315.1. Lineage (NCBI taxonomy): Bacteria > Bacillati > Actinomycetota > Actinomycetes > Mycobacteriales > Gordoniaceae > Gordonia > Gordonia sp. YY1. The sequence goes on along the minus strand of NZ_WXYI01000002.1, from coordinate 187,069 downwards.
GTCTTGCGGCACGATTCCAGGAATCGACAACTGCAGTTTCGGCATCCGAAACGGCCGCTGTCATATACGAAATCGAAACCCACTGCCACACAACGGGTCTCATCACCGAACAAACGGGTGCGCACCTTGGACAAATGTCCCCATGTGAGTGGCATCACTCGAGTAATCTCGCCATTTCGGATGGCAAACCGGCGGTCGGAGCCATCCCGGCCGACGACGAAGGGCCCGGATCCCGCCGGTGGACAGCAGGTCCGGGCTCAGAGGAAGCGCTCGGTCAGTTCATTCAGTCGCAGTTCACCGGGACGGTTGCCCACCTGGGGACAGATCGAGTCGGCGTAGCAATTGAGCGTTGAGCGCGACGACGACCGTCGACAACGACATCAGGATCGCGCCGACGCCCATCGGCAGCACGAATCCGACCGGCGCGAGCACGCCTGCGGCGAGCGGAACCGAGATCAGGTTGTACCCGGCCGCCCACCACAGGTTCTGCACCATCTTCCGGTAGCTCGCCCACGACAGTTCGATCACCGACAGCACCGACCGCGGGTCCGAGGACGCCAGGATCACACCCGCGGAGGCGATGGCGACGTCGGTACCCGCGCCGATGGTGATACCCACGTCAGCCTGCGCGAGCGCCGGAGCGTCGTTCACCCCGTCCCCGACCATCGCGACCCGCTTGCCCTCGCGCTGCAATTCGGCCACCTTCTCGGCCTTGTCCTCGGGCCGGACACCCGCGTAGACGCGCTCGATCCCCAGCTGGCGAGCCACGTCGTCGGCCACGGCACGGGCGTCCCCGGTGACCATCACCGCCTCGATCCCACGCCGACGCAGGCCGTCGACGGCGTCACGCGATTCCGGACGCACCTCGTCGGTCAGCGCGAGGGCGCCGACAACCTCACCGTCGGCGACGACGTGCAGGATGATCGCCCCGTCGTTCCGCCAGGTCCCGGCGACCGGGAGTTCCACGGCCGCGTAACTGTCGAGCAGCCTCGGCCCGCCGACCGCCACGACGACTCCGTTCACTCGTGCCGAGACACCCACGGCCGGTGACGAAGCGAAATCCTGTGCCGGCGAGACGTTCAGTCCCCGATCTCGTGCGGCCTTGACGATCGCGACAGCGAGCGGATGCTCACTGTCGGCCTCCGCCGACGCGGCCAGCGCCAGGACCTCGTCGGCCGTGCGGCCGTCGGCGGGTTCGACGCCACGGACCGTCGGGGTTCCGCGGGTCAAGGTCCCGGTCTTGTCGAACAGGACGGCGTCGACCGACCGCATGCTCTCGAGGGCGAGCCGGTCGGAGATCAGCACTCCCCCACGCGCGGCACGCTCTGTCGCGATCGACACCACCAGGGGGATGGCAAGACCCAGCGCGTGTGGACAGGCGATGACGAGCACCGTGATGACACGCACGACCGCCGAGTCCGGCATTCCGACCGCGGTCCAGACCACGGCGGTGGCAGCAGCCGCGGCGCCGGCGAACCAGAAAAGCCACCCGGCGGCGCGATCGGCAAGTCGTTGGGCACGCGACGACGAGGCCTGGGCCAGAGCGACGAGCCGTTCGATCCCGGCCAGCGCCGTGTCGTCACCGATTGCGGTGACCTGCACCCGAACCGCCGAATCGGTGGCTACCGTGCCGGCGACCACGTGCTCCCCGACCGATCGTCGCACCGGGCGCGACTCACCGGTGATCATCGACTCGTCGATGTCGGCGGCACCGTCGAGGATCTCACCATCGGCCGGGATGGAAGCGCCCGGCCGGACCAGCACCACATCGCCCACCACCAGCTCGCCGACGGCGACGGCGACCGTTCCGGCGCCGTCGACCTTCTCTGCCTCGTCGGGTAGCAACGCGGCCAGCGAGTCAAGAGCCGATGTCGTCTGTGCCAGCGCACGCATCTCGACCCAATGCCCCAGCAGCATGATCACGACGAGGAGCGCCAACTCCCACCAGAAGTTCAGCTCGGCGGACAGCAGGTCCAGACTCGCACCCCACGACGCCACGAACGCGACGGTGATGGCCAGCCCGATCAGCAGCATCATCCCCGGGGCGCGGGAACGCATCTCCCCGACCGCGCCCATGAGGAACGGGCGACCGCCCCAGAGATAGATGACTGAGCCCAGCACCGGTGAGATCCACATGACCCACCCGTGATGCGGTAACGAGTAGCCGATCAGATGGGCGAACATCTCGTTGAATGCCACCGTCGGTACCGCGAGGACCAGCATGATCCAGAACAGTCGGCGGAACTGCCCGACATGGTCGGCGTGACCGCCGTGTTCGCCACCAGCATGCTGGTGACCTTCGTGCATCTTCGCTTCACGCCCGGAATGGGTCATCGTTGCACTCATGCCGTCGACAATATACCCCCTACCGGTATACCGTAAGGGCCAATTTCTCGAGCCACCGGTCGGACACCTCCGACCCGGACGGGGAGCCCATACCAGACCCCACCGACAATGCGGGATGGCCGGAATGGCGGCGATAGCCGTTGCACGGCAGCGTGATTGCGCGTACAGTCGAACATACATTCGTATCAACGGCTTCCGGGGGGTGACCGTCTTGACCGAAATCTCCGAGTCCGGTGTCGCCGACGGCCCGCCCTCGCGCGCAAAGGAACTGGTGAGTGAACTCCATCGGATCACCGCCGAACTACAGACCGTCGATCTGACGCAATGCTCGGATGCCGAACTGGTCGATGTCGCCGCCGAGACCGAACGTGCCATCGCGCGACTGAGTTTTGCCGGGGACCGTCAGGTCGCCGAAGCCACCGAACGTGACCTACCCCGAAAGACCGGGCACCGCAGCGTCATCCAGTTCATGACCCACCGCCTCCGGATCGCCGAACCCATGCGACGCCGCGACCAGATGTCTGCCACCGCAACCTTTCCCAGCCCCACCGGCGAACCACTCCCACCCCAGCACCCCACCCTGGCCGACGCCTTCGCCGACGGGCATGTCGGCCCCGCCCATGTGCGCGCGGTCATCGACGTCCTCGACCAGATCCCGCACGCCGTCAACCACGACATGAAGGTCGCCGCCGAACGACAGATGACCGAGATCGCCATCGACCACACCCCCACCGACATCACCAACCTCGGCGCCCGACTGCTGGCCCACCTCGACCCCGACGGCACCCTCACCGACGACACCGACCGCAAACGACGCCGCAACCTCTCGGTCAACCGGCAACGCGCCGACGGCACCGCGAAGATGACCGCCACCCTCACCCCCGAACTACTCGCACGCATCACCATGCTCCTGGCCGTGTGGGCAAAACCCGGCATGAACAACCCCGACGATCCCGACTCCCCACACGGGTCGATCGAGGACGCCGACCCCGACGCGGTGGCTGCCGCCGCCGAACGCGATGACCGCAGCCCGGCCCAGTTGAATCACGACGCCCTCAACGCCCTGCTGAAAGCGGTGTTCGAGGACGGACTCCTGGGTAAGAGCCACCGCGGACTCCCCGTGCAGATGATCGCCAAAGCCGACCTCAACGACCTCATCCGCGAAGCCGGGTTCGCCACCACCGCCACCGGCACCCTGATCCCCATCCCCGACCTGATCGACCTCGCGGCCGACGCCCAACCCTGGCTGGCCGTGTTCAAAGACGCCACCGCCGTCCCGCTCTACTTCGGACGCGGCAAACGACTGGCCACCCGCGAACAACGCCTCGTCTCCTTCGCCCGACCCGACGGTCACGTGTGCTCCACACCCGACTGCGACCTGGCCGCCACCCACGTGGAAATGCATCACGCCCAACTCGATTGGGGCCTCGGCGGACTCACCGACCTCACCCCGGCGTGCCCGAAACACAACCGCATGGTCGGCGATCAACCCGGCCAATACACCACCCACATGGTCCGCGAGGGACCCGACGAAGGGCGTTGCGCCTGGCGGCTCAACACCCAACCAGGCGCACCCCCCAACCCCGAACGCATCAACCGGCAACCCGACATCCCCCGCCGATTCGCCGAACACCTCCAACACGTACGCACCGACATCCACGGACCCACCACGGCGTCCGGCGATCAACCACGCCTGCACCTGCGCCAAATCATCGCGACCTACGCAACGCCTCCGACGCCGAAGCCACCCTCGCCTCGATAATGCTCGCCGCCGCATACCCGCGCGCCTGAGAATCACACTCGAGAAGAAATGGTGGACCGCCTTCGAAGATCACGTGCGATGCTGGAGCAAGCATGACCACGGACACCCCGCACGACGTCGAGGACTTCTTCGCAGGCTCGCCGGAGGGCCTGTCGATCCATGGCGCGGTCGAGGAAGCCATCCGTGATCTGGGAGACGACATCGCTGTCCGAGTCACCAAGAGCCAGATAGCTTTCCAACGCCGGACCGGCTTCGCCTACGTGTGGCGCCCCGGCATGTATGTGCGATCCGATGTGCCGGCGGTGTTGTCGATCGCCCTTCGGCACCGCGTCGACTCTGCTCGATTCAAGGAGGTCGCGCACCCGTCACCGCACGTGTGGATGCACCATCTGGAGATGCGTGCCACGGCGGACGTGGACGCGGAGGTCCGCCGGGTGGCTCGGCGAGGCCTACGACGCCGCGGGCTGACCGCCGATCAGACCTGCGGCGCGGGGACGTCCAGCCCGAGGTCGAGCACCGTGACCGAATGCGTCAGTGCACCGACGGCGAGGTAGTCGACGCCGGTACGGGCATAGTCCTCGGCGACGTCGAGGGTCAGGCCGCCGGAGCTCTCCAGCTTGGTCTGCGGCGAACGAGTGTTGCGTCGCTGCACGGCCATCTGGGTTTCCCACGGCTCGAAGTTGTCGAGAAGCACCAGCTGCGGTTCGAGGGGAAGGACCTCGTCGAGCTGGGCGAGCGAGTCGACCTCGACCTCTACGGGCAGACCCGGAGCGGCCGCACGAACGGCTTCCAACGCAGCCGCGACCGAACCGGCGGCGACGACGTGGTTGTCCTTGATGAGGGCGGCATCGCCGAGACCCATCCGGTGGTTGACTCCGCCACCGGCGCGCACCGCGTACTTCTGCAGCAGACGCAGACCGGGCAGCGTCTTACGCGAGTCACGGATCTGAGCGGACGTACCGGAGACCGCATCGACCCACGCCCGGGTTGCGGTCGCGATCCCCGACAGGTGGCAGATGAGGTTCAGCGCAGTGCGTTCGGCCGTCAGCAGGGCGGCCGTCGGAGCGTGGACGCGCAGGACGGTGTCGCCGGGTTCGACGACGCTGCCGTCGGCGACAACGTCCGTCACCTCGAAATTGCCCTCGCCGATGACCTCGTCGAACACCGCGATCACCACCGGAACACCGGCGATGACGCCAGGTGCACGACTGACGATCGCGGCGTCGACGACGGAGCCGGCCGGGACGGTCGACGCGGTCGTGATGTCCGGTCCGTACCGCAGGTCCTCGTCGAGAGCGGTCCTGATCAGCGCACGGATCTCGTCGTCGACAGCCAGTTCCAGCGCGTCGCCGGCCGACGCCTGACCGATGAAACCGTCACTCACCGCAGAGCTTCCGGTCACTCGCCCGAACCCGGGTTACCGATCGCGATCATCCGCTCGACGCTCTTGCGGGCCTTCTCCGCGACGTCGGTGTCGACGAACACCTCGTCGCGGCCCTCACGCAGGCACCGCAGCAGCGCGGCCGGCGTGATCATCTTCATGTAGGGGCACGACGCGCGGTCGTTCACCGCCTGGAAGTCGACCCCGGGCGCGGCCTTGCGCAGCTGGTGCAGCATGCCGACCTCGGTGGCGACGAGGACCTGCTTGGCGCCGGTCTCGCGAGCAGCGTCGAGCATGCCGCCGGTCGAGAGGATCTTGACTCGATCCTCGGGCACGGCACCCTCACCCGCCAGGTAGAGAGCCGAGGTCGCACAACCGCATTCGGGGTGGATGAAAAGGTCGGCATCGGGGTGCGACGCGGCCTGGTCGGCCAGCTCGTCGCCGTTGATGCCGGCGTGCACGTGGCACTCACCCGCCCAGATGTGGATGTTGTCGCGGCCGGTCTCACGCTTGACGTGCGCACCGAGGAACTGGTCCGGAAGGAACAGGACGTCGCGATCGGGGTCGATCGACGCGACGACGTCGACGGCGTTCGACGAGGTGCAGCAGATGTCGGTCAGACCCTTCACCTCGGCGGTGGTGTTCACGTAGGACACCACGACCGCATCGGGGAACTCGGCCTTCCAGGCGCGCAGTTCGTCGGCGGTGATCGAGTCGGCCAGCGAGCAACCGGCGCGCTCGTCCGGGATGAGGACGCGTTTCTCGGGGCTGAGGATCTTGGCGGTCTCCGCCATGAAGTGGACGCCGCAGAAGATGATCTCGTCGGAGTCGACCTCGGCCGCGATACGCGACAGGGCGAGAGAGTCACCGACGTGGTCAGCGACATCCTGGATGGCGGGAAGCTGATAGTTGTGCGCGAGCAGGGTCGCGTTGCGGGCGCGCGCGAGGCGTCGGACCTCGTCCGCCCACTCCTGAGTCGGTTCGACGCCGGTGTAGCCACCTGGTGCGTCGAACCATTCGGCATCGAGGAGCCCTGAGCCCGAAACTGCTGGCGCGGTCACGGCCGCCGGGCGATCACTGGTGATGCTCATTGCCACTCCTCTGGCTGTCCCGGGGGCGTCTACGACCCCGGGTCATCGGGTCCCCGGAGCACGGGCCGTGTGTCCGAGGCATGGTTTTCGACTCATGGTCGAAAACACTATGCATCGTAACATTCACCACACCGGGTTCATTCCCGTCATCCTCGCGGCAGATCACGCACCCTCAGGCGCACATCAGGGCATCGAGGTAGCGTTCGGCGATCCGCGACTGCACCACTCGCCCGATCGGGCCGCCGATCCGCGTGAACCAACGACCCGGCCGGGAGAAGGCGACGACGTGCGCGATCACGAAATCGTCCGGAAGTCGCTCAACCCAGAACCGCTCCTCCCCGATCTCGGGATGCCCCGACAAGGTGCCGTACGCGAAGCCGCGTTCGGCCCCCGAATCGTTCGAGACCGAGTCGATCACCTCGATGACCCGGCACGCGGCGGAGATGCCCACCGGACCCAGCCCCAGACGCATCGTCACCACCGAGCCGACCGCGGCACGCGGGGTCGAGGCATCGACGCCCACTCCGGCACGACGATGCATGTCCCAGTTCAGGATTCGTCGCGCGGCCAGGTCGAAACATCCCTCGCCGGCACCGATCACACGCGAGCGGCGCAGATGGTGATAGCCCGCCGGTAGCTCTCCGGCGGTCGCACCGACCTCCTCGTAGGTGAGGTCCGACGGGTGCGGGGTCACCCGGCGCGCACCACCGCGGAGTCGAGGCCGGCGTCGCCGAGGACGGTGTCGGTGAACACCAGGGCCAGGTCGTCGAGGGAGGTGTTCAGCGACCGCGCGAGTGCAGCGATCGTGGCGAACGCGGGAGTCGGCATCCGGCCCGTCTCGATCTTGCGCAACGTCTCCGGAGAGATTCCGGCGCTGACGGCGACCTCACCGAGGGACCGGTCGGCGCGGAGTTCGCGCAGTCGTGCGCCCAGACGGCGGCCGGCGGCGATCTGTTCCGGGGTCAACGGGTTGCGGACCATGCACAGAGCCTAGCGGATCCGGTATACATATACCGATTGCTGGTATTTCTATACCAGTCCACTCATCCGATCGCGAAGGGAACGAGAATGGTCGAGCTGAAGTCGCCATCCGAGATAAGCGCCATGGGGGTGACCGGTGCGTTCATCGCGGACCTGCTCGCCGACCTCGCCGAACGAGCCGATGTCGGCGTCAACCTGCTCGAGCTCGAGCATCGCGCCCGTGACCTCATCGCCGAACGCGGCGCGCAGTCCTGCTACTGGGACTATTCCCCGTCCTTCGGCCGCGGCCCCTTCCGCAACGTCATCTGCCTCTCCGTGAACGACGCCGTGCTGCACGGGCTGCCCCACGACTACGTCCTGGCCGACGGCGATCTGCTGTCCATGGACATCGCGGTCTCGATCGACGGTTGGGTGGCCGACTCGGCCCGCAGCGTCATCGTCGGCACGCCCCGCCCCGAGGACCGGCGACTCGTACAGGCAACCGAGGAAGCGTTGGAAGCAGCCATCGACGCCGCCCGGCCCGACGCCCGGCTCGGCGACATCTCCGCGGCGATCGGGGCCGTCGCCAAGTCGTACGGATACCGCGTCAACACCGAGTTCGGCGGCCACGGACTCGGCCGCACGATGCACGAGGACCCGCATGTCGCGAACATCGGCAAGGCCGGTCGCGGAATGAAACTGCAGCCCGGGTTGACGCTGGCGCTCGAGCCCTGGTTCACGCTCGGCTCCGAGCGGGTCAAGTTCGACGCCGACGGCTGGACGATCCGATCGTTCGACGGCTCTCGCGGCGCGCACAGCGAACACACCATCGCGATCACCGACGGCGCGGCGCGCGTGTTGACGTCTCCGAATGGGCGGTCGCCGGGCGTCTGACCCATACAATCGACGCCATGCCAGCCGCCGGGTCCGACCCCTCCAGCTCCGACGGCCCCGAAGCGTTCAACGGCCCCAAAGCGATCAACGGCCCCAAAGCGATCAACGGCTCCGGCGTTCTGCGGGTCGAGGTCCTCAGCGTCGTCTTCCAGGTCCGCACTCCGCCCGCTGCCGACGGCTCCGACGTCCGCCCCGCGCTCTGCGTCCTGCTCTCTCGAGCCGGTACCGACGCCGAGCCCGGCCGGTGGTCTCTTCCGGGCGGCGACGTCGCCGGTGACGAGAAGTTGTCGGTCGTCGCTCGACGCCTCGTCGCCGACAAGATGGACGTCCGCGACATCGCCCACCTCGAACAGCTGTCGGTCTTCTCCGATCCCGGACGCGTTCCCGGCATCCGCACGATCGCCTCGACGTACATGGGCCTCGTCCGCTCGGACAGCCCGGTGACCCTTCCCGACGGCGCGGCCTGGTTCGACGTGGACGCACTGCCCCCGGTGGCCTTCGACCACGCCGAGATCATCGACACCGCCCGGCACCGGCTGGCCGCCAAGCTCTCCTACACCAACATCGCCTTCGCGCTGGCACCGAAGCAGTTCCCGATGTCGGAGCTGTCGGAGATCTATTGCGCCGCACTCGGCTACGCGGTGGACACGACGAACCTGCTACGCATCCTGAGTCGACGCGCCGTGGTGGTGTCGACCGGCACCGTCGGCAAGACCGGGCGATCCGGCGGGCGGCCGCCGGCGCTCTATGCCTTCGCCGACAACGAGTTACGCGTCACGGATGAGTTCGCGACACTGCGTCCACCGATGTGACCTCGGACCCTGACGGATCGTCACCGGCACGGTGATCGACATCGAGATCGCCGACGCCGAGGTCCGCCGTGCGTGAGGACAACGCACAGACCAGGTAGACCATCGCGAAGGCGAACGGCGCGCAGATGAGCAGGGTCCAGGGTGCACTGTGTCCGGCGCGCGTACCGCCATCGAGCCAGAGTTCGGGCACCACGCGGTACACCGAATCGAGCGGGAGCCCGGCGATGTCGTCGTCGAATCGCAGGCCGGCCAACCACATTCCGACCTGCGCACCGATCGCGGACCCGGCCACCGTACCGAGCGCAGGGACCAGGAATCCGGTGACGCCGCGCCACGGCCGTGCCGCCGCCCATGCGACGAGTGCGGCGATGCCGCCGTAGGCGAACATGATCAGCGCGAAGGCGCCGACACCGTCGAATCCGGTCGGGATGTCCTCACGGGTCAGGCCCTTGACGACGACGCCGGTCGTGGGCGGTGTCACCAGCGCCCAGATCGCGCCGGCGACCGCGCCGAGCACGATCACCGCCGCGGTCGCGGTGAGCAGGGTCGCCACCGACCGGGCGGCACGCCGCCCGGACACCGGACCGCTCACCGACGCCCCAGTTCGGCCGAGTCGACCGTCCCGTGGCGGGAGCACCTGGCGCTCCAGCCGTCGGGTCGGACCTGCACGACCATGCGGCGCCCGCACTGTCCGCAGAAGCGCGGAGGTTCAAGCCCCAGACGCGCGGCCGGCGGGATGGCGTCGGGTGCCTGCAGTTCCAGTTCGAGGCCCGTGTACACGCCGTACCTGCACGGTTCGGCGAGCGGCCCCGGGACGGTGTCGATCATGAGAGAACACGCTACCGATCGTCGCGAGGATGTAGGAGAGGACGAGCGTCGATCGTGTCCCTCAGATGGTGTCGTTGAGTGACTTGATCGGCATCGACAGGTCGCTGAGCAGGTCGAGGTCGTCCTCCGCGGGCCGGCCGAGCGTCGTCAGGTAGTTGCCGACGATGACCGCGTTGATGCCGCCGAGGATGCCCTGCTTGGCGCCGAGGTCGCCCAGGGTGATCTCGCGGCCGCCGGCGAAACGCAGGATCGTGCGCGGCAGCGCGAGGCGGAAGGCGGCCACCGACTTCAGCGCCTCGGACGCGGGCAGCACGTCGAGGTCACCGAAGGGCGTACCCGGACGCGGGTTGAGGAAGTTCAGCGGGACCTCGTCGGGCTCGAGTGCGGCCAGGTCGGCGGCGAATTCGGCGCGCTGCTCGAGGCTCTCACCCATGCCGAGGATGCCGCCGCAGCACACCTCCATGCCGGCCTCGCGGACCATGCGCAGCGTGTCCCAGCGCTCCTCCCACGTGTGGGTGGTGACGACGTTCGGGAAGTGGCTGCGCGCCGTCTCGAGGTTGTGGTTGTAGCGGTGCACGCCCATGTCGCGGAGCTGGTCGACCTGTTCCTGCGTGAGCATGCCGAGGCTGCAGGCGATCTGGATGTCGACCTCGTTGCGGATGGCCTCGATGCCGGCGGCGACCTGGCTCAGCAGACGCTTGTCGGGTCCGCGGACGGCGGCGACGATGCAGAACTCGGTGGCACCGGTCTTGGCGGTCTGCTTGGCGGCCTCCACCAGCGACGGGATGTCGATCCAGGCACTGCGCACCGGCGAGGCGAACAGACCCGACTGCGAACAGAAATGGCAGTCCTCGGGGCAGCCACCGGTCTTCAGCGAGATGATGCCCTCGACCTCGACCTCCGGGCCGCACCACTTCATGCGCACGTCGTGGGCGAGCTGCAGCAACTCGGTCAACCGGTCGTCGTCCAGGCGCAGCACCGCCAGGACCTGGTCGCGGTCGAGCGGTTCACCGCGCTCGAGCACCTGCTCGCGGGCGATGGCGAGGATGTCGTCGGACGTCTGTGCGTCGCGGGCGGTGTCGACGGTTGCCTGTGTCACGGGCTGAACTCCTTGTACTGGAACTGATTACGCGGGCTGGAAAAAAGACGGTCTATGAGGTCCCGGCGAGCGATGCCGGATGGTCGGCGAGGGAGCCGGCGAGCCAGTCGGGGTCGAACCAGGTCGGCGCGGTCCGGCGGAACCGGGCGGGATCGAGGGCGGCGGCACCCGCGGGCAGCACGCCGATCACCGGGACGCGGGTGATCCGCGGCAGGTCTGATCGGTTGCAGCGCATGGCGAGGTCGGGGTCCGGCGGCCACCACCCGATGACGAGTCCGGCGGGCCGGAGGCCTCGAGCGCGAACGGCGTTCACGGTCAGCTCGGCATGGTTGAGCGCACCGAGGCCCGGTGCGACGACGATGACGACGCCGTCGTACGTCCCGGGTGCCAGTGTCGCTGCGGCGACGTCGAGGATCGTGGCGGACTCCCCCAGTCGCACCAGCACACCGCCGGCGCCTTCGACGAGGGTCAGGTCATGGTTGGCCGCGAGGTCGTCGACCGCCCGCACGATGACGTCAGGATCGGCGAGCGGCATCTCCGCGCGTCGCGCCGCGGTGTCCGGGGCGAGCGGTTCGGGATAGCGGTAGGACTCGACCGTGGTCACTTTCCCGGCGAGGCGCGTGACCTCGGCGAGGTCGCCGGGTTCGCCTGGTGCGACGCCGGTTTGGACGGGTTTGCAGACGGCGACTCGGGTCACCGGCCCTTCGAGGCTCGGCGCTAGCGCTCCTCGCACCTCAGGGAGCAGGAAGGCGGCGGCGAGGGCCGCCGTCGCGACCGTCTTGCCGACGTCGGTCGAGGTGCCGGTGACGGCGAGAACGCGTCCGCGTGCCGGTGATGGTGTCGGCGCGCTCATCGTGCACCCACCTCATGCAGTGCGGCGTCGACGACCTCGGCGACGTGGTCGAGGGTCGCGGCATCGAGGTCGGCGCGCACCGTGATGCGCAGCCGGGAGGTGCCCGGCGGGACCGATGGCGGGCGAAAACACCCGACGAGCACTCCGCGGTCACGGCAGGCCGCAGCCGCGTCGACGGCGCGTTGCGGGTCGCCGACGATGATCGAGATCACCGCTGCCGCGGGTTCGTCGACGCCGCATGCGCGGGCCAGGCGACGGGCGTTGCCGCGCAATCGGTCCGGTAGCGCGGGATCGGAACGCAGGACCCGCAGTGCGGCCCGCGCCGCGCCGACCGCCGCCGGATTCAGTCCGGTGTCGAAGATGAACGGACGCGCACAGTCGATCAGGTGTGACCGTAGGATCTCCGGCCCGAGGACCACTCCGCCCTGCGATCCGAACGACTTGGACAGCACGGTGGTGACCACGAGGTCCGGCGCGCCGGAAAGTCCTTGTTCGGCAACGAGTCCACGCCCGCCGGGACCACGGACACCGACGGCGTGGGCCTCGTCGACGAGCAGCACCGCACCGTGCGCGCGAGCAGCCGCATACAGATCGGCGACGGGGGCCGGTTCGCCGTCGATGCTGTACACCGAGTCGGTGACGACGAGTGCGCGTTCCTCGGTGCGCTCGGCGAGGGCGGCCCGCACGGCCTCATGATCCCCACGATCCACCACGACGACCCGTGCCCGTGACAGCCGGCACCCGTCGATCAGCGACGCGTGCGAACCGGTGTCACTCACGATGAGATCGCCGGAGTCATCCGGCCCGCTCGCTCTGCTCCCGGCGCCGCGCCCAGCGAGTGCGGTGACCGCGCCGACATTGGCCAGATAGCCGGAGGAAAAGACAAGTGCGGCAGGGAAACCGAGGAAGTCGGCGAGTTCCGTCTCGAGGTCGACGTGCGCCTGCGTGGTGCCGACGACCAGCCTCGACGCCGTCGATCCGCCACCCCACTGGGCGGCCGCGGCCCGCGCGCCGGCGACGACGTCGGGGTGCGTCGACAGACCGAGGTAGTCGTTGGAGCCCAGATTGATCGCGTCGGCACCGACTCGACGGACGTGCGGCTCGCGATGCAGCCCGGCGGCGGCGCGGTCGCGTGCGGCCCCGGCAAGCCAGGCGAGTCCGACCTCGCCCGAAGCCACCCCACCCGAGGCGATGTCGTCGGCCTGGCCGGCCGCGGGCTGTCCCGAGGTGATGGTCATGACCGTGCTCCCACGAGTTCGGCGGTCGTCGAGTTCTGGTCGCCGAGGGTCGCCCGCACCGCGGCCGTGATACCGCCAACGATCGTCGAGATGTCGTCGGGCGTGGAGATGAACGGCGGCATCGTGTAGACGAGGTTGCGGAAGGGCCGCAGCCACGCACCGGCGTCGACGGCGGCCGCGGTGGCCGCGGACATGTCGACGGGACGGTCGAGTTCGACGACCCCGATCGCGCCGTGGACCCGGACGTCGACGACGCCGTCGAGCTCCCGCAGTGGCGCCAGGCCGTCGGAGAGACCTCTCTCGATCGCCGCCACGCGTTCGGCCCAGGGCGTCTCCAGCAACAACTCGATGGCGGCGACCGCCACCGCGCACGCGAGCGGGTTGGCCATGAAGGTCGGGCCGTGGGCGAGTCCGCCGGCCTCGCCCGCACTGATGACCTCGGCGAGGTGTGCGGTACAGAGTGTGGCGGCAAGCGTCATGTACCCGCCCGTCAGCGCCTTGCCGACGCACATGATGTCGGGGGCGACGTCCGCGGCGTCGGCGGCGAAGAGCATCCCGGTCCGACCGAAACCGGTGGCGATCTCGTCGAAGATCAGCAGGACGCCGTGGCGGTCGCAGATGTCGCGCAGGGCGGACAGATATGCCGGGTCGTGGAAGCGCATGCCGCCGGCGCCCTGGACGACCGGTTCGACGATGACGGCGGCGAGCTCGTCGCGGTGCTCGCGGATCGAGGCCTCCAGGGTGGCGACGTACTCGGGTCGATACTCGGCGGGCGGAGCGTCGACGAAAACCTGTCGCGTGAGGACCGCCGACCACATCGAGTGCATGCCGCCCTCGGGGTCGCAGACGCTCATCGGCGTGAAGGTGTCGCCGTGGTAACCACCACGCCAGGTCAGCAGGCGCGTGCGCTGCGACTGTCCGCGGCTGCGCCAGTACTGCAGCGCCATCTTCACCGCGACCTCCACCGAGACCGAGCCCGAGTCGCAGAAGAACACCTTCTGCAGCGGTTCGGGGGTGAGCTCGACGAGGAGTTGTGCGAGCCGGGCGGCGGGTTCGTGGGTGAGACCGCCGAACATCACGTGCGACATCCGTCCCATCTGAACCGCGGCCGCGGCATCGAGGCGCGGGTGCCGGTAGCCGTGGATCGCCGCCCACCAGGAACTCATGCCGTCGACGACCGAGCGCCCGTCGGCGAGTTCGAGGTGAACTCCCGACGCCGACGACACCACCAGGGGTTCGGTCGTCGCGGGCAACGCCCCGTAGGGATGCCAGATGTGCTCCGCGTCGACACGGCTGATCTCGCCCTGGTCCACGGCGCGCTCCTCCTTCTTCTACCCCGGGGATCACCTGGACACCGTCCAGGATTCCTGAACACCGTACAGGGACGCCTGGACGGTGTACAGGCGGCTCGCGCGGGCCGGCGTCGGACCGGTGACTACGCTGACCGCGTGAGCAACAGCCGGACCGACGTCCTCCGCGCGGCCCGCGACATCCTGCGCGAGCACAGCCTGGCCGATCTGTCGATGCGCCGGCTCGCCACCGAGCTCGGGGTGCGTCCCAACGCCCTGTACTGGCATTTCCCCAACAAACAGACCCTGTTGGCCGCACTTGCCGACGACATCCTGGGTGCCGTCTCGATTCCGGCCACCGACCTGGCGTGGGACGAGCGGCTACGTCTGCTCGCCACCGGGATGCGTGCCGCCCTGCTCGATGTGCCCGACAGTGCCGAGGTCGTGTCGTCGAGTTGGGCGAGCGGCCTGTCCACGAAGGCGATCACCGCCGACATCGTCTCGGCCGGGCATGCCGGCGGGTTGTCGCTGCGTGACGCGGAGGCCGTCAGCACTGCGGTCTGTCAGCTCGTCATCGGTCTGACCATCGAGGAACAGACCCGCGCGCAGATGGAACGCCTCGGCGTCACCGGACCGTCGGGCCGGGACTTCGACGGCGAATTCGTGGACGGGTTGACGATCATCCTCGACGGGGCACGCACCCGTGCGCGTCGGTGAGATCCCCCGACTCGTGACCGACTCCACCAGCCGTCGTGGGCGGTGCGAATCGAGAAATCACAGGTTCGACGGGTAGATTGCTACGCGGCCGAACCGCCCGTCCCCGACCCGAAAGACTTCCCTGTGGCATCGACGACTCGAGTAGTGGCGCCGGAGTCGGCCCCCTCGACGCCGACGACCCCTGCCTACCGCACCGACCTCGACGGTCTGCGCGGTATCGCGATCACCCTCGTGGCCTGTTTTCACGTGTGGTTCGGCAAGGTCTCCGGCGGCGTCGACGTCTTCCTCACCCTGTCGGGGTACTTCTTTCTCGGTTCGCTCCTGCGGCATGCGATCTACGCCCAGAAGCCGAACGTCACCTTCCGCGACACCCTGAACCCGTGGCCGCGGCTGAAGCGACTGCTGAAGCGACTACTGCCCGCGCTGGTCACCGTGCTCCTGGCCGTCACGGTCCTCACCGTCGTGATCCTGCCGCAGACGCGCTGGGCCAACATCGGGCAGGAGGTCGTCGCGAGCGCGCTGTACTACCAGAACTGGTATCTCGCGTTGAATTCGCAGGACTACCTGGCCGCGAGTTCGGCGAACAGCCCGCTGCAGCACATCTGGTCCATGTCGATGCAGGGACAGTTCTTCGTCCTGACCCTGCTCGTCGCGCTGGCCTTCGCCGGGTTCCTGAAAGTCGCCGCCCGGCTCGCGCGTCCGTTCGCCGACCCTCGCGTCATCAAGTTCCTCGTCGGCGCCGCGGTGTTCGTGGTCGCGCTGGGGTCGTTCTACTGGGCACATCGTGGGATGGCCATCAACCAGCCGTACAACTACTACTCCACGATCTCGCGGCTCTGGGAGCCGCTCGCCGGCGGCCTGCTGGCGATCTGGCTGCCGAGTCTGCGGGTGCCGAACTGGGTGCGCAACGCCGCGACCGTCGTGGCCCTGGCACTGATCATCAGCTGCGGCTTCTGGATCGACGGCGTCAACGAGTACCCGGGTCCGATGGCGCTGGTCCCGGTCGGCGCGACGCTGCTCATCATCTGGGCCGGCGCGACCGCGCTGCAGAAGCCGGCGCGAGGCGGTCACGCGGCGCCGGACACGATGCCCGCGGTCAACCGGATGCTGGCGAGCACGTGGCCGGTGTGGCTGGGAACCATCGCGTACGCGCTGTACCTGTGGCACTGGCCGTTGCTGATCTTCTATCTCACCTGGCGTGACAAGAACCACGCGAACTTCCTCGAGGGCGTCGGGATTCTCGGGTTCTCGATCGGTGTGGCCTGGCTCACGAAACGCTACATCGAGGACCCGCTCCGCGGCGGTGACCGGTCGGCCCTCACTCGAGGCACCCGCGACGGCCGGTCGCGCCGGCTCTCCTACACGTCGGTGGTGACCTCGATCCTGCTGCTCGGCACCGTGGTGGCCGGCGTCGGTATCAAGCTGTGGGAGAACCACGTCGACAACATCGTCGTCGACACCAAGAATCTCGACCCGCGGTCGTACCCGGGTGCGCGCGCACTCCTCGACGGGTGGCCCGTCCCCGCGCTCGACCCGCAGCCGTCGGCCCTGGAGGTGATCCAGGACTTCCCGGAGACCTCGACCGACGGGTACATGAGCGACTTCACCGACAACGAGATCCACGTCGGCGTCTACGGCGACCCGAACGCGACCCGCACGATCGCTCTGGCCGGCGGTTCCCACGCGGAGATGTGGATCTCCGCGCTCGACACCCTCGGCAAGCGCAACGGGTTCAAGGTCAAGACCTACCTGAAGATGGGTTGCCCGCTGTCGACCAACAAGATCCCCAAGCAACGCGGCGTCCCCTATCCCGAGTGCTACGACTGGGGCCAGCGGGTCATCGACCGGGTGATCTCCGAGAAACCAGACGCCGTCTTCACCAATTCGACGCGTCCGCGCGACTACCAGCCCGGCGACTGGGTGCCGCCGGACTACCCCCCGATCTTCGATCGCTTTCTCGACGCCGGCATCCCGGTGCTCGGCATGCGGGACACCCCGTGGCCGAAGAACGGCAAGGGCACCATCGACACCCCGATCTGCCTCGCCGACGGCGGCGACGCGGAGAGCTGTGGTTCGCGGCGCGCTGCCGTCCTCGCTCCCGAGGACCCGGCGCGCGAACTCGCCGCCACCCGCCGAGACTTCCACCCGCTGGACATGTCGAACGGCATCTGCACCGACGACTTCTGCCCGGCGATCGTCGGCAACATCACCGTGTACAAGGATCCCCATCACCTCTCGGCGACGTATGTCCGGAGTCTCACCGACGAGCTCGGCCGGCAGATGGAGGCCCAACTGCCGTGGACCGGCCCACTGGTTCCATGACCTGCGTCTTCCGCATCGCGGCCCACCCGCGGCCACGCGGACGACGGACGTGACCGCTTTGCCGGATGATGCCCTGTCCGAGATGACCGCCTGACGCAACACGACTAGTGTCGACCCATGACGTCGTCTCCGAAGGTGGGCACTACTGCTTCGCCAACCACGGGTGAACACCCGGACCCGAGCACGACCGACACCCCGCCGGTCCCCATGCCGGAGGATCCGGTTCAGGCCGACGCGCTCGTCGAACCCGAACCCGCGCCGATCCCCGTCTGGCCGGGCACCCCGTACCCGCTCGGCGCAACCTACGACGGTGCGGGGACGAACTTCTCGTTGTTCTCCGAGGTCGCCGAAGCCGTCGAGCTGTGCCTCATCGACCGCGAGGGCAAGGAACGGCGCATCCGCCTCGAAGAGGTCGACGGCTATTGTTGGCACTGCTATCTGCCGAATGTGGTGCCCGGACAGTTCTACGGTTTCCGCGTCTACGGCCCCTACGATCCCGCCCGCGGCCTGCGGTGTGACCCGAGCAAACTCCTTCTCGACCCGTACGGCAAGGCTTTTCACGGCGACTTCGACGGCGACGCCTCGCTCTTCTCCTATCCCCTGCCGACGCCCGACGACACGGAGGAATCGCCCGAGGCGGCCGTCGAGGAGGCCGATTCGGAGTTCGATGACCAGGCGCCGGACGCGGACGCCACCGGAGCCGATGACACCGACACCGGGGACACCGGAGCAGAGGATTCGGGGGCCGAGAATGCGGGAACGGAGGATTCCGGCGCCGAGGATTCCGGCGCCGACGGCACACCGGACCCGGAAGCGACTGTGCTTGAACCACTTCCGGAGAACCAGCCCGCGCCCGAGAACCCGATGCCCGCGCTCGACTCGCTGGGACACACGATGGTCTCGGTGGTCATCAACCCGTACTTCGACTGGCAGAACGACCGGTCGCCCAACCGGCCCTATCACCAGACGGTCATCTACGAGGCCCACGTCAAGGGTATGACCGCCACCCATCCCGGGGTGCCCGAGCATCTCCGCGGCACCTACGCCGGCCTCTGCCACCCGGTGATCATCGACCACCTGAAGTCGTTGGGTGTCACCGCGATCGAACTGATGCCGGTCCACCAGTTCATGCAGGACTTCGTCCTCCGCGACAAGGGGCTGCGAAACTACTGGGGGTATAACACCTTCGGGTTCCTGGCACCACACATCGAGTACTCCTCGACTCCGGACCAGCCCGCCAGTGCGGTGACCGAGTTCAAGGCTATGGTACGGGAGTTCCACAACGCGGACATTGAGGTCATCCTCGATGTGGTCTACAACCACACCGCCGAGGGCAACCACCTCGGCCCGACGATCAGCTTCCGCGGCATCGACAACGCGGCCTACTACCGACTCGTCGACGACGACCCCGAGATGTACATGGACTACACGGGGACCGGGAACAGCCTCAACGGACGGCATCCGCACACGCTGCAGCTCATCATGGACTCCCTGCGCTACTGGATCCTGGAGATGCACGTCGACGGTTTCCGCTTCGACCTCGCCTCCACGCTGGCCCGCGAACTCCACGACGTCGACCGTCTGTCGGCGTTCTTCGATCTGGTGCAACAGGATCCGGTGGTGAGCCAGGTCAAGCTGATCGCCGAACCGTGGGACATCGGCGAAGGCGGCTATCAGGTCGGCAACTTCCCGCCGTTGTGGACCGAATGGAACGGGAAGTACCGCGACACCGTCCGCGACTACTGGCGCGGGGAGCCGTCCACGCTGGGCGAGTTCGCGTCCCGGCTCACCGGGTCGTCGGATCTCTACGAGGCGACCGGCCGACGACCGCTGGCGAGCATCAACTTCGTGATCGCCCACGACGGCTTCACGCTGCGCGACCTGGTGTCGTACAACGAGAAACACAACATGGCCAACGGCGAGGACAACCGCGACGGCGAAAGCCACAACCGGTCCTGGAACTGCGGCGTCGAGGGTCCGACCGACGACCCCGAGATCAACGCGCTGCGCGCCCGGCAGCAGCGCAACATCCTGGCGACCCTGTTCTTGTCGCAGGGCACACCGATGCTGGCCCACGGCGACGAGATCGGCCGCACCCAGCAGGGCAACAACAACGTGTACTGCCAGGACTCCGAATTGTCCTGGGTGGACTGGTCACTCGCCGAGGAGAACGCCGACCTGCTGGAGTTCACCCGCAAGGCCATCGCCCTGCGCACCGCACATCCGGTGTTCCGTCGACGCCGATTCTTCGGCGGCAAGCCGATCCGGTGGGGCGACCAGGCCCTCGACATCGCATGGCTCACCCCCGCCGGCGTGGAGATGACCAGTGCGGACTGGGACAGCGGATTCGGGAAGAGTCTCGCGGTGTTCCTCAACGGCAAGGGACTCGGCGAGAAGGACGAACGGGGCGAGTGGGTCGTCGACGACTCGTTCTTCATCTGCTTCAACGCCCACTACGAGCCCATCGACTTCCACCTCCCGCCGGAGCAGTACGGGCTGGAATGGTCCGGCGAACTCGACACCACTCACCCGGCCGGCGACTCGGATCTGACTGCGGCGTCCGGTGATTCGGTGACGGTCGGCGGCCGGTCCGTGCTCGTCCTGCGGAAGACGTCCTGACACGATGAGCACACGTCCGACGCCTCGGGCCACCTACCGCTTCCAACTCAACGCCGACTTCGGGTTCGCCGACGTCGCGAAGACGCTCGACCATCTCGTCGAGCTCGGGGTCAGTCACGTCTACCTCTCCCCCATCGGAACCGCCTCGGCCGGGTCGACCCACGGCTACGACTGGCTCCCGCCGCCGGCCGTGTCCGACCTCCTCGGCGGTGTCGACGGTCTGCGTGCGCTCCGCAGGGCCGCAACCGACCGCGGCCTCGGCCTCATCATCGACATCGTCCCCAACCACACCGGCGTGGCGGATGCGCTCGCCAACCCCTGGTTCGCTGACCTGTTGCGTCACGGCGTCCGTTCGCCCTACGCCTCGTTCTTCGACATCGACCTCAGCGACGACAACGGCGCCGGCGGCAAGATCGCACTCCCGGTCGTCGCCGCCGACGGTGACCTGAGTCCGCTCGAGATCGACGAGCAGGGCAACCTGCGCTACTACGACCACGCCTTCCCTGTGGCACCCGGCACCGAGAACGGCACGCCCGCGGAAATCCATGCGCGACAACACTACAAGCTCGTGCCGTGGAACAGCGGCCTGATCGGGTACCGCCGCTTCTTCACCGTCAACGAGCTCGCGGGCCTTCGGCAGGAGGACCCCGCGGTCTACGACGCCACGCACGAGTGGCTGCGCGAACTCCTCGCCGAGGACCTCATCGACGGTGTCCGCGTCGACCATCCGGACGGACTCTGGGACCCCCAGCAGTACCTCCACCGACTCCGCTCCGATGTCGGCGACGACCGACTGCTCTACATCGAGAAGATCCTCGCTCCGGACGAACCCCTCGAACCGACGCTCCCCGTCGAGGGCACCACCGGCTACGACCAGATGCGCGTCATCGACGCCCTGTTCGTCGCCCCGTCGGGCGTCGTCCAGCTCACCGAACTCAACGAGCACCTCACCGGTGACACCGGCGATGCGCAGTGGATGGCATCGGTGGAACACCAGCGCAAGCTGACGACTCTGCGCGAATCCTTCCCCACCGAACTCCGTCGACTCGTCCGCGCGATCACCCACTCCGACCCCGCCGCCGACGCCGACGCCATCGCCGAGGCGTGCGCCGAGCTGATCGCCTCCCTCGGCGTCTACCGGGCGGACTATCCGTCGCTACGGCCGCGACTGGAGATCACAGCCGTACGGATCGCGACCGAGAAGCCCTCGCTGACACGAGCGCTCGACACGATCGTGCGGGCGACACGCAGTCCGGGCGCGGCCACCTCACGCCTGGCGCAGACCTGCGGTGCGGTGACCGCGAAGAGCGTCGAGGACAGCCTTTTCTACCGCACCGCGCGCCTGGTGTCGGCGCAGGAGGTCGGCGGCGATCCGGCGAACCCGTCGGTGTCGCTCAACGCTTTCCACGACCACAACATCGATCGGTCCCGCCGCTGGCCGCTCGCGATGACCGCGACGTCGACCCACGACACCAAACGCGGTGAGGACGTCCGCGCTCGTATCGCCCTCCTCGCCCAGGTGCCCGAGCGGTGGTCCCTGCTCATCGAACGCGTCTGGCTGGGCACGGACGTCCCGGACAACCTGACGTGCTATTTCCTGCTGCAGAACATCTTCGGGGTGTGGCCGGCCGCCGGGTCCCGGCCCGGCGCAGAACCCGCCGACGGGGTGGTCACCGACGAGTTGCGTACCCGCATCGTCGATTACGCCCGCAAGGCTGCCCGTGAAGCCGGTCTTCGTACCACCTGGACCGAGGTCGACGAGGACTTCGAAGCCGCGATCGAACGGTGGATCACCCAGGTCACCACCGAACCGATCGCGAGCGCGGTCAGTGAACTCGTCGCCCGGACCGAATCCGCCTGGCGGCAGGAAAGCCTCGCGCGCAAGGCGATAGCTCTACTCGGTCCCGGCGTCCCGGACATCTATCAGGGCACCGAGTGGTGGGAGGACTCGCTTGTCGACCCCGACAACCGGCGGCCCGTGGACTTCGGTCGATCCCTGGATCACCCGAAGGCCGAGCTGGTACGGACCGCGCTCGGTGTCCGTGCCCGATACCAGGACGCGTTCGGCGCCACGAGCACCTATGACCGCCTTCCCGCCGACGGTCCGGCCTCCGACCGCACCGTCGCATTCACCCGCGGTTCCCGCGAGGTCGCCGAGGTCGTCGTGATCACCGCACGGTTCACGCACAGCCTCGACCCCGAGGCGGCGATCGACACCGTCATCGGACTGCCCTCGGGGGTGCGCTGGCGCGATGTCCGCACCGGGAAGGTCTACGACGAGACCGTCGACCTGGCCATGGCCAGGGCCGACCATTCGGTCGCGATCCTCGTCCGGGACTGAGTTCCCGCGCGGCTGGAGCGGAATCCGCGGTCGGTCAGCCGGCGGGGGCGGGCGCCGGCGCGGGACTCGGCGCAGGTGCGGGTGCCCCACCGGCCCCCGGCAACGACTGCGAGGGGTCGATCTGACCGCTCGGGCTACCGGGCGGACCGTCGACCTTCGAGACCAGCCACGTGCCGTCCTCCTTGCTCAGATCGAGCCGGAACACCATGAGACTGGTTCCCCCGGAGGGCAGTTTGACGCTGCGTCCGGTCACCTCCGCCATCACGACCGTCTTGGCGGTGTCGGTGTCCACGGTCTCGACCGCGACGACACTGATCTTCGACGAGACCTCGATCTTGAGCGACTCGACGTTCTGCTCGGTGTCCGCGCGCTCCTGCTCGAGACGCTGACGCAGCTCACCGGTCGACAGCGGACCGAGTAGTTCCTTGGAGTTGCCCGCATTGTCTGCGTTGAGGGTCGTCACCAGCTTGGTGACGAAATCCGCCGACGCGGTCTTTGCGTCGGCGAAGGCATTCGCCTCGCTCTGCAGCGTGTAGGTCCGCCAGCCGAGGAACACGCCGGCCACGATCAGCGCGACGATCGCCAACGCACCGAATGCGCGCTTGATCCCGCTCGCGGTGACCGTCAGCGAGAACTCCTTCTTGCCGGCGGCCGCGGGGCCGGGCTCGGGATCGGGCTCGCTGACCGCCGCTCCGGAACCGGTGCGACGAGCCGACTTTCCGCGCGGGGTCGTGGCAGCGTCCGTGGCCTGCCGCGCTGCGGTCGTCTTCTCCTCGGCTCCCGATCCTCCGGCGCCGAGTTCGTCTGTGCCGCTCTCCTCGCCGGTGGCGCTGTCCGCGGTCACGTCGGTGTTCTTGTCGAGATCTGGCTTCTCACGGTCTGTCATCTACAGGTCACGCAACTTGTCTGGGCGTCATTTGTCGAGCGGCACTGTGCGGGCATTCGGGTCGTAACGCGGTGGCGGCCCGGCAGTGTCGTCGCCCGGCGGTCGTGGTGCGTTGGCCGAGCCACGGATCTGCTGGTTCGGATCCTCGGTCACACAGTACAGATTGGTCGGGATGGTCAGCTCGAGGACCTTGGTCGGCCGACGCGGGGTGACCGGGTAGCTGCAGCTCGGCCGCGGATACACCGAACCGAAAGTCCACCACGCGCCGTCGTGGAACATGGTGAGGCTCTTGATGCTCGCGTCCCGGATCGACGGCATCAGCGTCGCCAGAGCCGGTGCTCGCAGCGCGCCCTGCTCGGCGATGTCGAGGAACTGCTTCATCACGTCGGTCACCGGATCGGTGAGCTGATTGATCGAACCGGCGAGGCTGGTCATCTGCGACGGGTCGCGATCGAGCAGGGTGCGCAGTTCCCTGTCGGAGGCGGCGGCGTTGTTGATCAGGTCGCTCAGCGACGACACCGTGTTCCCGAAGTCGGGCTGGATGTCGGCGGTCGTCTTGAAGATGGTGCCCGCGTTCTGGATCAGCCTCGTGGTCTCGGGCAATGCGGTGTACAGCCGCGCGAAGATCGTGCCGCCCGAGTCGAACAGCACTTCCAGATCGTTGGAGCCGTCCTCGGAATACAGCGCGACCTTCAGATTGTCCACCGCCGAGCGGAGTTCGGCCGGATCGATCTGCTGGATGAGATCCAGGGAGGACTCGAGAAGGTCGGAGAACGGCACGGTGACCTTGGTCTGGCCGGCCTTGATCACGTCGCCGTCCTTCAGGTACGGCCCCTCGGAGGTGGTCGGCTGGAAGTCGACGTACTGCTCGCCCGCCGCCGACAACCCCAGCGCCGCAACGGTGCTGTCGCGGTTGATCTTGTACCGGTCGTCGACCGTCACCTTCACCGTCACCGAATCCGGTTCCACGCGGATGGTGTCGACCTCGCCGATACGCGCACCGCGCAGCGTCACACCCGAGGTCTCCTGCAGACCACCGGAGATCGGGAACTCGACGGTCAGCTTGTACTTGTCCGCGAACGGTTCCCACCGCAACGTGCCGAGCGCCAGGTAACCGAGTCCGACGACCATGACCAGCACGAGCCCGATGTTCCCGACGAGCACCGAATTTCTACGCAGGAAACCGAATACGCCGCTCATCCGCAGCACCCCTTGGTTCCGGTGAGTCGGGCCAGCAACCGGGTGAGGGTCTGCTGGAGCGCTGCCGAGCCCGAGTCGATGTCCTCGAGCTCGGGAAGCCTGCTCGCCGAATCGAACCCGACGCCCGGGTTGAGCCAGTAGACCTTCGACGACACCGCGGCCGCGCTACCCGGTGTGGACTTGATCCACTTGGGGGTCAACGTGTGCAGATTGTCGGCCAGCGAACCGAGCGGACCCGCCGCCTGTCGCAGACCGGCCAGGACGGTCGACAGATGACCGAGCATCTCGACGAAATTGTCCTGGTCGGTACGCAGGAAGTCATTGGTCGCCGAGGTCACCTGCTGGGTCTTGTCCAGCGCGGTCAGGATCGAGCCGATCTGACCGTTCAGCGACTCGAGGGCGGGGCCGAGCTTGTTGATCGACGCCATGATCTGGGCACGACCGTCGGCCAGTTGTCCGGTCAGGATCCGGGTGTTCGCCAGTGACCGGTCGACCTGCGCCGAACTCTGGTTGAGCTTGCGAATACCGGTCGTCAGTCCGCGGATCGCGCCGTTGAGGTCCGACGGGTTGGTCGCGACCGCGGCACTCAGTTCGGTCAGGATGACCGTGAGCGAGTTCAGCGAGCCGCTGTCCACCACACCGCTCATGCTGATGAGCAGGTCCTCGACCGTCGCCGCCGCGGAGGTGGGTCCGGTCAGGGTGTCCCCGTCGACCATGAAACCCTTCGGCGCGTTGGGCGGCGGCAGCAGGGCCACGAACACGTCTCCGAGCGGCGTCGCCTGTCGGAGTTCGGCGCCCGTGCCCACGGGCAGCTTGGTCTTCTTGCTGACGTCCATCGTGACGATCGCGGAGTAGTCCTTGGCGACGATGGTGTCGACCTGCCCCACGTCGGTGCCGTTGAGCTTCACCTTCGCGCGCGTCGGCAGGTTCAGGGCGTTGTCGAAATTCGCCGTCAGCCTGATGGAGTCGCCGATGCCACCGGGGGCCGGCAGCGGGATCTGCTCGACGGTCAGCCCGGGCAGCACCCCACAACCGGTGAGCCCCATCAGCGCGCTGAGGAGCAACGCCGTCACCGCGCCGCGTCGCATGCGGGAGCGGCGTCGTGCCGGTTCAGCGACCGTGCGACCCAGGGAAGCGCTTGTCACCGCTCTCATTTCGTCAGCTCCAGCATCGCGGAGTAGATGCCCATGTCCGGACCGAAGTCCTTCAGCTTGCCGGTGCGGCAGCCGTCTTTCTGCAGGTTGATCGCCTCACAGAACTCGGCGAGCAGCTCGTTGTCGACGAGCGACTTGTCCAGCAGGACCTGGGCGCGCCAGGTGCCCTGCTCGGCGGAGATCGAGTTGCCAAGGTTCTGGAAGAGCAGCGGACCGACGTCGATGGTCTCCACCACCTGCCGTGAGTAGTCGCTCAGGTTCGCGGTCAGCGCGGCGAGCCGGTCGAAGGAGACCGAGATCGTGTTGGTGTTGTTCTGCAGGAAGGCCGTGGTGTTCTGCAGGGTCTGGTTGAGGTTGCGCAGCGTGGCGACGAGACCGGGTGACTGGCTGCCGAGCAGCTCGGACACCTCGTTGACCGACTTCGAGAAGGCGGTCATCTTCGGGTAGTTCTTCACCAGCGTGGTGGTGAGTCCCTCGATGGTCTCGATGATGTCGACGAGTGCATCGCTGTTGCCCGACACCACGTTCGACGCCTGGCCCAGCTGGTCGAGGGCGGCGCGGATCTCCTCGCCGTTGCCGGTGGCGATCCCCGAGGTGATGTCGATCATGTCCGCGAGCGGGCCGGAGCCCGGGCCCTCGCCCTTCAGGGACACGACGAGACCGTCGATGGCGTCGAACAGTTCCCCGACGGACACCGGGGCCTTGGTCTCCTTCAGCACCGAACCGTCCTCCAGCCTGGGTCCGCCCTCGTAGGCGGGGGTGAGCTCGACGTGGCGCGTGGTCACGATGGAGGTGTTGACGATGGCGGCCGTGGCGTCGGCGGGCACCGGCACGTCGTTGTCGATGGTCATGGTGACCTTGACCCGGTCACCCTGCGGCTCCACCGCGGTCACCTGACCGACCGGCATGCCGAGCACCGCGACGTCGTTGCTGACGTAGAGGCCGGCGACGTTGTCGAAGTACGCGGTGACCTCGATCGCCTGCCCGAATGCGGCCTTCCAGCTTCCCGGGATCATCGAACATCCCGACAGCCCCAGGATGCCGAGCAGGGAGACGCACACGAGGAGCGTCGAACGACGCAGTCTCTGCGGGTTCAGCATCCGTCCACCACCCGGGCCAGGCACAACCAGTTGTCGGGGAAGATGCCCCAGGGCAGGTAGCCGTTCACGTACGGCCCGTCGCCGATGACGTTGTTGGTCAGTCGAGCCGTCACGGGCAGGATCTCCAGCAGCTTGCGCAGGTTGTTGCGGTTCTTCTCGAGACCCTGCGTGATCGTGTTGAGGTTCGCCATGATCGGGGCGAACTGGTTGGCGTTCTCACCCGCCACCGCACTGGCCTGTTCGGTCAGTTCGGCGATGCCGTCGAGCAGGCGGGTGATCAATTCCTCACGGGCCACGATCTTCTGGGTCAGGTCGCGACCCTGGCCGACGATCACCGCGAGCTGCGCCTGATTGTCGTTGACGATGATGGTGATCGTCTTGGTGTCGGCGATCAGCTGGTTGATCTGGTCCTTGCGGTTGGTGATCACCTCGGACATCTGCGTCAGGGCCTCGAATGTCGGTTCGGTGATCGCGGGAACACCGGCGAGCTGACGGTTGAGGGTGCGGATGCTCTGCGAGAGGGTCTTGTCGTCGACGCCGGTCAGGATCGGCGCCCCCTCCTCGATGGTGCGGTTGAGGTCGTAGGGCACCGCGGTCCGCTCGATGTGACCGTCGGGTGCCTCCTCGGGCGAATCGCCCAGCGACACATCGACGTAGCGCTGACCCAGCAGCGTCGACATCTTGATCTCGGCCATACCGTTCGACGTCACCCGCACGTCGGTGTCGACCTTCATCGTCAGCGCGACGTGGTTCCCGGCGAGTTCGGTCTCGGTGACCTCACCGACGTCGATGCCGGCCACCCGCACTTTGTCCCCGGGCCGGATTCCGCCGGCCTGGGCGAAGTCCGCGGTGAGCGTCTTCTTGCCGAGATGCGCGCCCGCCAGTGCCGTCACGCCCAGCAGGAGGGCGACGATGACGACCGCGCCGATCACGCCGTACCAGATCCGGGTGTTGCTGCGGAAGTTCTTACGGAACCAGTTCATCGGCACACCACCGAATGATTCGTGCCACCGATCTTGTTGAAGATCCCCGGCGGCAGCAGGACGTCACCGATCGCGA
Source organism: Gordonia sp. YY1 (assembly GCF_009872315.1). Classification (NCBI taxonomy): domain Bacteria; kingdom Bacillati; phylum Actinomycetota; class Actinomycetes; order Mycobacteriales; family Gordoniaceae; genus Gordonia; species Gordonia sp. YY1. Next base: position 159,118 of record NZ_WXYI01000002.1, on the reverse strand, counting down.
CGTCGAGGTCACAGGCATAGATGTTCAGGTACGCACCCTCTCCGAGTACCAGCGGGAAGTGACCGAGGAAGACCGGCGCGTCGACGGCCATCCGGTCGAGCTTGGAGCCGTTCTGGATGAGCGTCTTGGTGGCGATCCGTCCGTCGGTCGCGGCGGCGGCGAGGCTGTCCCGGCTGCGGCTCAGGACGTCGGCGAAACCGCTTGCGGTGCGTCCGATGTCGGAGACCGCACTGCCGAACGCCGCCGAGTTCGAGTTGAGGTTCGCGATCAGATCGGACATCGACCCGATGACCGTGCCGAGCTGACCGCCCTGGCGGGACAGGTCACGCATCACGGTGCTCAGGTTGTTGATGATCGCGCCGATCACGATGTCGCGGTTGGCGGTGTCCTCGGCGAGCCTGCCCACCTCGGCGACCGTGTAGCTCAGCGAGACCGAATTGCCCTGGAAGGCCTCGAGAAGACCCTGCGAGAGTGCGTTGACCTGCTCGGCGTCGAGTGTCTCGAACACCGGCTGGAACCCGGCGAGCAGCTTGGTGACGTCGAAGGAGTCCTCGGACGGCAACTCCAGTGTCGACCCGGGCGACAACGGCTTGCTGTCCCGGCCCTCCACCAGCGTCAGGTTGAGGTACCGCTGACCGATGAGGTTCTGGTAGCGGATCGCGGCACGGGTGTTGGTGTAGACCTGCTGGTCGTTCTGCACCTCGAATTCGACTCGGGCGCGGCCGTTGTCGAGTTCGATCTTGTCGACGCGGCCGACGCGGACACCGGCCATCCGGACGTCGTCGCCGCTGGAGAGACCCGAGGCGTCGGTGAAGAACGTCGTGTACTTGTTCGTCGATCCCGACACCGATCGTTCCAGGGTCGAGAAGATCACATACGACACGAGCAACGCGGCGATGGCGAAGATCGGGAAGCCGATCAACGGTTTTCGGATCGAATCCGAGGCCGCGCTCATCGTCCCCCTCCGTGGTCGGTGGCAGCATCACGCGCGTCGATCGACTGGACCAGCGGTCCGAGCATGACCGTGTCGGCGGCCGACGGCTCCCGGCGCAGCACCGCACCGAGGGTCTTGTTGTCGGAGTCGGTGGTCACCATGCCCACCGGCCGGTTCTTGCGCATGCCGTCGGACGGGTAGATCTGCAGCGGACCCGACATCGTCGGTCCGGTACCGGTTCCCGGCCCGACACATCCCGGGCCGCGCAAGGTCCCGTACGGGCCGCCGTTGTAGACCGGGCAGTTCTGCCGGGTGTAGCGCACGAACGCACCGAAGCTCACACCGAGGTTGAGCTTGACGTGTCCGTTGGTCCCGGTGAAGACCGTGAGCACCCGGGCGGCCAGGTTGTTGAGCGCGATGACCGCCTGCGGCAGCGAGTTCGGTTCGAGGACGGTGGCACCGAGCATGCGGTTGAGGTCGGTGACGAGTCGCTGACCGCCGTTTCCGTTGCGGGCGAACATCAGCTGCGTCTGGTCGAGCAGTCCCTGGCTGCCGGAGAGCAGTGCTGCGAGGTCGCGCTGCTTCTCGGCGAGCGTCACCGCCGGTATCACGCTGCGCCCCAGGGTGTCGAGCAGTTCCGGCGCGGACTCCGCGAGGCCGCTGATCGCGGCGTCGAAGTTGTCGAACCCCGGGGGTGCACCCGGCGGGAACTGCGCGTTGATCGAGTCGAAGTAGTTGCGCAGCACGCCGACGAACGAACCGAACACCGAACCGCCGCCCTTGAGGGCGTCGGCGATGACACCGAGCACCTGGGCGAGTTCCTCCGGCGGCACCGCGTCGAGGATGGCACTCAACTCGTTCTGCGCGTCCTGCAGTTTGATCGTCTCGAGAGACTTGTCGGCGGGGACGGAATCGCCCGACGACAGCCGCTCGGTGCCCGGTTCGGCGGGCCGCACCAGTTCGACCGAGTTGACGCCGAACAGGTTCGACGGCACGGTCCGCGCGGTCACCGATGCCGGGATGCCCTCGGCCTGCGCGGGCACGATGTCGATCTCGACCTTCTTGATCACCTTCGTCGCGTCGGTCTCGCCGGTGTCGGCGACCGAGATCGACTTCACCGAGCCGACGATGAGCCCGTTGTACCGGACGTCGGCACCCGACGTCAGACCGTCACCGACATCGACGAGGTCGGCGGTCACGGCCACCGTCTTGCTGAATGTGCCCTGGTACCGCATGAACAGCAGCACGAAGATCACCAGCAGGACCAGCAGGAAGGCGACGCCCCGCAGCACGTACTGCAGCAGCGATGGGTTGCGCCCATCGGTCGCGATGTTCACCGGCTCCCCCTCAGCCCGAGATCTTGATTCCGGGCGAGGTGCCCCAGAACACGAGGGTCATGATCAGATTCGCGAACACGATGACGATGATCGCGAGTCGGATGGCATGTCCGGCAGCAACTCCCACACCTTCGGGCCCCCCAGAGGCGAAGTATCCGTAGTAGCACTGGATGAACGTCGTCAGCAGCACGAAGACGATCACCTTGATGAACGAGAACACCATGTCCCACGACACGATGAACTGGTTGAAGTAGTACAGGTAGGTGCCCTCGCCCTGGCCGCTCTGGACCATGAACATGAACTGGCACGCAAGGTAGTTGGCGGCCAGCGACACCGAGTACAGCGGGATGATCGCGAGCACCGCGGCCAGCATGCGGGTGGTGACCAGGTACGGCAGCGGCCGGATCGCGATCGCCTCGAGGGCGTCGATCTCCTCGGCGATGCGCATCGAACCGAGCTGTGCGGTGAAGCGGCAGCCCGACTGCGCGGTGAACGCCGTGGCCGCGAGGAGCGGGGCGATCTCACGCGTCGTCGCGAACGCCGACAGTCCGCCGGTCACCGGCGACATGCCGAGCAGGTTCAGCGCGGTGTAGCCCTCGATCCCCACGGTCGCACCGCCCATGATCCCGAGGATCACCATGACACCGACCGTGCCGCCGCCCACGACGATCGCGCCGTTGCCCCACGCGACGTCGGCGAGCAGCCGCCAGACCTCTTTGCTGTAGTGCCGGAAGGCCAGCGGGATGGCACCGATGGACCGGACCAGGAAGGTGATGAGGTGACCCATCGCCGCGAGCGCGTCGCGCGGCCCCCGATAGACGGCTTTGGCGGCCTCCACGGGCCTGAGCGCGGGTGGCACATACCGTGACGCGGTCATCTCACACCACCTTCGACGGGAAGAGGATCGCGAACAACTGCGTGAGGATCACGTTCACGGTGAACAGGAGCAGAACCGAGTTGACCACCGCAGCATTCACCGAGTTCGCGACACCGGCGGGACCGCCCTTCGTCGAGAGGCCGCGATCGCAGGCGACGATCGCCACGATCGCGCCGAATATGACCGCTTTCGCCAACGCGAACATCAGGTCCGCGGTCGTCGCGAACGATGCGAAAGTGCCCGTGTAACTGCCTGGCGTACCGCCCTGGAAGTACACGTTGAAGACGTAGCCGGTGATGAAACCGACGAAGCACACGAAGCCGCAGAGCAGGAAGCTGACCACCATGGTGGCGAGGAGTCGCGGCGAGATCAGCCGCTCGATGGGGTTGACGCCCATCACCTTCATGGCGTCGATCTCGTCGCGGATGGTGCGCGAACCCAGATCGGCGGCGATGGCCGAGCCGACCGCGCCCGCGAGGAGCAACGAGGTGACCAGGGGTGCGCCCTGCCGGATCACGCCGAGACCGGTGGCGGCACCGGAGAACGACGTGGCGCCGACCTGGCCGGCGATGTTGGACACCTGGATCGAGACGATGACGCCGATCGGGATGGCGACGAGGAGGGTCGGGAACACCGACGTGGTCGCCATGAAAGCGCACTGGCGGATGAACTCACCGAACGGGAACCGCCGCTTGGCGAGGTCGACGAAGAGCGTGCGGAACACCTCGACGAACATGCCCAGCTGGCGTCCGAAGGTGTCGAAGGACGCGACGACATGCTTGTCGAACCACGCCCGAACCGCATTCGGTCTCTTCCGACCGACCTCCTCGTCGTCCGAGGTGACTGCGTCTGTGCTCAATCCCTACCCTTGCGTCTCGGCTCACCCGTTCACCGGCCGTCAGGTCGCCGAGCACGTGATGCGCCAACTCGTGCGCATCGGCTCGGCTGATCTGCTCGAGGTGCCCCCTTGGACATGAGCGTCGCCGTAATATACCCCGCTTTCGTCCGGCGATTGTGATCGGCCTCACAGTATCGCGCGATGCGCCTTCGAGAGCCCCGACATACCTTGCATGATGTGAGGAATTCCCCGACGACGTCCGCGACTGATGACCAGAGCACCAAAACTTGGTCAGTCGACCAACGGGAACAATACCTACCACTTCGTTCCAATGTGGGCCCTTACCACCCGCCACGCTCGGTGAACGAGATCCGGGTGTGGGCGCCCGAGGCCGGGAAGGTGGACCTCGTCGTACGATCCGGCGGTCCCGGCTCCCCCACCCGGTCGGTGCCGATGTCCGCCGGCGCCGGCGGGTGGTGGCAGGTCCCGTCGGACAACGCGATCGAGACCGGCCCGGACCTGCGCTACGGGTTCTCGCTGGATGACGGCCCGGCCCGGCCCGACCCGCGTTCCGTCCGCCAGCCCGACGGGGTCCACGAATTGTCCGCACTCTTCGGCGTCGACGAGAGCCGGTGGACCGACGACGACTGGGCCGGCCGCGACGCGCACGGGGCCGTGATCTACGAACTGCACCTCGGGAACTTCACCCCCGCAGGCACTCTCGACTCCGCGATCGAACGGCTCGACCACCTCGTCACCCTCGGCGTCGATCTGGTCGAGCTGATGCCGGTGAACGCATTCAACGGCACCCACAACTGGGGGTACGACGGCGTCGGCTGGTACGCGGTGCACGAGACCTACGGCGGCCCGGCCGCACTCGCCCGCTTCGTCGACGCCTGTCACGCCAAGGGACTCGGCGTCGTCCTCGACGTCGTCTACAACCACCTGGGACCGTCCGGCAACTATCTGCCGGACTTCGGACCGTATCTCAGTGAGGGCACGACGTCGTGGGGGTCGTCGGTGAACCTGTCGGGACCCGATTCCGACGAGGTGCGCGCTTTCATCGCCGGCACCGCCCTACGCTGGTTCACCGAATTCCACATCGACGGACTGCGTCTCGACGCCGTCCACGCCCTCGCCGACCATCGTGCGGTCCACATCCTCGAAGAACTCGCCGCGGCGACCGACGCCCTCTCGGCCGAGCTCGGGCGCCCGCTGTCACTCATCGCGGAGAGCGATCTCAACGACCCCCGGATGATCATGCCGCGATCTCGCGGCGGTCTCGGGCTGGCGGCCCAGTGGGACGACGACATCCACCACGCCGTCCACACGCTCGTCTCCGGCGAGCGACAGGGCTACTACGCCGATTTCGGCAGCTTCGGCTGCCTCGCGAAGGTCCTGACCGGTGGGTTCTTCCACGACGGCACCTACTCGTCGTTCCGGCGCCGCTGCCACGGCCGGCCGATCCCGACCGACCTCGTGCCCGCGTCGTCGTTGCTGGCCTACACGTGCACCCACGACCAGGTGGGCAACCGGGCGATCGGTGACCGGCCGAGTGCCTACCTGGACGGCGGGCAACTCGCCATCAAGGCCGCCCTGGTCCTGTTGTCCCCCTACACCCCGATGCTGTTCATGGGCGAGGAATGGGGCGCGGCAACGCCTTTCCAGTTCTTCACCTCGCACCCCGAACCGGAGCTGGGCCGGGCGACCGCGCAGGGCCGGAAGGCGGAGTTCGCCGAACACGGGTGGGACAGTGAGGACGTGCCCGACCCGCAGGACCCGGAGACCTTCGAACGGTCGAAATTGGACTGGTCGGAGCTCACCCGTACCGACCACGTGCGGGTGCTCGACTTCTACCGGTCACTGATCGCACTGCGGAAAGCCGAACCGGCCCTCCATGATCCGGCATTCGCCTCGGTCGACGCCGAATTCGACGAGGCGGCAGGGTGGTTCGCGATGCATCGCGGCGACTGGTCGGTGGTGTGCGTCCCCGGCGACGCGCCCGTGACACTCCCCTGGCCGCTCGACGTCCGGCTGGCCTGGGAGCAACCGGACGACGGAGTGTCACCCGGACACAACGTGATCGTCGGCGTACGACGCGATTCATAGCCCGAAGCCGCGCCGGGCGCAGGTGCGGGACATAAAACGATCAGGTCAGGTACTCATAGGCCGGCGACCCCGGCTCGAGGCGCTCGCAATGCAGGCGGGAGCGCGACATCCGGTCCATCAGATCGCCCAGGTCATCCGGGGTGCCGAGTTCGACACCGACCAGTGCGGCACCGGTCTCGCGGTTGTTGCGCTTGACGTACTCGAACAGCGTGATGTCGTCATCCGGTCCCAGGACCTCGTCGAGGAAACGGCGCAGTGCACCCGGCTCCTGCGGGAAGTCGACCAGGAAGTAGTGCTTGAGGCCCCGGTGCACCAGCGAGCGTTCGATGATCTCGCCGTAGCGGGACACGTCGTTGTTGCCGCCGGACACCAGACATACGACGACCGCGTCGGCGGGAAGCCGCAGCTTGTCGAGTGCAGCGACCGCCAGCGCTCCCGCGGGCTCGGCGATGATGCCCTCGTTCTGGTACAGCTCCAGCATCGCCGAGCAGATGGCACCCTCGTCCACATGTGTGATGTGGGCGGAGCCCGGGGTCGGCGACACCGGGCCGTCGGGGATGACCCGGGCGGCCGGGTTCGCCGAGATGCTCGCCAGGATCGGGTGATCGCTGACGCTCGCGCCGAGCTCGGACATCACCCGGTGTCCGATGGTGCCGATCCGCTTCACCGCCGCGCCGTCGACGAAGGGGTCGATGTCGTCGAGGGTGACCGGCCCGCCGTTGACCAGCGCCGCGCTCAGTGACACGGCGCCGGTCGGTTCGACGCCGACGATCGCCACCTCGTCGGAGAGCCCACGCAGGTAGGTCGCCATGCCGGCCAGGCAGCCGCCGCCGCCGACCGGTGCGACGACGACGTCGGGCATCCGGCCCAGCTGCTCGACGATCTCGCGTGCGATGGTTCCCTGACCGGCCGCGGTCCGCGGGTCGTCGAAGGCATGGATCCACGCGGACCCGGTGCGCATCACATCGGCCTGTGCAGCGGCAGCGGCCGCATCATAGGTGTCCCCGATCGCTTTCAGCTCGACGAATTCCCCGCCGTGCCAGGCGATCCGGTCGCGCTTCTGTTTCGGGGTGGTGGTCGGGACGTAGATCCGTCCCGGCACCTTCATACTCCGGCACGCGAATGCGACTCCCTGCGCGTGGTTTCCGGCACTGGCCGCGACCACACCTCGGGACAGTTCGTCGGCCGAGAGCTGCGCCATCACGTTGTAGGCGCCGCGGATCTTGTAGGAACGGACGGTCTGAAGGTCCTCGCGCTTGAGGTAGATCTGCGCGCCCGACGTCGACAGTCGCGGGCAGGCCTCGAGCGGGGTACGCGCCACCGCGTCGGCGATTCGCGTCGACGCCGACTCGATGGCGTCGAGGGTCAGTGCCGGACCGTGCTGGTGAACGGGGACGTGGTGCGTACTCACGACTGCCATGTTCTCACTGCGCGGGATCGTTCGGACCGTCCGGGTGCACCGATTCCGACACGGCGAGTGTGTGCCGGGGTTGCCCTGACGGACGGGTGGGTATACCCGCGAAGCCACTCGTCGCCCCGCACCTCTGCGCAAGACCGGGCGAGATCACGGCAGCAGCACGACCCGCCACCTGACCAGGGAGCAATCATGACATCTCGCCACCCATCCCGGCGCCGTCGCCGGCGCACGTCTCGCCTCACCCGGATCGCCGCCGGCGCGTCGGCGGCCGCCGTGGCGCTCGGTCTCGCCACCGCCGTCGGCCCCGCCCCCGCCTCGGCCGCGCCGCTCTGTCCGGGAGCCGCTCCCGCACGGCTCGTCGGCGTCGTGCCGGGTGCCGCGCTCGAAGGCCTGACGGTCGACGCCGGTGGACGCCTCTACACCACCGATCTCGTCTCGGGGCGCGTGTATCGGCTGTCCGGGCCGGGTGCACCGGCGGTGCCGATCGCCCGGGTGCCCGGTGGGAGCGGGGCGGGTGCACTCGCCTGGACACCCGACGGAACCCTGCTCGTCGGGTACGGCTCCGATCCCCGCGTGTTCGTCGGCGATGCGCTTCGGCACGCGTCCATCGGCCGTCTGGACGTCAACACCCGCGCATTCCGTCCGTGGGTGACCGGCCTGTCCGCGGCGAACGGGATGGATGTGTCCGCGCGTGGAAACGTCTACGCCACCAATGATTTCGGCAACCTCATCGGACGCGTCTCACCCGGCGGTGCCGTGAACGCCGCGTGGGGTGCCCTGCCGAGCGCCAACGGCGCGGTCCTGAGCCGCGACGACCGTTGGCTCTACGTTTCGCGGACATTCGTGAACCCGGGCGTCAGCCGGATCTCCACCGCCGATCCGCGGAACGTGCAGAGTCTGCTCGGCGTCGGTACACTGTCGACTCCCGATGGGCTGACCCTCGATTCCCGGGACCGGCCGGTCGTGCCGTTCAACGCGACCGGCGAGATCGTCCGGATCACCTCTCCCGGTCGTTACTGCGTGCTGGCGACCGGCCTGTCGACCTCGAGCGTTCTCTCGTACGGTCGCGGCGACCGCGGGTTCTCCGCCGGGCGCCTGTACCGGGCCGGATTCGACGGACGGATCTACGAGATCCCGGGCGGATTCGATCGGGGCGCGACCGCCGCATTCCCCGCCAGGTAGCGCTCGCCCCACCACACCGCGAGGACGGCCACCGCCGTCACCCACGCAGTGGCCTGTAACGATCCGAGGATCAGCAGGGCCACGACGGCGGTGGCGATGCCGGCGAGTACGGCGTGAGCCTTGTGGGCGGGCCACTCGACGCCGAAGACGTCGATCGTGCGCGGCGCGCGCCGGTGCGGACGGTGCACGTTGATGCCGATCATCGTGGTCATCTGCGAACACTCCCCTCTGCGGCCGGGCGCTACTGGACGTGGCGTCGAGTATAGCGCCATAGCGAAGAGAAATGTTCGGTGGACCGAAAACCTGGTGACGGGGACCCTGTCGGTGTTCTGATCGGGCGGTTTCGACGCGGTGGCTCGCTCCGCTCGCTACCGGCTCAACCAGCAGGAACACCCCACGCAGGTTGAGCCGACACCGAGTGAAGCGAGGCGTCGCGTCGAAACCCACCCAACGCGCCACCCCACCGACTCAACCAGCAGGAACACCGGGGTTTCGACGCTCGCTACCGGCTCAACCAGCAGGAACACCCCACGCCGGTTGAGCCGACACCGAGCGAAGCGAGGCGTCGCGTCGAAACCCACCCAACGCGCCACCCCACCGACTCAACCAGCCAACACACGAGGTTTCGACGCGGTGGCTCGCTTCGCTCGCTACCGGCTCAACCAGCAGGAAGTCAGCCCACGCCGGTTGAGCCGACACCGAGCGAAGCGAGGCGTCGCGTCGAAACCCACCACCAGCAGGAAGTCAGCCCAGGCAGCTCGGTCCCAGCAGCGCTTTCAGGTCGCCCATCAAGGCCGAACTCGGCGCCACACGTAGGGACTCGGTCAGCTTGAGCTGCGTCTGGCGTTTGTCGCTGACGAGCGTCACATGCACGTCCGCCATCCCCGGATGGCGCGTGAGTACCTGCTTGAGCGCCTGAACCCGATCAGGGGTGCAGAGTCGGGCGGACAGTGTCAGTGCGACCGGTTTGGTGGCTCCCGCGGTCTCCAGATCGGGAACGGCCAGGTCGTTGGCGCTGATCATCATGCTGTCCTCGCGCAGGTTGACCCGGGCCTTGATCAGCACGATGTTGTCGGCCACGATGTCCATCCCGTACGCCACGTACGCGCGGGGGAAGAAGTAGACCTCGACGCCACCGACCATGTCCTCGAGGGTGACCGCGGCCCACGGCTCCCCCTTCTTGTTCACCCGGCGCGTCACCGACGAGATGATGCCGCCGATGGTGATCTGGGCACCGTCGGAGATATTGCCTTCCAGCAGCGACGTGATCGAGGTGTCGGTGTGCGCGGCGATGGCGTGTTCGACGCCGGCCAGCGGGTGCCCGGAGACGTAGAGACCCAGCATCTCCCGCTCGATCGCGAGCTTGTGCTTGGTGTCCCACTCCTCCTCGGGCACCTTGACCGCGAAGACCTCGGCCAGTCCGGGATCCGCGGCGTCGTCCCCTCCGCCGAACAGGTCGAACTGACCGATCGCCTCGGCCTTCTTGGTGCCGATGACCGATTCGACGGCCTCGGCGTGCACGAGGAACAGCCCCTTGCGCGGGTGGCCGAGCGAGTCGAACGCGCCGGCCTTGATCAGCGATTCCGTCACCTTCTTGTTGCAGGCGGTGACGTCGATCTTGCCGAGGTAGTCGGAGAAGCTGGTGAACTTCCCCTTCTCCTCACGGGCGTTGATGATCGAGCCGACCACGCCCGAACCGACGTTGCGGATCGCGGCGAGACCGAAGCGGATGTCGGCGCCGACGGCCGCGAAGTTGCGCTGCGACTCGTTGACGTCCGGCGGCAGAACCGTGATGCCCAGCTTGCGGCAGTCGGCGAGGTAGATGGCCGCCTTGTCCTTGTCGTCGCCGACGGAGGTGAGCAGACCGGCCATGTACTCGGCGGGATAGTTCGCCTTGAGGTAGGCGGTCCAGAACGAGACGAGGCCGTAGCCGGCGGCGTGCGACTTGTTGAACGCGTAACCGGCGAACGGCAACACCGTGTCCCACAGCGCGGTGATCGCCGCCTGCGAGAATCCGTTGTTGCGCATGCCCTCCGCGAAGCCGTCGTAGGCCTCGTCGAGGATCTCCTTCTTCTTCTTGCCCATCGCGCGACGGAGCAGGTCTGCCTGTCCGAGCGAGTAGCCGGCGACCTTCTGCGCGATCTGCATGATCTGCTCTTGGTAGACGATCAGACCGTAGGTCTCGGAGAGGATCTCCTTGAGCGGTTCCTCGAGCTCCGGGTGGATCGGCCGGATCTCCTGGAGACCGTTCTTGCGCTTGGCGTAGTCGGTGTGTGCGTTCACACCCATCGGACCGGGCCGGTACAGCGCGAGGACGGCCACGATGTCCTCGAACCCGGTCGGCTGCATCATCTTCAGGAGTTCGCGCATGGCCGCGCCGTCGAGCTGGAACACGCCGAGCGTGTCACCGCGGGCGAGCAGTTCGTAGGTCTTCTCGTCCTCGAGCGGCAACGAGTCGAGGTCGAGGTCGATCCCGCGGTTGAGTTTGATGTTCTCCAGGGCGTCACCGATGACGGTGAGGTTGCGCAGACCCAGGAAGTCCATCTTCAGCAGTCCGATGGCCTCACACGACGGGTAGTCCCAGCCGGTGATGATCGCGCCGTCCTGGGCGCGCTTCCACACCGGGATCGCGTCGGTCAGCGGCTCCGAGGACATGATCACCGCACAGGCGTGCACGCCCGCATTGCGGATCAGGCCCTCGAGGCCGAGCGCGGTGTCGTAGATCTTCTTGACGTCCGGGTCGGTCTCGATGAGCGTGCGGACCTCGGCGGCCTCGCCGTAGCGCTCGTGTTCGGGGTTGGTGATGCCCCAGACCGGGATGTCCTTGGCCATGATGGGCGGCGGCAGCGCCTTGGTGATGCGGTCGGCGATCGCGAACCCCGGCTGGCCGAACTGGACTCGCGCGGAGTCCTTGATCGCGGCCTTCGTCTTGATCGTTCCGAAGGTGATGACCTGGGCGACCTTGTCGCTTCCCCATCGCTCCGTCGCGTAGCGCACCATCTCGCCTCGACGACGGTCGTCGAAGTCGATGTCGATATCGGGCATCGACACGCGTTCGGGGTTGAGGAATCGCTCGAACAGCAGTCCGTGCGGGATCGGGTCGATGTTGGTGATACCCAGCGCCCAGGCGACCAGCGAGCCGGCCGCCGAACCGCGGCCCGGGCCGACTCGGATGCCGACCTCGAGGGCGTGGCGGATCAGGTCGCCGACCACGAGGAAGTAGGCGGGGAAGCCCATCTGGATGATGACGTCGAGCTCGTAGTTGGCCCGGTCGAGGTATTCCTGCGGCACCTCGGTACCGGCGAAACGACGCTCCTGGAGTCCCTTCGCGACCTCCTTGCGCAAGAAGGTCTGCTGGGTCTCGCCGTCGGGCACCGGGAAGACCGGCATGCGGTCGCGGTGGGTGAAGACATCTTTGTAGGACTCGACGCGCTCACCGATCTCGAGCGTGTTGTCGCAGGCGCCCGGGACCACCGAGTCCCACTGCTCGCGCATCTCCGCGGCCGACTTCAGGTAGTAGCCGTCGCCGTCGAACTTGAAGCGGGTCGGGTCGGACAGCGTCTTGCCGGTCTGCACGCACAGCAGCGCCTCGTGGGCGGCGGCGTGTTCCTTGGTGACGTAGTGGCAGTCGTTGGTGACGATCGGCTTGATGCCGAGCTTGCGGCCGATGTCGAGGAGACCGTCGCGCACGCGGCGCTCGATCTCGAGTCCGTGCTCCATCAGCTCGAGATAGAAGTTCTCCTTGCCGAAGATCTCCTGCCACTTCGCCGCGGCTTCGAGGGCTTCACGGTCATGCCCCAGACGCAGACGGGTCTGCACCTCACCGGACGGGCAGCCGGTGGTCGCGATGATGCCCTCGGCGTACTGGGCGATCACGTCGGCGTCCATACGCGCCCACTTGCCGAGCTGACCCTCGATGGAGGCGAGCGAGGACAGCTTGAACAGGTTGCGCAGGCCGGTCGCGTTCTCCGCGACCATCGTCATGTGCGTGTACGCGCCCGAACCGGAGACGTCGTCGCTCTTCTGCTCACGCGTGCCCCACTGGACGCGTTTGGTGTCGAACCTCGAACCCGGCGCGATGTAGGCCTCGATGCCGATGATCGGCTTGATGTCGTTCTTGATCGCGGTGTTGTAGAACTCGCTGGCGCCGAACATGTTTCCGTGGTCGGTCATGCCGATGGCGGTCATGCCCAGCCGCTTGGCCTCGGCGAACAACGGTGACACCTTGGCCGCACCGTCGAGCATCGAGTACTCGGTGTGGTTGTGCAGGTGAACAAACGAGTCCGTCACTGTGCCTCTTCTGTGCTCGCTGGTTGCTGTCTCGCGGGGATCATGCGCACGCTGATCTCGTGCCGCCGGTCGCCGAGTCCGGGTCTACTCTAGGCGCGCCCACCGACACCTCCTGGGAGGCACTCCGGGCGGTGACGAATGGGACAGCTGTGACAGCATGGCCGCCTCGCGCACACCCCGATCCACGTCGGGCTACAGCGCAACGAGAAACACGACGACGATCAGGATCAGCAGCACGGCCGCCACCCCTGCCAGCACCAGGGGCAGGCGGTTCGGGCTCGACGACGGACGCGGACCGCCGGACGACATCGGCCCGCCTGGGAACGGTGCACCACCCGGCGGCCGTCCCATCGGTCCCGACCCCGCGGCGCGGAGATGGTCGTTGGTCTGGCGGTGCGGACCGGACGGTGGGTGCTGCCACACGGCGGGATCGGCTCCGGTGGCCGGACGCGGTGGTGCCGGCCGGTCTCGCGGCTGCCTGTCCCCGGACGGGCGTTCACCGGCACGCCGATCCGGGTTCGGCCGGGGTGCGGCCCGCCGCGTCGCCTCCCCGCCGGGCGGGGCGGGCGGAGGTCCGCCGCGGTACGGACGTCCCGGCGCCGGCGGCGGAACCGCGCGACGTGTGGCCGGCATCGGCCCGGGTTGGTTTCGCGAGGCCTGATGGTTCCCGCCGGCCGGGCGCGGCGAGAGTCCGCGCACGGTGACGGCCTCGGCGTCGGGAACCGACGGTCGAGGCACGTGCCGGAGACTCGCCGTCAGTGCGTCGGCGAACTCGCGGCAGTTCGCGAACCGCTCCTCGGGTGTCTTCGCCATCGCCCTGGTGATCACCGCGTCGACCCCGGTGGGCAACCCGGCGACGAGTTCGGATGCCCGCGGCACCGGGTCCTTGAGGTGTGCGCCGATGACCGCGCCGGTGTCGCGGTCGTCGAACGGCACCCGGCCGGTGAGCAGGTGGAAGGTCGAGGCCGCCAGCGAGTACTGATCGCTACGACCGTCCAGCGTCCGTCCCATCAGCTGTTCCGGTGAGGCGTAGGACAGGGTGGCCAGCACGGTGCCGACCGAGGTGAGGGCCTCGGTCTCGTCGGAGATCTTGGCGACGCCGAAGTCGGTGAGCAACACCCGCTGTTCCTCGACCGTCGAGTCCTCGTCGACCTCGGCGAGCAGGATGTTCCCGGGTTTGACGTCGCGGTGGGTGAGACCCCGGCGGTTGGCGTGGTCGATGCCGCGGGCGACCTGCGACGCGATGTGCGCGACCCGCGACGGTGTGAATCTCCCGATGTCGGCGAGCTCACGGGCACAGTCGGTGCCCGGCACGTACTGCATCGCGATCCACAGCACATCCGACCGACCGGTCTCGGACGCGGTGGGGACCGTCGCCCGGCCGCGATTGAAGACGGTCACGATGTTCGGGTGGTCCAGGGTGGCCGCGACCTCGGCCTCGCGGAGGAATCGGCGCCGGAAGTTGTTGTCGGTCAAGCCTGCCGAGTCCTTCAGCACCTTCAGTGCGTCATACCTGGGGAGCTCCGGGTGCCGGGCGAGGAAGACAGCGCCCATGCCGCCGCTGCCGAGGAGTCGCTCGACGCGGTACCCGGCGATCACCGTTCCAGGCTCGAACACTCTCTCAATCTAGGCGAGTTCACCGACGATGTCGCCGGTTGACGGCCGAACGAATGCAACGCCTCCGGCGAGGCCCGACCCGATGCTCAGGTGGCGCGCAGGACGTCGAGTGCGTGCTGGAGGTCCTCTGGATAGTCCGAGGTGAACTCGACCGTGCGACCGTCCGCGGGATGCGCGAAACGCAGCGTCCGCGCATGCAGCCACTGTCGTTCGAGACCGAGCCTGCGGGCCAGGACCGGGTCCGCACCGTAGGTCGGGTCGCCGCAGCACGGATGGTGCAGCGCCGCGAAGTGGACGCGGATCTGATGCGTACGGCCGGTTTCGAGGTGGACGTCGAGCAACGACGCCGCCGCGAACATCTCGAGGGTGTCGTAGTGGGTGATGCTCGGCTTGCCGTTCGCGGTCACGGCGAACTTCCAGTCGTTGCCCCGATGCCGGCCGATCGGCGCGTCGATGGTGCCCGACGGCGGGTCGAGATGTCCTTGGACGAGGGCGTGGTAGCCCTTGTAAACGGTCCGCTGCTTGAACGCCCGCTTGAGCAGCGTGTAGGCGCGTTCGGAGACGGCGACCACCATGACGCCGGAGGTTCCGACGTCGAGGCGGTGGACGATCCCCTGCCGCTCGTGCGCGCCGGAGGTCGAGATCCGGAACCCGGCGGCGGCCAGCGCGCCGATCACGGTGGGACCACTCCAGCCGAGCGATGGATGCGCGGCCACTCCGACCGGCTTGTCGACGACCACGATGTCGGAATCGTGGTAGATCACCTCGAGGTCCTCCACCGGCGTCGGCTCGACCCGCAGCGGTTCCT
Source organism: Gordonia sp. YY1 (assembly GCF_009872315.1). Taxonomy (NCBI): domain Bacteria; kingdom Bacillati; phylum Actinomycetota; class Actinomycetes; order Mycobacteriales; family Gordoniaceae; genus Gordonia; species Gordonia sp. YY1. The sequence continues at coordinate 143,709 of NZ_WXYI01000002.1, read as the reverse complement.
CGGGTTCGGGCAGCGTGACGTGCAGCAGGGTGCCCGCGGCGAGCTTGTGTGACTTGCCGACGACGATCCCGTCGACGAGGACGTCGCCGTCCTCGGCCAGGGTGGCCACGACGTTGCGCGACAGTCCCAGCATGCGGGAGACGCCCGCGTCGACGCGCATGCCGTCGAGTCCGTCGGGTACCGGTACGACGCGTGATTCACGCATGGGTACTGCCCCCGTCCTCGTTGCCGTCGGTCTTGTCGGTGCTGCCGGTGTCGTCGGGATGCCGGTCACGCCGGGCCGCCCACCCGGTGCGGCTGCCGTCGTAGTCGAAGCCCAGGGCCGACAGGGCCACCAGCAGGATCGCCCCGCAGACCACGGCGGAGTCGGCCACGTTGAAGACCGGCCACCAGCCCACCGAGACGAAGTCGACGACGTGGCCCTGAAGCGGCTCCGGTGCGCGGAAGATGCGGTCGATGAGGTTGCCGATCGCGCCGCCGAGCACGAGCGCGAGACCGATCGCCCATCCCCACGAGTTCAGTCGACTGCTGTAGCGGATGATGACGGCCACGACGATCAGTGCGATGACGGTCAGGACCCAGGTGTATCCCGAGGCCAGCGAGAAGGCGGCGCCGCTGTTGCGCACGAGTCGCAGCGTGACGACGTCGCCGATGATCTCGATCGGGCGCTGCGGATCGAGGGTGGCGACGGCGATGGTCTTGGTCAGCAGATCGAGCCCGATGACGACGAGCGCGACGCCGAGGAGCGCTGCGGTCACCTTGGAGAAGCGTCGTCCGGGGGTCGCGTCGTCCGATCGGACCTGATCGCGGTCGGCGTCCGGAGAGCGGGCGCCGCGCGGATCCGCGTTGCCGGAATCCGTCAGGGGTTGGTCATCCACAGCCTCATTGTCCACGACCGGTCGAATACGCTGGCTACCCGTGTCCTCGCATCGTCGTTTGTTCCGGTCCGTTGTCTCCGCGTGCGCAGTCGTCACGGCGGTGTCCGTGCTGGTCGCGGGGTGCTCGTCGGACTCCGACGACGACACCGGCACAGGTTCGGCGACCTCGGCCGGCTGTGTGAACGAATCACCCTCCCGGGCAGCCGGAGCGGCGCCGGTGCCGATCTCGCCGGCCACGGTCACGCTGGTCGACGCAGGTGAAGGCGAGCGCCGGGTCGCCTCCCCCGCTCCTGACACCTCCTCCACACAGTCGGTGACCTTGGTGACGACCTCCGAGGTCGCCTCGCCGGGGTCGGCGGACGCCGAGACCGTCGAGACACCGCTGACCGCGCGGTTCTCCTGCACCGACAGGTCGGAGGTGGAACTCGAGCTGGGCACCGTGACCTCGCCGGATGCGTCCCTCAACGGACAACTGCCGGCGATGGCCGGGACGAAGGCCGGACTGACGACGGGTCCCGGGCTCGCACCCGTCGCGTTGCGTCTCGCCCCGCCGGAGCAGGCGGGCGAGGAAGCGCGCCTGGCGGTCGAACAGTCCCTGGTGACGGCGCTGAACACCTCGATCGCACTGCCGACCGAACCGATCGCGGTGGGCGCCAGGTGGCGCACCGAACGCGTCATCTCGGCGGCCGCGACGGTCACGCAGACGATCGACGCACGACTCTCGGCCTGGGACGGCAACCGTCTCACCATCCAGTTCTCCGCGGAGGAGACCCCGGTCAACTCGGTGTTCGCCATCCCGGGCGGCAACGACACGCTCACGATCAGCCGGTTCAGTTCCGAAGGCGGTGGAACCGTGGAAGTCGACCTCACGCGCGGGCTCCCGGTCGGCGGCGAGCTGACCTACACCGGTGCGCGCGAACTCGTCGGGGCGGACCCGTCGCGTCCCCTGGTACAGAAAACCGGGTTGACCGTCACCTGGCGGTGAGGGACAACCCGGTTTCCCCGGGGTCAGCCGAGAGGCCGCCTGCCTAGCTCGCAGGCTTGCACATGGCGCTCTGGACCTGGTACAGGCCGAGCAGGTTGCACACGGTCTCGTTGGACAGCTTCCAGCGGCCGTCGTCGTAGACGATGGTCGACTCGGCGTTGGTCGGCGGGTTGCCTGCGGTCTCGATGCGGACCTTGACGCGGGCCTTCTTCGGGCCGGAGCTGATGACCGGGTTCACCAGGACCCAGTCCACGTCCGAGTTCTCCGCACGGGCCTTGACCAGCTCGTCGAAGATGGCCGGATCCTTCTCCGAACCCTGGACGAGGACGATCTTCTCGTCACGGGGGACCTTCGGGTCCACGGCGGTGGCGACGAGCTCGTTGAGGGCGGCGATCGACGGCGGCTTGCTGCCGTTGGTGATCGCGGAGCCGGTGTCACCGCCGGCGGCGGCGTCGGCGGTGCTGGTCAGGGTCGGGGCGGGCGGTGCGTCGCTGTCGTCACCACCGCAGGCGGCGACGCCGGTCATCAATGCGGCCGCGATCATGGTCGCGCCAAGAAACTTCCGATACTTCAACGATCTCCCTCACTATGTCTGTGGACGTGGGCGCGCCGGGGCGCTTTCCCGTGGTTCGCCGATGGGGTCTGCCGGGCGAGCCCGGCGACAGCCCACACCACTATGCCAAACGCAGCCGCGACATCCGGGTTCCACGCCGTGGGCGACGACGCTCGACGGCTCCTGGAGATGCCAGCGGGCTCGACGCGGTCACGGTGCTTGACGGCCCGGCGACGTGCCGTGAGGCTTGACGTCCATGACCGCTAATCCGCCGCCCGCCCGGTCGACCGTGCTGCTCACCACCGGTGGCACCATCGCCGCCCAGACCACCGCCGACGGTGCCGTGCCCGCGCTCGGTGCCGACGACCTGTTGTCGGCGACCGGGGACACCGGCGCGGGCACCGTTCGCAGCGTCGACCTGATGTCGGTGGACAGTTCGGCGATGACCGTCGCCGACCAGTTCGCGGTGGTGCGGTCCATCGCCGAGGCGCTCGCCGACCCCGAGGTCGACGGCGTGGTGGTGACCCACGGCACCGACACGATGGAGGAGACGGCCTTCCTGGCGGATCTCTACTGCCTCGACGAGCGGCCGGTCGTCTTCACCGGCGCGCAGTTGCCGGCCGACCACCCCCACGCGGACGGTCCCCGGAACCTCGGCGCGGCCCTGGCGGCGGTCCGCGACCCGGAGTCGCGCGGTCGCGGCGTCCTCGTGGTCGCCGGCGGCCGCGTCCTGCCGGCCCGCGGGCTGTTCAAGGTGTCGACGACCGACACCGCCGCCTTCGATTCGGTGCGCACCGACCTGCCGCGTCCGGTGCTGACCGACGAGATCCCCATCGGCCGGACCGCGCGAGTCGACACCTTCGCGCTGTATCCCGGCGTGTCGCCCGGGCTGATCGCGGCCGCGGTCGCGCAGAACGCCGCCGGCATCGTGCTCGCCGCGACGGGTTCGGGCAACACCCATCCGGACATCACCGCCGAGGTCGTGCTCGCGGTCGCGCACGGGGTGACCGTCGTGGTGACGAGTCGGGTGCCGTACGGCGAGGTGTCGGCGACCTACGGCGGTGGGGGCGGCGCCGTCGACCTGCATCGTGCGGGCGCGATCGTGTCACCGTGGCTGCGTGCGCCGCAGGCCCGGATGGCGCTGATCGCGCTGCTGACGGCACGCTCGAGCCCCGAGGCCATCGCCGAGTTCTTCTCCGCGTCCGGGACGTGACGCCGCACGAGTGGCCGGCGCGGCGATCACTCCTCGTCGCCGGCGAGATCCCATTCGAGGCTGTCGAGCGGGTCGGCGAGGCGTAGGTCGGGGTCGTCGACGCCGAAGGTGCGCGTCCGTCCGGGCCCGGTGGTCCGTGTCTCGAAGCGGACGGTGACGACGCCGTGCCCACTCCCCTGCACCCACCCGTGACCGAACTCGGGGTGTTCCACATCGGCGCCGGGAGCGAACGGCGCCCGGCTCAGCGGATTGCCGCCGGGAGCGAATCGCACGGGTTCGGGTGATTCGGTGTCGGCGGTGGGATCGTGAACCGTCTCCGACACCTCGACGACGTCACCGGATTCCGGTGACGATCCCGGGGCGGATCCCGCCGACGCGGTGTCGTGGTGCGTCGTCTCGTCGGGCGAGGTGTCGAGGTCGTCGAACAGTGCGTACTGCTGCACCGCCGTGAGACCCGAGAAGCCCACGCCCACAAGCCGTATCGACCCGACCGTCCGCGGGTCGAGAGCGAGGCGCTGGGCGGTGCGCTCGAGGTCGTCGAGATCGGTCGTGGCCGCGGCGGTGGTCGCCGACCGGGTGAGGATCGACATGTCGGAACGTTTGAGCTTCAACACCACCGTGCGCGCGCCGCGCCCGTCCTTGAGCAGCCGACGATGCGCGTCGGCGGCGGCTTTTCGTATCGCCTTGCGCAGTTCGTCGAGGTCGACGATGTCGGTGGCGAAGGTCGACTCGGCGCTGATCTGTTTGGCCGAGGCACGCTCGGCCACCGGTCGGTCGTCGACCCCCTGGGCGAGACGGTGCAGTGCCGGTCCGACCGTGGCGCCGAGTACCGAGGCGACCTCGATCGGCGACATCGCGGCGAGGTCGCCGATGGTGTCGATTCCCAGACGTGCGAGGCGATCCCCCGAGACCGGACCGATCCCCCACAGTTTGCGCACCGGCAGTTCGTGCAGGAAATCGATCTCCCCAGACGGCGGGATCACCATCACGCCATCGGGTTTCGCCATTCCCGACGCGATCTTGGCGAGTTGCTTTCCGCTGCCGAGCCCGACCGAGGCGGCGAGTCCGCATTCGGTGCGGATGCGGGTACGCAACATCTCCGCGAACTCCCGCGCATGCGCGACCGTCGCCCCGGCGAGTTCGGCCGGTTCCGCGAACGCCTCGTCGAAAGAGAGCGTTTCGATCACCGGAACCGCTTCGCGAACAATGCGGAACACCCGCTTGCTGACCTTGCCGTAGACCGCGCCGCGCGGGGGTACGACGACGCCGGTCGGGCCGATGAGGCGTCGGGCCTGATGCATCGGCATCGCCGACCTGGCTCCGAACACCCGTGCTTCGTAGCTCGCCCCGGCCACCACTCCCCGGCCACCGGAACCGCCCACGAGGACCGGGCGGCCACGCAAAGTGGGCCGGGTGAGCTGTTCGACCGAGGCGAAGAACGCATCCATGTCGAGATGCATCACCCAACGGGCCCCGCGCTCGGAGTCGTCGCCCGCCGGCGCGGCACCCGACTGCCCGCCGGACATCCACCGCTCGGGAACCGATGAACCGTCGGCGATCGTCGAGTCGGGATCCGGGCGCACCACTCGTCCGAGTCTAGTGAGCAGGACGGATGACGAAGACGGGGATCGAACCTGCATGGCGCGCGAGGTCGTCGTCGGACGGCTTGGTGCCGAGCCCCTCGGGCAGGAACCGGCCGACCTCCCAGCCCCACTTGCGCAGATACTCGCCGATGATCGGCGGACGCCGGTCCGCGTCGACCTCGGTCAGGGCGACGACGGTCCGCCGGCGGCCCCGGCTGAGTTCGGCCGTTCCGGCGGCGCGCACGTTGCGAACCCACTGGGTGTTGCCGCGCGGCGAGACGAGGTACTCGCCGCCGTCGAATCGCAGGACGTTCACCGGGACGCGCTGCGGATCACCGCTGCGGCGACCGACGACGGTGAGGTTCTGGGCACCGGCCAGGTTGACGCCGTGGTCGGCGAGCCAGCGGACGGTGCGGTTGACGACGTTGTCGAAGCCCTCGGGGGCGCGGTAGTGGGTGGTCGAGGTCATGGTGTCGACGCCTTTCATGGTGGCCGGAAGAATTCGAGAGCACCGCTCTCGTTTCAAGTGTGCACCCGGACGCGGTAGAAATCAAGAGCACTGCTCTCGAATTGTGGAAGGATCGTCGCATGGCGACCGGACGAAGCCGCGCGGAGAACCGCGCGATGATGACCGACGAGATCCGCAGACTCGGACGCGAGCATCTCGCCACCCACGGCGCAGCGGGTCTGTCACTGCGGGCGATCGCCCGCGAGATGGGTGTCGTGTCGTCGGCGGTCTACCGATACGTCCCCAGTCGCGACGACCTGCTGACGATGCTGCTCGTCGAGGCCTACAACGACGTCGGCGATGCGATCGACGCGGCGGTCGAGACGGTCGACCCCACCCGCCGCCGGGAGCGACTGCTCGCCGCGGCCGAGGCCGCCCGGGACTGGGCACTCGCCGACCCCGCCCGCTGGGCACTGCTCTACGGCAGTCCGGTCCCGGGCTACACCGCACCCGGCGACCAGACCATCGAGCCGGGTACGCGCATCCCCGCCCTGCTCCTGCGCGAGTGCGCGGCCGCCTACTCCGAGGGTCTCATCCGGGACGACCTACCTACTCCCGCAATCGAAGTCACCGATGACATGGCCGCCATCCGCGACGAGTTCGGCATCGACACCCCGGTCCGCGTGCTGGCGGCGTCGACCACCCTGTGGGCGGTCCTGGTCGGCGCCATCAGCCTGGAGACCTTCGGCCAGTACGGCAAGGACACCTTCGCCCACCCCGCAGAGCTGTTCCGGTCACAGATCGAACTGACGCTGTCGATGTTGTTCGCCGACCCGGATTGACGTCATCACGCCGGCCGAGCAGTCACCGCGCGATCGTCCGCGGCTCCTCCACCCCGGCGAGCTTGTCGGGATTGCGCATCGCGTAGATCTGCTCGATCACACCGTCGACGATGTGGAACGTGAAGGCGCCCTGTAGTTTCCCGTCGAAGTACACCAACATGCCCGGCTCGTGATTGAACACGGCGACCTCGGCCCGGTAGTCGTCGATCGTCGCCCCGAGTCGCGCGAATCCGGTGAGCAGGCGCGCCACCGGCAGGGCGCCCCGGACCGGCCGTTTGACCGCGGTGGCCTTGCCGTCGCTGTCGGCCGTGAACACGACGTCGGGAGACAGCAGCGTCATGAGGGACTCGACCTCCCCCGACTGCGCGGCGGCGAGGAACTCCTGGACGACCGCGCCGGCACGTTGCGCATCGACCGGTTCGAAACGGGGCCGCCGCGACTCGACATGCGAGCGTGCCCGATGCGCGATCTGGCGAACCGCGGCCGAGGACTTCGAGACCATCGTCCCGATCTCGGTGAAGGAGAAACCGAACACCTCGCGCAGGACGAACACCGCACGCTCGTCGGGGCTCAGGGACTCCAACACCACCAGCATCGCCGTGGACACCGACTCGGCCAGTACGACGTCGTCGGCGAGATCGCGGTCGTCGAGCAGGATCGGCTCCGGAAGCCACGGGCCGACGTACTCCTCCCGACGCCGCGAGCGGGAACGCAGGGCGTTGAGTGCCTGGCGCGTGACGATCTTCGCGAGGTAGGCCTTCGGGTCGGTGACATCGGCGTCGTCGACCTCGGCCCACCTCAGGTAGCTCTCCTGCAGGACGTCGTCCGCGTCGGCCGCGGACCCGACGATCTCGTAGGCGACCGTGAACAGCAGCGGCCGAAGTTCCGCGAAACGTGTTGCTCGACGGTCGGATTCGCTGCTGTTCACCATCGTGCTCCTCATCGGAGGGCCGGTTCGGTCGTCGTGGTCAGGTCGCCGCCGCGGAACCACCGGAATGCACCGGGGTGGGTGGCCTCATGACGGATGTTCCACACCGTACCGCGGCACACCAGCTCCTTGGTCCAGGCCGCGAGACGACCGGTCACCACTGCACGCGCCGGCGAATCGTCGCGACGCGTGAACTGCAGGGTGGCCGAGCGGCGGCCGATGCTGGCGCACTGCGCGACGAAACCCTGGTCGACGGGATTCGGCTGTTCACCGGCGATCCGGGCGAGCACCGCTTCGGCCGCCTGAGCACCCAGCGGCTCGGCGGCCTGGCAGCTCATCCTCAGGGGCATGCCCTCGACCGCGACCGCGTCACCGGCGCCGACGATCCGATCGTCGTCGATGCCGGCCAGGGTCGCGTCCGTGCGCAGGCGGCCGATCTCGTCGGTCGCCAGGCCGCTGTCGGCCGCCAGTTCCGGGGCCTCGAAGCCGGTGGCGAGAATCGTTGCCGCGCTCGGCAGTACGTTTCGTTCGCCGTCGATGTCGACGGTGACGGTCCGCTCGCCGATCTCGACCACGCGGCCCGTGTCCACGACGTCGACGCCGAGTCGGATCAACTGCTTCTCCGTGGCGCTCCGGGCCCGCTCCCCCACCGATGACGCGATCCCCCGGCCGCCCACCAGACGCACGTCGTGCCCACGTTCGGCGAGTTCGGCGGCGACCTCGATCCCGGTGAGTCCCCCACCGACGACGGTGATCATCTCGTGTGCGCCGAGACCTTCCACGCGTTCGCGAATCCGTTGTGCGCTCGCCCAATCGGCGATGAACAGGGCATGCTCCGCCCCGGGGATCTCCGGGGTTCGGTGCCGGGTACCGATCGCATAGATCAGGTGGTCGTAGTCGAGGTGCGCGCCCGACGCGAGATGCACACGGCGCGCACCGGCGTCGATACGCGTGGCGGTGTCGACGACGACGCGGATGTCGTCGGCCAGCACATCGTCGAAGCCGACCAGCGGATCACCGGTTCCCGAGACGAACTGGTGCAACCGGATGCGCTGCACGAAGAACGGTTGCGGGTTCACGACCGTGACGGCGACGGCGGGGTTGCGCCGGAGCCGGTTGGCCGCCATCGCGCCGGCATAGCCCGCGCCGAGGACGACCACGTGCGTCCGTGCGACTACCTGGATTTCCTGCGTGGTGTCGGTGGTGTTCATGGTTCTGCCTTCCGTCGGTGTTCGAGGTGGTCATCCTCGAGACACCGACGGCGGCAGAAATGTGACAGCTACCGCGAAACCGGTGGTCAGCCGGCCTTCGCGACATCGGCGGTGACCCCGTCACCGAGCTCGAGGGACCCCGGCGCGCCCTCCGCGGTGACGTCGAACTCCACGGCGAGAACCTCACCGGCGATGAGGCCGGCGTGGGTCTGCGCCCACTCGAGACGCTCGGCCGGGACGACGAGGCGCACCGTGATGCGATCGGAGACGTCGAGGTCGAGGTTGCGGCGCGCGTCCTGCAGCTCGCGCACACGGTCCTTCGCCCAGCCCTCGGCCTCCAGCTCGGGGGTCACCGCGGTGTCGAGGACGACCAGTCCCCGGCCACCGGGCAGCTCCGCGGTGGAATCGGGTTCGACGGCCACGAGCTTCCTGGTGAACTCGCCGTCGTGCAGCTCGATGCCGTCGGCGACGACGACCTCGGAACCGTCGGCCCCGGCCTGCACCGACCAGTTGCCCGACTTGACCGCCTTGATGGCGCGCTGCACGTCCTTGCCCAGACGCGGCCCGGCCGCGCGGGCGTTGACCGCGATCTCATAGCGCCCGTACTCGCTGGCGTCGGTGGCGAGCGTGACCGCCTTGACGTTCATCTCGTCCTTGACCAGGTCGACGTAGGGCTCGAGCGCGGCGGCGGTCGGCGACGCGACGGTCAGACCGGGCAGCGGGAGACGCACACGCAGCTTGTTGGCCTTGCGCACGCTCGACGCGACCGAACAGACCGCCTGCACCTCGTCCATCGCGGCCACCAGGTCCGCATCAGCGGGCAGCTCGTCGGCGGTCGGCCAGTCCGTCAGGTGGACCGACCGTTCGCCGGTGAGTCCGCGCCAGATGGCCTCGGTCGCCAGCGGCAGCAGGGGCGACGCGAGGCGGGCGGCCACTTCGAGCACCGTGTACAGGGTGTCGAAGGCATCGGTGTCCTCGTCCTGACCGGCCCAGAACCGTGCCCGCGAACGACGCACGTACCAGTTGGTCAGCGCCTCGACGAACTCGCGGAAGGCGTCGCATGCACCCGCGATGTCGTAGACGTCGAGCGCCTCGGTCATCGCGTCCCGCGTGGTCGCGAGCTTCGCCAGGATGTACCGGTCGAGGACGTGCCGGGAGTCGGTCCGCCACGTCGCCGGACGCTCCGCGTACAGCTGCAGGAAGCTGTAGGCGTTCCACAACGGCAGCAGCGCCTGACGCACACCCTCCCGGATGCCGCGCTCGGTCACCACCAGGTTGCCACCGCGAAGGATCGGCGACGCCATCAGGAACCAGCGCATGGCGTCGGAGCCGTCGCGGTCGAAGACCTCGTTGACATCCGGGTAGTTGCGCTTGGACTTGGACATCTTCTGGCCGTCGTCGCCCAGCACGATGCCGTGCGCGGCAACGGTTTTGAATGCCGGGCGGTCGAAGAGGGCCGTCGCCAGCACGTGCATGGTGTAGAACCAGCCGCGCGTCTGTCCGTTGTATTCGACGATGAAGTCGCCCGGGTTGTGCGGCGGGGCGCCTGCCGAGTCCCCACCGTCGAACCAGTCGCGGTTCTCGAACGGGTAGTGCACCTGGGCATACGGCATCGAACCGGACTCGAACCAGCAGTCGAGCACCTCGGGCACACGGCGCATGGTCGACTGCCCGGTCGGATCGTCCGGGTTCGGCCGGGTCAGCTCGTCGATGTGAGGCCGGTGCAGGTTGTCCGGGCGCACGCCGAAGTCGCGCTCGAGTTCGTCGAGCGAACCGTAGACGTCGGTGCGCGGGTACTCCGGGTTGTCGGAGATCCACACCGGCAGCGGCGCACCCCAGTAGCGGTTGCGGCTGATGTTCCAGTCGCGCGCACCCTCGAGCCACTTGCCGAACTGGCCGTCACGGATGTGTTCGGGCACCCAGGTGATCTGCTTGTTCAGCTCCACCATGCGGTCGCGGAACTGGGTGACGGCCACGAACCACGACGGCACCGCCATGTAGATCAGCGGCTGTCCCGACCGCCACGAGTGCGGGTAGGAGTGCTCGATGGTCTCGTGTCGCAGGATGCGGCCGGCCGCCTTGAGGTCCTTGATGATGACCGGGTTGGCGTCGAAGACCATCTGGCCCTCGTACGGCGGAACCTGCGAGGTGAAACGGCCGCCCGGGTCGAGCGGCTGCACGACCTCGATGCCGTTGGCGGTCGCGAGCTCCATGTCCTCTTCACCGAAGGCGGGCGCGAGGTGCACGACGCCGGTGCCGCTCTCGGTGGTCACGTAGTCGCCGAGCAACACCCGGTGCGCGTTCGGGTGTCCGACGAAGAAGTCGAAGGGCGGTGTGTAGGAGAGGTTCTCGAGATCCTTGCCCAGATGGGTGCCGACCACCTCGGGTTCGGCGATCTCCTTGGCGTACGCGCCCAGCAACGCCTCGGCCAGCAGGTACTGCCGACCGTCGGCGGCCTTGACGTGGACGTAGGTGACCTCGGGGTTGACCGCGATCGCGAGGTTCGAGGGCAGCGTCCAGGGCGTCGTGGTCCAGATCAGTGCGTTGACACCGTCGAGCGAGGCCAGCGGACCCTCGGGCACCGACAGCGGCATCAGAACGGTCACCGCCGGGTCCTGACGCATCCGGTAGGCGTCGTCGAGCTTGGATTCCTGGTTCGACAACGGCGTCTGCTCGTACCAGCTGTAGGGCAGCACGCGGTAGCCCTGGTAGATCAGGCCCTTGTCGTAGAGCGCCTTGAACGCCCACATGACCGACTCCATGAAGTCGAGGTCAAGCGTCTTGTAGTCGTTGTCGAAGTCCACCCAGCGCGCCTGGCGGGTGACATAGTCGCGCCACTCGCCGGTGTAGCGGAGAACCGAGTCACGGCAGTACTCGTTGAACTTCGCCATGCCCATCTTCTCGATCTCCGACTTGTCGGTGATCCCGAGCTGCCGCTCGGCCTCGAGTTCGGCGGGCAGACCGTGTGTGTCCCAACCGAATCGGCGATCGACCTTCTTGCCACGCATGGTCTGGTACCGCGGTACCACATCCTTGACGTAGCCGGTCAGGAGATGGCCGTAGTGCGGCAGGCCGTTGGCGAAGGGCGGGCCGTCGTAGAAGACGAACTCCTCGGCGTCGGCACGGTTGTCGATGGAGGCGGCGAAGGTCGAGTCGGCGTCCCAGTATTTCAGGACGTTCTGCTCCACGGACGGGAAATCGGGGGCGCTTCGCCCCGTCCCACCCGTCATGTCAACTTTGGGGTACACACGCCCGGTCGCATTCGCGCCCGTCTCGTTGGCGTTGGTCACGGCTCGTCTCCTCGTGCCTGATGATGTCGCTCCTCGGCACGGGGACGCACACCGTCAGGTCTGCGCGGTACCACCCCGCTTGCGCCGGAACCCCGGCGCCACTCATCGGATCGCGCGGGTCACCCCGTACGGTCCTGTGGCTATGACGGGCCACGCCCGCCCGGTTCTACTGAGCGCCTCACGGTGCCGTTCTTCCGGGTGCTCCCCGGTGATGGCCGGATCAACGCGTCAACCAGTGTAACGACGCACCGCCCGAACGGGCGAATCGCCTATCGCCGTCCGGGCGGTGCATCGTGGTGAGAACCAGGTCCTCGTATGAACAAGATCAATCGATCGGCGGACGCCAGTTCGGGTCGAGCGGATCGAAGTCCGGCGCGCGTCGCCGTCCCGGCCTCGGTTCAGGGGATTCGGTCTGTTCCCCCGGCGGCCGTTCGCCGGCCTGTGCCGGATCGGATCGCGGGGAGTCCTGCCCCCACCCCGGCAATTGTCCGGAAGGCCCCTGCCCGTACTGCGGCTGGGGACCCGAAGGCGGCGCCCCGTACTGCGGAGCGCGTGGACCGGGCTGGGACGGACCGGACTGCGGCGACCGGGGAGCCTGGGGTGGCCGGCCACCGGACTGCTGCGGACCCGCCGTCCGATGGGGCGCACGCGGCGGCGGCCCCGATGGCGCCCGGCCAGCGGCCGGCTGTCCACCCGGCGTCGGACCCGATGACGGCGGCGGACCGGAGTCGGCTGCGGGGCCGACGGGCTCGCCGACCGACCGCAGGTAGTCCTCGAGGTTGCCCTCTCGACGTTCCGGCGCCGGACGACTCTCGGGTGACGGCCGAGGAGCCGACGGTCCCGACGGTTCGGCCATCCCGGGTTCGAAGGACGGAGGCTCGTAGGCAGCCGTCTCGCGATCGGCGTTGTCGTCGGTCTCGTCCTCGCGTCCGGCTCCCGGGACCATGTCCTCCAGAGATCGCGCGGCGTCCCGGTTACGACCCGAGAACACATCGACGAGCAGGAAGGCCAGGCCGAGGAGACAGATGACGATGCAGGCAACGGCAAGCCACACGGTCCCGGTGATGAGACCGAGGATGAGCAGCACGAACCCGATGAGGGTCGCGCCCAGGGCCAAGCTCAGCACATCACCAGCCTAGGGTGCATGACCGGCGCGCGGTCAGCTCGGCGAGTAGCTGCTGAAACCGCCGCTGCCCGGGTCGTTCGAGAACGACTGATCGGGACGACCACCCTCGACCGGTGCCGCGCTGCCGCGCTGCTGCAGCTCCTCGAGCTGCGATTCGAGGTAGGTCTTCAGGCGGGTGCGATACTCACGCTCGAACGTCTTGAGCTGCTCGATCCGACCCTCGAGCACACCACGCTGCTGGTTGATCGTGCCCATGATCTCGCTGTGCTTGCGCTCGGCATCGCTCTGGAGTGCGTCCGCACGCTCCTGCGCCTGCCGCAGCTGCGCCTCGGAACGGGTCTGCGCGTCGGCCAGGATTGCCTCCGAACGCTGACGCGCGTCGGCGAGCATGGCATCGGACTTGCTCTGCGCCTCCGAAACCATCGTGTCGGCGCGGGTCTGCGCATCTGCCAGCATCGCGTCGGCATCGGCGCGTGCGCTGCCGGTCAGGCGATCCGCGGTGTCCTGCGCCAGCGCGAGGACGCGGGCGGCGCGGACGTTGGCGTCGTCGTTGGCGACAGGCGCGGCGGGCTGCTGGACGGGAGCGGGCTGCTCCTGCACCGGCGGCTTGGCGAACATCTGGGTCCGCTCCTCGGCGGGGGCGGCGCCGGCTCCCGACCGGGCGTCGGCGAGCTCACCCTCGAGCTCCTCGACGCGCTGCTTCAGGTCGGTGTTCTCTTCGATCAGCCGGGCGAGCTCGGCCTCGACGAAATCGAGGAACTGATCGACCTCATCCTCGTTGTAGCCGCGCTTACCGATAGGCGGTTTGCTGAACGCGACGTTGTGCACATCAGCTGGAGTCAGCCGCATGTCGGTTCCCCTCGTGTCTGTGGTGGAGCTTGTGTTCAGTTGGCGTGCCGTCCAACCCGGGTCGCGCGACGTGAGTCGTTCGACCAATACAGGTTGTCACTAACTATTCATACCAGTCAAAAATAGTAACTGGCGTCCAATCCTGTCACATGCGAACCGTAGGTTGCACCCTTGATGTTCGGCCGGATCGAAACTGTCCGATTCGGCAGGGACATCTGAAGACGACCACCAACGGTAGTTCATCGCCGTACCTCAAGGTACTCGGGTCGGAGGGGCGCCGGGGGCCGAGCCGCGGGCGGACTAGGAGCGGGTGAGAACCAGTGCGGTGGCCAGCGACTCGGCGACCGCGTCGGCGCGGAGACCGTTGACGACATTCATGGCGATGATGACGACGAGCATGACGATCATGAGCGACAGATCCAGGCGGATCGGCCCCAGCGGGATCGGCGGCAGGATGCGGCGCAACGCCTTGATCGGCGGGTCGGTCAGGGTGAACACCGTCTCGATGATCACCACCGCCACCCCGGTGGGTCGCCACTCACGGGCGAACGTCCGCACCAACTCGACGACGAGCCGGCCCAGGAGAAGCAACCAGAAGACCAACAGGACGTAATACAGGACGCCCAACAGAATCGCAGCCACGCGTCAAGATTGCCTGAAGAGCACCGAACGATGCGAACCGAGGGTGCCCACCAGCATCAGGCGTGGTTGTAGAAGCCGGTCTCGGCGATCTTGCGCCGATCCTCGGGCGACACGTCGACGTCGGCCGGCGACAGCAGGAAGACCTTGGTCGCGACCTTGTCGAAGGAACCGCGGAGCGCGAAGGCCAGGCCCGCGGCGAAGTCGACGAGACGCTTGGCGTCGTCGTTGGTCATGTCGACGAGGTCCATGATGACCGGGTTGCCGTCGCGGAAGCGCTCACCGATCGTGCGGGCCTCGCCGTAGTCCGAGGGGCGCAGGGTGGTGATCTTCTGCAGCGGGCCGTCGGCGAAGACGCGCTCGAGTTCCCGGTGCTCGGCACTCATCGGTCGCGACGAGGCGGCACGCAGGCCGGCACTCGACGAACGCTGCAGCGGCTCGAGGCGAGCTGCCGAACGCATCGGCGCCTCGGGGGCGGGCCGCGGTCCGGCGTAGGCGAATTCGGGGGCGAAGTCGCCGGCGAGTTCGTATCCGCCGTCGAAACGACGGTCGTCGTAGGCCATCTCGTCGCGGTAGCCGGCGTCGCGGAAACCGACATCGCGGAGCGACGGCTCGTAGCCGGGGTCGTAGGAGGAGTCGCCGTAGTAGTCGTCACGGTAGGCGCGCTCACGCGACGGGACACGCAGCGCCGAGCCCGACTCCTCGAGGTAGTCGTCCTCGTACTCGCTGGGCGGCACCATGCCGAAATACGCCTTGAACTTCTGCATCGTGGTCATTGTCGGCCTCTCTGTCGTGCGACGCCGGTGTGTGCAACCCCGCCGGATGGTGCATCTGATGTCACTGAGCTTGTTGAGATGTCTGTGTCACTTGGTTCTGGTGTTACCAATGTGATTACTGAGAGAGTAGCGGCCGCTCGCCCATGATCGCGGTTCCGACACGCACGCATGTCGACCCGGCTTCAACCGCCTCTTCCATGTCACCGGACATTCCCGCAGACAGTTCGACGGCGTCGGCGTACTGCTCGCGAAAAGCGTTGTGGATACGGGCGGATTCGGCCATCCAGTGCTTCCGCTCGCCACTGAGCGGAGCGATGACCATGAGGCCGCGCAGCGTCAGCGCATCGTCGTTCGACACCTGTTCGGCGAGTGCCGGAAGATCGACCTCGACGACTCCACCACGCTGCGGGTCTCCGTCGAGACTCACCTGGAGCAGCACGCCGAGAGGCTCGGCCCGCTCCCCTTCGTCGAGCGCGGCGCGCGCGGCCCGCCCCAGGGCGTCGACCACCTTCGGACGGTCCACCGAGTGCACCGCACGCGCCCAGCGCGCGATACTACGGGCCTTTTTCGACTGGACCGTGCCGATCATGTCGAACACCGGTACGTCGGCCACATCGGCCGGACTCCAGTCGGCGAGCACCTCGGCGACCTTCCGTCCGGCCTCGGGTTCACGGGACTCGCCGAACAATCGGACCCCCAGCCTCAGCAACCGCCGGACGTCGTCGGCCGGGAAGTACTTGGTGACGACCATGAGCGCACACGAACCCGCCGGACGGCCCGCGGATGCGATGGCTGCGTCGAGTCGCTCGCGCACCGCGTCGAGACGCCCGGACAGCTCGGCGGTGCGTGCGTCATCGAAAGAGTCGTTCATGTCCCCCATCATTCTCCGCGTGGAGCACCGGGGGTCTACTCCCCGTCCGGCGCACTCTCGTCCATCCAGATCACCGATGCCAGGCGGCCGGTCGGCGCGCCACGCCGGTGGCTGAAGAGGCTCGTGTCCGAGATCGTGCAGCGCGGGTCCACCGCGACCCCGGCGACCCCGGCCTCGAGGAGCTGGCGGCGCAGGCCCGCTCGGAGGTCGAGACCGGCGGTGCCCTTCTTGGTGCGACTGGCGCTTCCGGGCAGATGCTTCTCGACGTCGGCCTGCATCGCCGGAGGCACCTCGTACTGCTCACCGGAGGCCGCCGGCCCGAGGAACGCACCGATCGACTCGACGCGCGCACCGAGTTCGACCATCACCTTCAGGGTCTCGCGCACGATGCCGACGCGAGCGCCCATGCGGCCGGCGTGGACGCCGGCGATCACCCCGGCCTCGTCGTCGCTGAGGAGCACCGGCACGCAGTCGGCCGACAGCACCGCGAGCGCGAGACCCGGCGTGGTGGTCACGAGCGCGTCGGTCGCGGGGACCGGCTCGTCGACGGGTCCCTCGACCACGGTCACATTCCGGCTGTGGATCTGTTCCATCCAGACGACCGACGATGCGGGCAACCCGATCTGCTCGGCCAGACGATTCCGGTTGGCGGCCACCGCCGCCGGGTCGTCTCCGACGTGGTCACCGAGATTGAACGAGTCATACGGTGCCACCGAGACGCCGCCGGCACGCGTGGTGACCACACGACGAACCCGCATGCGGGTCAGCGCTTCATGAAGGACGGCACGTCGACGTCGTCGTCGTCGAGGTGCACGGTGTTGCGACGCGGGGGCTCCGGCTCACGCTCGCCACCGAAGGGGTCACCCGAGCCCTTCGGCATGTCGCCGAAGAGCGGGTCGTTCTTCGGCGGCGCCGAGACCGCACCGGCCTGTCCCTGGCCGACGGCCGTGCGACCGGACGCGGCCGGGACGTCGGAACGCTTCTTCGGGGTGCCGCCGTCGAATCCGGCGGCGATGACGGTGACGCGGACCTCGTCGCCGAGGTTGTCGTCGATCACGGTGCCGAAGATGATGTTGGCGTCCTCGTGGGCCGCCTCCTGGACCTGGGTCGCCGCGTTGTGGATCTCGAACAGTCCGAGGTCGCTTCCGCCGGCGATCGAGATCAGCACGCCCCGGGCGCCTTCCATCGACGCCTCGAGCAGCGGCGAGTTGATGGCCGACTCCGCCGCCTTCTTGGCGCGGTCCTCGCCGCGGGCGGAACCGATACCCATCAGCGCGCTGCCGGCGTCACTCATGACGCCCTTCACGTCGGCGAAGTCGACGTTGATCAGACCCGGGGTGGTGATGAGATCGGTGATGCCCTGGACACCGTTGAGGAGCACCTCGTCGGCGCTGCGGAACGCGTCCATGAGGCTCACCTGGGCGTCGCCGAGCTGCAGCAGGCGGTCGTTCGGGATGACGATGAGTGTGTCGCAGGATTCACGCAGGGCGGTGATGCCCGCCTCGGCCTGTCCCCCGCGACGCTTGCCCTCGAAGGAGAACGGGCGGGTGACCACACCGACGGTGAGCGCGCCGAGTTTGCGGGCGATCTGCGCGACGACCGGAGCACCGCCGGTACCGGTGCCGCCACCCTCACCCGCGGTCACGAAGACCATGTCCGCACCCTTGAGGAGTTCCTCGATCTCGTCGCGGGCGTCCTCGGCGGCGCGTCGGCCGACCTCCGGGTCGGCGCCGGCACCCAGGCCACGGGTGGAGTCGCGACCGACGTCGAGCTTGACGTCGGCGTCGCTCATCAGCAGGGCCTGCGCGTCGGTGTTGATCGCGATGAACTCGACTCCCTTGAGCCCCTGCTCGATCATGCGGTTGACGGCATTCACGCCGCCGCCGCCGATGCCGACGACCTTGATGACGGCCAGGTAGTTGTGCGGTGGCGTCATGCGCTCGCCTTCCTCGTAATGGATCGTGCTCTGTGTTTCGGGTGCTGATTTCTCAGCGCCAGGTGCTGGCAAAACCCTAAACCTGAACCATAGATTTAGAGTTATGTCAAGTAGTTCGTTGTGGAGATGACGCTAGGCATCGCGGGCCCCGGTATCCACAACAGCGCCCGGCGTGTCGGGAAGTCGCACCCGAATTTCGGTGAATCCGGCCGATCGTCAACGAATCTGGCGCCGCTCCGGCCGACGGAGACCGCCGGGATCATTTGTACGCCGGGAATTCGGGACTCGACACGTTGTACATCTTGGCGTCGCGGCTCAACAGGTACGTGAGGGTTCGCGCCTTCTCCGCTCCCCGGTCGCTGTCCCCCCACACGACCCGCCGGCTCTCGGTGAGGATGAACTCGATGTCGACTGGCGAGGTCGCCGTCACCCGGATGACCTGCCGCGCCAGCGATTCCGGGAGTCCGGCGACCGCGGTGATCGCCTCCCGGGTGGTGGGATCGGCCGGGCCGGGATTCGGGGTCTCGAGCACGGGGAGCTTGAGCACCTCGGGCGGCACGCCCTGGGCGCGGACATAGTGGAGGAAGGACACCCCCGAACGATCGAGGACGTGGACCTCGTCCCCGCTCGTCACGATCACCACCGGCATCCGCTCGACGACGGTGATCGTCAGCGACGACGGGTAGGACCGCTGCACACGGACCGATTCGACCGACGGGATGGTGGCGACCCGCTGCGCGACGGCTCGGGTGTCCACCTGGAGCAGCGGGGTGCCCGGTGCGACGGCGGCGGCGCGGAGTATCTCGTCGGCCGGGACCGAACCGTTGTCCCGGATGTCGGTGTTGCGCACCGACATCAGCGGGGTCAGATAGGCGATCAGGACCAGCCCGACCCCGGCGGCGACGACCATGAGGGTGCCGAGGATCAGGCGCGACCGGCGGCGGGTCGGCCAGCGGATCACGGCACTCCCGTGAGGTCCCCGTTTCCGGAGCCCTCACCGTTCTCGTGCACGGCGTCGTTCCCGGTGTTCCCGCCGAGGGCGGCGAGGATCTCGGGTCCCTGCATGGTGATGTCGCCGGCGCCCAGGGTCAGCACGATGTCGCCGGGCCGGGCGAGTTCGGCGACCTGACCGGCCAGACGCGACAGATCCGGTGCGAACACCGACGGCGAGGTGAGCTGGTCCGCGATCGTCCGCCCGCTCACACCCGGGATCGGCGCCTCGCGGGCGCCGTAGACGTCGGCGACGACCACGGTGTCGGCGAGGTCGAGAGCGGCGGCGAACTCGTCGGCGAATTCGAGAGTGCGGGAGTACAGGTGGGGTTGGAAGACCGCGATGACACGGCCGCGCGGCGCGTCGGGTCCGACCCGTGCGGCCATCATCGCCTGGGCCGCAGAGAGCACCGACCGCACCTCGGTCGGATGGTGGGCGTAGTCGTCGATGACCTCGACGCCGCCCCGGCGTCCGCGGAACTCGAAACGGCGATGGACGCCGCCGAATGCGCCGATCCCCGCGAGGACTCGGTCGAGGGCCCCGACCAAGTCGGTGCCGGTGTCGGCACCGTTCATCCGGACGGCGCCGATCACCGCGGCGATGGCGTTGAGCGCCATGTGTTCTCCGGGAAGCGGGAGCACGAGTTCACGGTCGACGACCGTGCCGGCCTCGTCGGCGGGGCCGGTCACCGGCGTCGTGAACCGGACCCGTGCCGCTCCCCCGGTGCCGCGCGGCTCCCAGGACAGCAGCGTCGCCACGTTGGGCACCACCGGCGCCAGCCCGGCGTGGGTCCCGCGGCCGTAGCCGACGGTCGTGACCCCGCGCGCGGCCAGGGCGTCGGAGACACGTCCGGCCAGTGCGGCCGATCCGGGGTCGTCGAGGCACACCACGAGGGTGCCGCCGGTCCGGATACGTTCGGTGAACTTGTCGAACACCTCCACATAGGCCTCGATCGACCCGAAGAAGTCGAGATGGTCGGCGTCGATGTTGGTGACGACGACGACGTCGGGGGTGTATTCGAGCAACGAACCGTCGCTCTCGTCGGCCTCGGCCACGAAGACGGGGTCGCCACCGTGATGGGCGTTGGTGCCGGACTCGTTGAGCTCCCCGCCGATGGCGAACGACGGGTCGCTGCCGGCGTGCTGGAGCGCGACGACAGCCATCGAGGTGGTCGAGGTCTTGCCGTGGGTCCCGGCGAGCAGCAGTGTCCGGTCGCCCTCCATGAGCTGGGCCAGCACGCGGGGGCGCAACAGGATCGGGATGCCCCGCGACCGGGCGGCCACCAGCTCGGGGTTGGTCTTGGGAATCGCGGCATGCGTGGTCACCACCACCGACGGCCCGCCCGGGATCTGGTCGAGTGCGGACGGATCGTGCCCCACCTGGACGCGGGCTCCACGGGTGCGGAGTTCGAGGATTCCGCGGCTGTTCTTGGCATCGGAGCCCGACACCTGACCACCGCGGGCCAGCAGGATTCGCGCGAGCCCGGACATCCCGGCGCCGCCGATGCCGACCATGTGCACGCGGGCCAGCTGCGGCGGCAGTCCTCCGGTTCCCACGGTCGTCCCCTCGCTCATGTCGTCACCTCCCGCACCGTCCCGTCCGATTGTCACTGTTCGACGGCCGATCGGTGGGATCGAAACGCCCGGCGCGACGGCCTCCGGGCCGCACGGAACCCGCGGGCGAGTTCGAGAGCGGCGTCGGCCACGGCCGCGGCGGCATCGCGATGACCCGTACCCGCGGCGGCCGCCGACATCTTCCGCAGCCGCTCCGCGTCGTGCAGCAGTGCCGGCACCTCACGTGCCACCCACTCCGGGTTCACCGCCGAGTCCTCGATGATGAGTCCACCGCCGGCCTCGACGCCGGGTAGCGCATTGAGCCGCTGTTCGCCGTTGCCGTGCGGCAGCGGCACGTAGATCGCGGGCAGACCGGTCGCCGAGACCTCCGCGACGGTCATCGCCCCGGACCGGCACATCACCAGATCGGCTGCGGCGTAGGCGAGATCCATCCGCTTGAGATAGCCGACACCGCGGTACGGCGGCGCGCCGTCGACGATCACCGGATCGATCGAGTTCTTGGGTCCGTACGCGTGCAGGACTCCGACGCCCGCTTCACCAAGAGCCTCGGCCGCCCCCGACACCGCATCGTTGAGACGTTGCGCGCCTTGGGATCCACCGAAGACGAGCAGGGTCGGGGCGTCCTCGTCGAGGCCGAAGTAGTGCCGGGCCTTGGCACGCAGGGCCGGGCGGTCGAGTTCGGTGAGGACACCGCGGACGGGCATGCCGACGACGGTCGCATCGAGTCCCGAGCCGTCGACGGCGGCCAGGACGCGGTCGGCGAACCGGGCGCCCAACTTGTTGGCGATGCCCGCCGAGGCGTTCGCCTCGTGGATGACGATCGGGATGCGGTTGCGTCGCCGCAGGTGCATCTGCGCGGCGAGGTAGGCCGGGACCGACACGTACCCGCCGAAGCCGATGACGACGTCGGCGTCCACGTCGGCGAGCACCCTCCGGGTCGCGGCGACCGAGGACACGAGCCGGCCGGGGGTCTTGGCGAGATCCATCCCGGGCTTGCGCGGCAACGGGACCGGCGGGATCAACCGGAGGTCGTATCCCCGCTCGGGCACCAGGTCGACCTCGAGTCCGCGGTTGGTCCCGAGCGCGGTGACGCGGGCCGTGGGGTCGATACGGGTGATCGCATCGGCCACGGCGAGCGCGGGTTCGATGTGGCCGGCGGTCCCGCCGCCGGCAACGACCACCGACAACGGCCGGCCACCCGGGCCTCCCGTCGTATCAGATTGTGCTGCACCCGAATTCACCGGCGTTGTCACTCCATCTCCAGCCACTGTGCACGTCTGTCCCGCGCAGCGAGATCCGTACCGCGAACACCGGATCAGCGGCGTCCCACACGGCCGTGTGTCGGCCGATCGCGCCCGGGATCGGCGGACCGCGGCGTACGCGGCTGATGCGCGCCCGCCCGCCATCCCGGTGACGCCGAGCGACGTGCACTGCCGGCGCCGGGATACCCGCCACGGTAGTCGACGCCCGCTCGTGTCGACGGCGCAGGTCGGGTGCGGCCACCCGTGGCAGGGCGCCGCGTCGACGCACCGCGTGCGGGTGCCGGTTCGGCGGACTTCGCCCGGTTCCACGGCATCGTGAAACGACCCCGGCTCGGAGCCGGCTCGGCCGGTCGTCCGCGACGGTTCGGCGCCCCGGTTCGTCCGGTCGCCCGAGGCCGTCCCGACGCACCCGGATGTCCGGGCGTCCGGCCGCCCGACGACCGGCGCTGGTCGAGACGATCGCGCAGGGTCTCCGCTCGCGACTGCCGGTAGCCCACCGGTGTCGGGAGCCGCAGTACACGGGCCAGCCGGCCCGGTGTTCCGGCGGTGAGCGCCGCGACTGCCTCCGGCTCGTGTCGTGCGGCGTTGGCCAGGAGACCGAGCATTGCGAGCACGGTCAGGGTCGAGGTACCGCCGGCCGAGATGAGCGGCAGCTGGATACCGGTGACCGGCAGCAGGCCGATCACGTAGCCGATGTTGATGAACGCCTGCGCGAGGATCAGCACGGTGATGGTCGCCGTCATCAGGCGCAGGAACGGATCGGTGGAGCGGTGCGCGATACGGAACCCGATGTAACCCAGCAGGACGAAGAGGAACACCACCAGCAGCCCGCCGAGGAGGCCGAGTTCCTCGCCGATGATGGCGAAGATGAAGTCGTTGTGCGCGTTGGGCAGATAGTTCCACTTGGCGCTCGACTGACCGAGGCCCACACCGAACACTCCGCCGTTGGCCAGGGCATAGGTCGCCTGGCGCGCCTGGTAGCCGGCACCCTGAGGATCGTCGATGCCGCCGAGGAAGCTCATCACGCGCTGCGACCGGTATCCCTCGGCGAGGGCGAGGATCACCGCGAGGATCACACCGGACACGGCGAACGCCGAGAAGACCTTGATCGGCAGACCGGCGAACCAGAGCATCGCGCCGACGATGATCGCGATGGTGATCGTCGTCGAGAGGTTCGGCTCGAGGATGATCAGCACGCAGACCAGCATCGCGACCGGAACCAGCGGGATCAGGAGTTCCTTGATCGACGCGTTGTCACGTCGCCGCGACGCCAGCAGGTGCGCACCCCAGATACACAGCGCCACCTTGACCAGCTCCGAGGGCTGCACCGACACGCCGGAGATGACGAACCAGCGCCGCGCGCCCTGGCTGAGCGTGCCGACACCGGGAATGAGCACCAGCCCGAGCAGCAGGATCGCGATGGCCATCGACGGCGCGGCGAAGCGCCGGAGCAGTCGGACGGGGACCCGCAGCATCAGATAGAAGACGATGAGACCCAGCCCGGCGAAGATGACCTGCGTCGTGAAGAGCCCGTAGGACGATCCCTCTTGCGAGTACCCCTCGACCGACGACGCCGACAGCACCATCACCAGACCGAAGGCCGTCAGCATGAACGCCATCGTGAGGACCAGCTGATATGAGGCCAGCGGTCGGGCCAGGAGGCTCCGGACGGCGTCGATGATCAGCGCCGGCAGCGAGGCGGTGACGGAGGCGGCGGTCGAGGCCGCCGCCGAGACGTCCGCGCCCGGCCTCGACCGTGCCGACGCGCGCTCCGACGCCGTGTTCCGCGCCGCACCGGACGGGTTCTCGCCGTCGGTCACGTCGTCCGTCGCATCGTCGAGGTCGCCGTCGTCCACCGCCGCGGCGTCGACCGCGGTCTTGTCGCTGCTCACGCGACTCACCGCGAGGACGAGGAGGTGCCGGCGATGTCCCGGGCGGCGTGCGCGAACGCGTCACCGCGCCGGCCGTAACCGGCGAACATGTCCAGCGAGGCCGCGGCGGGTGCGAGGAGCACCGCGTCGGGCGTCGGGTCACTCGCTGCGGCGAGCTCCCATGCCTCGGCGACCGCCCGGTCCATCACGGCGACGGCGCTGTCTGACTCCGAGGCTTCTGCCGACGACGAGAATGGTGTCGACGAGAGGACGGGTTCGGTCTGACCCTGGCGATGCACGTTCACCGTGCCATCGTCCCCTGTGAATACTGTGACTGTTGGGACTTCTGGGGCGTGTCGCACGATCGCTTCGACGACCAGGTCACGATCCCGCCCGATGGCGACCACCCCGGCGAGCCGATCGCCGACCGCGGTGAGCATCCCGTCCATCGACGCACCCTTGAGCAGGCCGCCGGCGATCAGCACCACGCGGTCGTAGGCGGCGACCGCCGCCTGGGCGGCATGGGGGTTGGTGGCCTTCGAGTCGTCGACGAAGAGGACGCCGTCGCGGGTCGCCACGACCTCGCCGCGGTGGGCGGCCGGCCGGAAGTCGGTCAGCGCCGCCTCGACGGCGTCGCGCCCGACACCGATCGCGAGGGCGAGTGCGGAGGCGGCGAGGGCATCGGACACACCTGATGGACCGGCCGGATGCACGGCGTCGGCGGGCAGCAGGCGACCGGCACCGAAGGCACGGTCGACGAGATGGCCGTCCTCGACCCCCAGCTGACCGTCCTGCGGCGGGCCGAGAGTGAAGCCGACACGGCGTCCCGCGCCCGGCAGGCCCGACGCGACCGGGTCGTCGAGACCCACGACCGCGATGTCGCCGCGCAGCGCGCCGGCCTTGGCGATCGCGTAGGCGTCGAAGGTGCCGTGCCAGTCGAGGTGGTCCTCGGCGACGTTGAGCACCACCCCCGCGGCCGGGCGGACCGACGGCGCCCAGTGCAGCTGGAACGACGACAACTCGGCGCACAGCACGTCGACGCGGGGCGTCGCCCGCATGGCGTCGAGGACCGGCAGGCCGATGTTGCCGCATGCCGCGCCGGCGCGGCCGGAACGCTCGACGATGTCGGCGAGCATCGAGGTGGTCGTGGTCTTTCCGTTGGTGCCGGTGACGACCAGCCAGGTGCGGGGCTCGCCGAGCAGTCCCGCGGCGTCGACACGCCAGGCCAGTTCGACCTCACCCCACACCGGTATGCCGCCCGCCGCGGCCTGACCGACGAGGTCGTGCGTGGGTGCGAACCCCGGTGACACGATCACGACCGCGGCGTCAGCGGTCCACGACGGGTCCGCGAGCAGATCGGCGATCGCGACCGCCTCCGCACCCTGCGAGAGCAGATCCGCGACCCCCGCCACCGCACGCACGGCCGCTTCCCGGGCGGCGGCCTCGGCGTTCCGCGAGGCGAACCGGTCGTCGGCGAGCACGATGTGGACGTCGCGGGTCACCAGGTACCGGGCCGCGGACATGCCGGCGGTACCCGCCCCGCCGATCACCACGGTCCGGCCGGTCAGCCCCAGCGGGTCGCTGCCCGGCGTGGGGTTCTCGGCGGTGAGCGGATCAGCCATTGGTGGTCAGGAACTCTCCGTAGAACAGGGACAGTCCCAGCGCACAGGCGATGGCCGTGAGCAGCCAGAACCTGATGATCACCGTGGTCTCGGCCCATCCGCCCAGTTCGAAGTGGTGGTGGAAGGGCGCCATTCGAAAGACCCGGCGGCCGGTGGTGCGGAAGAAGGCGATCTGGATGACCACCGACATGATCTCCGCCACGAACAGCGCGCCGATGACGACCGCGAGGAGTTCGGTGCGGGTCGTGATGGACAGACCGGCGAGCATGCCGCCGAGCGCCAGCGAACCGGTGTCACCCATGAAGATCTTGGCCGGTGCGGCGTTCCACCACAGGAAGCCGAGGCACGCACCGCCGCCGGCGACCGCGATGATCGCGAGGTCGAGTGGGTCGCGGACCTGGTAGCACCCGGTCGGGATGTCGCTGGGCGGCTTGGCGCCGCCGGCGCAGGCGTTGACGAACTGGAAGAACGTCACGAGGACATAGGACCCGAGGACCATCGCCATCGAACCGGCGGCCAGGCCGTCGAGTCCGTCGGTGAAGTTCACCGCGTTGGACCAGGCGGCGACCACCAGCCAGCAGAAGATCACGAAGACCACCGAGCCGAGGCCGATGGCGTTGATGTCGCGCACATAGCTGAGGTGGGTGCTGGCCGGGGTGAGGCCGTAGTCGTTGCGGAACTGCAGCACGAGGATGCCGAACAGGATCGCGGCGATGAACTGCCCGATCGACTTGGCGGTCTTGTTCAGTCCCAGGTTGCGGTGCTTGCGGATCTTGATGATGTCGTCGAGGAAGCCGACGATGCCCAGCGCGGTCGCCAGTCCCAGCACGAGCAGACCCGACGCCGTGGGGCCGTTGCCGGCATCGGTGAACAGGCCGACCAGGTGCGAACCGAAGTAACCCGCCCACAGCGCGGCCAGGATCGCGACGCCGCCCATCGACGGTGTGCCGCGCTTGGTCTGATGGCTCTGGGGACCCTCGACCCGGATCTCCTGGCCGAATCCCTGACGGGAGAACACCTTGATGAGCACGGGGGTCAGCAGGATCGACACCGCGATCGCGATCGCACCCGCGAGAAGGATCTGGGTCACCGTGTTGCCCTCGTGTTCGCTCGTCCGTTCCGGGCCACGCTCTTCTCTCCGACTCTGTTCGATGTTCTCGGCCGGCACGCCCTGTCGCGCGCCCTCATGGTGCGGTCCCTTCGTCCGCGGGACCGCCGCTCGTCTCCTCGCGAATCTGCCATCCGCAGCTCGTACCCCAGGCGGTGATCACCGAGTCCAGGTCGGCGCTCGCGGCCGCGAGGAGGATGACATCACCGGCGGCGGGACGCCAATCCGGGTCGGTGTCGACGAGCGCCGCGGCGTCCTCGACCGATTCGACGATGCGCGCCTCGTCACCCCAGGAACCCTCCATGACGGCGCCCTGGTGCAGGGCGCGCACCGATCGGGAGTCGCCCACGCAGAGAGTCTTGTCGACGGCCAACCGGACGGCCAGACGTCCGAGGAGATCGTGTTCGACGACACGCTGATTCTCCGCGCTCCCCTCGGGGGTGGCGACCTCGGCGATGATCGCCCAGGTGCGCGGCCGATCCCCCGCGGCGTCGCCGCGGATCTCCACCGAGCTGCTGCCGCGCATCGCACCGGCGTGCTCGGCGAGCCGACGGATGAGCAGACGTGCGTCGTCGACCGTCACCGGCGTATCCCCGCGGATCACCGTGACGAACGGTCCGGTCATCGATCACCCTCCGCGGCCACCGAGCCGGCGGGTGCGCTCTGCGGGGTCGACGATTCCAGCGCTCGGGCGACGACGTCGCGGTCGTCGAACGGATGCTTCACGCCGTTGATCTCCTGCCCTGCCTCGTGTCCCTTGCCCGCGACGAGCACGATGTCGCCGGGACCCGCCCAGGCGATCGCCTCGGCGATCGCGGCCGCGCGGTCGGCGACCTCGCGTATCGGTTCGGCAGCCACCGGACGTTCGGCGGCGTCGACCGCACGCGCGCCCGCGAGAACCTCGGACCGGATGGCGGCCGGCTCCTCCGACCTCGGATTGTCGTCGGTGACGATGACGAGTTCGGCACCGCGTGCCGCGGCCTCCCCCATCAGCGGGCGCTTGCCCGCGTCGCGGTCTCCGCCGGCACCGATCACGATGGCCACGCGACCGGGTCCCTCGCCGAGCTGACCCCGCAGGGTCGCCAGGACGGCCTCGACGGCGCCGGGTTTGTGGGCGTAGTCGACCAGCGCGAGGAACGGCTGTCCACGATCGACGCGCTGCAGGCGTCCCGGGACACTCACCGACGCGACCGCGTCGAGGGCGGTGGAGATCGGCACCCCCGCGGCATGCGCCACGGCGACGGCCAGCAGGCCGTTCGCCACGTTGTAGCGGCCCGGCAGCGGGATGACGAGAACGTGGTCGCCGTCGGGTTCGGTGAAGGGGGTGTGCGAGGTGCCGTCGCCGACGAGATCCGACGGGCCGGCATGCCAGTGTGCGGGCGTCGCACCGGTCGACACCGTCACCGGCTGCAGGTGCGCCGCCTCCCCCGGCCGACGCGCGAGATCGGCCATCCGCCGACCCCACTCGTCGTCGACGCACACCACGGCGCGCACCGCATGGGTGGGCGACGACGGCACGAACAGCTGAGCCTTGGCGTCGAAGTAGGCGCGCATCGTCCCGTGGAAGTCCAGATGATCCTGCGAGAGATTGGTGAACGCCCCGATCGCGAAGTGGGCGCCGTCGACGCGTCCGAGCGACAGTGCGTGGCTGGACACCTCCATGACGACGACGTCGACGCCGTCCTCGAGCATCGCCGCCAGCAGGGCCTGCAGGGTGGGCGCCTCGGGGGTCGTCAGCGAGCTGGGCTGGGCGACGCCGTTCACGCGGGTCTCGACGGTCCCGATGAGTCCCACCGAATGACCGGCGGCGAGCAGGGCCGCCTCGACGAGATACGACGTGGTGGTCTTGCCCGACGTTCCGGTGATCCCGATCAGCTTGAGCCGCTGCGAGGGATTGCCGTACACGCGGGCGCTCACGGTGCCGAGCACGGTCCGCGGGGCCGGGTGGATGAGCACCGCGACGGCGGTCTCGGGCGGCAGGACGCGGCTGAGTTCGACCCGGCCGGCCGGGTCGGTGAGGATCGCGGTCGCACCCGCGGCGACCGCCTGGTCGGCGAAACGCGCACCGTGGGTGGCCGCTCCGGGCAGTGCCGCGAACAGGTCGCCCGGCTGCACGTCCTGGGCGCGCAGGGTCACGCCCTGCACGCTGGTGTCGCGGTCGGCGCCGCCGACGAGGTCGAGCCGGGCGCCGGTGGCCGTCGACAGGACGGTCGTCGATGTCGGTGCGACCTCACGCGGACGACCGGGGAGCTTCTTGCCCTTGCGCCTACCGGCCGACCCCTTGCCCGTGGAACCACGAGACGTCATGAGTTCGCCTCCTCGGTTCTTCCTGTCGGTGTACGTGCAGTCTGTCGGTCGGTGGTCGTGATCGGCGCAGAATTGCACTCACGATACCGACCGGGGATCGGCGATCGGGACGCGGTGCGCCGACCATGGCGGTCGTGATCAGTTGGCGGTGAGGGTCAGCCTCGGCGCCGGCGCGGAGAGCGGGACCTGGGCGCGTTGCAGCATCCACGACGCGATGGTCGAGAAGAGCGGACCGGCGGACTGTCCCCCGGAGCCGTCGGAGCTGCGCCGCGGGTTGTCGAGCATGATCCCGATGACGTAGCGGGGGGCGTCGGCCGGGGCGATCCCGGCGAACGTGATGTTGTACCGCGAGTTCGAGTAGCAGCCACAGGACGGATCGACCTGCTGGGCGGTGCCGGTCTTGCCGGAGACCTGATAACCGCTGACGGCGGCCTTGGTACCGGTACCCATCTGCACGCCCATCGGATCGTCCTGCACCACCGAACGGAACATGTCGCGAACGGTCCGCGCGGTCTGCTCGCTGACGACCCGCACCGGCTCCGGACGGGCACGCCCCTCCCGGGTACTGCCATCGCGCTCCTCGGAGACGAGGATGCGCGGCGGGACACGCAGACCGTCGTTGGCGATCGCCTGGTACATCGCGGTCATCTGCAGCAGCGTCATCGAAAGCCCCTGGCCGATGGGCAGATTCGCGAACGAACCGCCCGACCACTGACTCAGGGCGGGAACCTCTCCGGCACTCTCCGCCGGGAGTCCGACACCGGTGCGCTGGCCGAGTCCGAATCGCTTGAGCATGTCGGCGAAACGTTCCTCGCCGATCCGCTTCGCGAGCATCAGCGTGCCCACGTTCGACGACTTCCCGAAGATGCCGGTGGTCGTGTACGGCTCGACACCGTGCGGCCAGGCGTCCCGGACGGTGACACCGGACATCTGGATGCTGCCGGGCACCTGGTGGACGGTGTCCGGCCGGGTGAGGCCGTACTCGATTGCGGCCGAGGCCGCGACGAGCTTGTTGACCGAGCCGGGCTCGAACGGGGAGGTGACCGACGGGTTGCCGAGTTCGGCCTTCGGCTGATCCGACAGCGGCAGCGAGGCGTTGAACGTGCCGTCGTTGGCCATCGCCAGCACCTCGCCGGTCTCGGCGTCGAGCACCACCGCCGAGGCGGCGCGTGCACCGGATGCCTGTTTGGCCTTGATGACCTGGCTCTGGACGAACCACTGGGTGTCGGAGTCCAGGGTCAGACGAACGGTGGAACCGTTGATCGCCGGGTGCACGTTGCGCGTGCTGCCCGGGATGATCGCGCCGTCCGATCCGCGGTCATAGGTACGGGAACCGTCGCTGCCGGAGAGGATCGCGTCGAGTGAGGCCTCGAGACCGATGAGGCCGTTGCCGTCGTAGTTGACATCGCCGATGACGTTGGCCGCCAGGGAGCCTCCGGGGTAGAGCCGAATGCTCTCCGGGTCGGCGCCGACCTCCGGGAACTCCTCGGTGATGCGCTTGGCGACGTCCGGGCTGACCGCCCGCGCCAGGTACACGAAGGGCTCGTCGCCGGTCACCTTCCCGAGTAGGTCCTCTTCGCTGATCGAACCGCCGAGTGCGACCGACACGCCCTTGGCGATCTCTTTGAGCCGCTCGTCGACACCGGGCAGTTCGGCGTTCTTGCGGTGTTCCTCCTCGATCGACTTGCGAACCGCCTTGGGCAGGAACGTCAGTGACCGGGCCTCGTCCGTGTAGGCCAGCGGACGTCCGTTGCGATCGAGGATGGAACCCCGCTTGGCCGTGAGGACCTGGGTGTACTCGCGTTGCTGGGCGGCCTCGGCCGAGATGGACCCGGCCTGGACGGTGTGGACGACGATCATCTTGGCCGCCACCGCGAGGACCACGAGCAGCACGACGACACCGGCCACCCGCGTCCGGAAACCGAAGCTGTGCAGCCCCCCGCCCTTGCGCGGGCCGCCCTTGCCCGGCCCGCGGCCACGCGGGCCGCCGGCGGCGCTCGATCCCCGGCCCGGACGAAGTCCCGGGCCAGACGGCCCATGGCCCGGACGAGGTCCCGGGCCAGACGGCCCGTGGCCCGGACGACGTCCCGGGCGAGACGGCCCGTGGCCGAGTCGCTCGAAGGTCGCACGTGTCATGGTCGTCAATTGTTCACCGCTTCAAGGTCGTGACAGGGATTTGGCATCGGCGGGTTGCAGATCGATGGGAGCACTGTGACGGCCCCCACGGCCGGCGAGCACCTCACGTACGGGGCACGACATTCGGTGCCGGGACCGGTGTCGAGGGCGACGGCTGAGGTGTTGTCCCCGGGTCGGTCGGCGTCGACGGACCCTCTCCCTGACCAGGTGTCGCCGATGGATTCGGTTGGGCCGGATCGGGTTGCGTCGGGCTCGGTTGCGTCGGGCTCTGCTGCGCAGGCGGGTTGGGTGTGCCGGCGGCACCACCGCCGAGCCCGATCGAGTCGTCCACCTTGCGCGGATCGATGGTCTCGGTGGGGTCGGGCTTCGGCTCGGGGTTGAGATCGGCCATCGGCTTCCCCGATGCCGGTGCCGGCTTCCCGACTATACGGGGCCGTCGCGGATCGTCGACGATCATCCGCGCCGGATTGTCCGCCGGGATCATGCCGAGACGCGTTGCCTCCCGGGACAGTTCGGGAGCAGAGTTGCCGGATTCGTAGCTTCGCTTCAGCGCATCCCGCTGATCGATGAGCGACTGGTTCTCCGTCCGCTCGATGCCGAGCTTGTAGGAGTCCTGGGCCGACTTGGTGGACAGCCACAGGCTCAGACCGAGACCCAGGACGAGCAACGCGATCACCGGGACCACGAAAGGTGTGTGCTGCAACCGTTCCCGGAACGAGACGCCGGACATCGACAGGCCACCACGGACCGCGCGGGGCGCGCTCGTCCCGGCCGCCATACGCTTGTGACGGCGATCCAGCGCGCGCTGGGCCGCCCGCGAGCGCGTCGCCCGCTCGGATTCGATGCGCGCCCTCCGCGACCGCCGGGTGTCGCGTTCCTCCTCGGAACGTCCGGTGTCGGAACGCCTGCCGCCGGAACGTCCGGAGCCGGGACGATTGGGGGCCTCGTGCAGGATCGTCATGATCAGCCCTTCTTCTCGACTCTTTCGACCGCCCGGACTCGCACCGGTGCCGATCGCGGATTGGTGGTCAGTTCTTCGTCGTCGGGACGCTCGGCGCCGCGGGTCAGGTGGCGGAACTCCGCGGCGGTTCCCGGCAGCTCGACGGGCAGACCAGGCGGCGAGGTCGAGGTCGTGCGAGCGGCGAACTCCCGCTTGACGATTCGGTCCTCGAGCGACTGGTAGCTCATCACCGCGACGCGTCCGCCGACCGTGAGCACGGAGAGTGCCGTCGGCAACGCCTCGCGGAGGACGTCGAGCTCGTGGTTGACCTCGATGCGCAACGCCTGGAAGGTCCGCTTCGCCGGGTGACCACCCGTGCGCCGCGTCGCCGCCGGGATGGTGGCGTAGAGCAGTTCGACGAGGCGTGCGCTGGTGGTGAACGGTTCCTTCTCCCGCTCGCGCAGCACCGCCGAGGCGATCTTGCCGGCGAAGCGCTCCTCCCCGTATTCGGAGAGGACCCGGGCCAATTCGCCGTGGCTGTAAGTGTTGAGCACGTCCGCTGCGGTGAGCGGGTCGTCGGGGTTCATCCGCATGTCCAGCGGGGCGTCCACCGAGTAGGCGAATCCCCGGCCGGCCTGGTCGAGTTGCATCGACGAGACACCGAGGTCGAACAGGGCGGCGTCGATGGATTCCTCACCGGCATCGGCTAGGACATCGGCGATCTCGTGGAAGGTGGCCTGGTGCAGCGAGATCCGGTCCGCGTGTGGTTCGAGCCTGCGTCGCGCGATCTCCAGGGCCGAGGCGTCGCGGTCGATGCCGACGAGGTGCACGTTCGGGAACGTGTTCAGGATGAGTTCGCTGTGTCCGCCGGCACCGAGCGTCGCATCGAGGAACACGCGTCGGTCTTCGGATTCCAGTGCCGGGGTGAGCAATTCGACGATCCGCCGGCCCATGACCGGGATGTGGCCGAACTCGCCGGAGCGGCGAGTGTCGTCACCAGTGTCATCCACGGAGGGCCCCCATCGGCGTGTCGGCCATGTCGGTCGGCAGAGTCGGCGTTTCGGTGCGAAAGGACTTGTCGGAGGAGTGTCGTGTCGCGGACGGTGGACTCTCGCCTCGTGCCGCGCCCGGATGGAGCGAGGTCCCGACCCGATCACGCACCTGGCGTTGGGGAAGTACGCCAGGGTCGGACCGGATCGGGGCCTCGTGCCACCCGAAGCCCGTGCACCGCTTCCGCCTCGTCCCCTCTCGGCTACAAGACCGCGTTCAGCGCGGCCGAGTTCGCCGCCGAGAAGTTCTCCTCGTGCTGCGACTGGTACTCGTCCCATGCGGCCGAATCCCAGATCTCGAGGTGATCGAAGCTGCCGAACACCACGCATTCCTTGGACAGTCCCGCGTAGACGCGATGGTCGGAGGACAGGCTGATCCTGCCCTGGCCGTCCGGTCGCTGTTCTTCCGAACCGGCGAAGAACGTCCGCTGAAACGCACGCAGGTCAGGGTCGTTGCGTGACGCCTCGACGATCCTCGCCGCGATCGCGTCGAACTCTTCGGTCCGGTACACCGACAAGCTGTGGTCTTGGCCTTTGGTGACCACTACCCCTCCTGCCAGTGCGTCGCGGAACTTGGCGGGCAACGTGAGTCGCCCCTTGTCGTCCAATTTCGGCGTGTAGGTGCCGACAAATCGCACGGACATGTCGACACCTCCTGCCCCTGGGTTCCACGCTCCGGATCGCCTCACCCAGTGATGCCACAGTACCCCACTTTCCTCCACTTTCCACCCCAGAGGCCCACACCAGCGCCCACGATCAGCAAATTCGCAGTTCAGGCACGCTAAATATTTGGAGCTACCTGCGTGTCCACGGCGATCCCCGTCCGCTGGACGTCGGTCAGGCGTGTGACAGACGCGTTGGATGAGGCGCCAGATACCCGTGCGACCTGCGTCTCCGCGCCGGTGGGGCAAGGTGGGGTGCCCGGGTGGGGGAAAGTGGGGCCTCCCTGTGGGGGAAGGTGGGGAACCCCGGTT
The DNA here is from genome assembly GCF_009872315.1 of Gordonia sp. YY1. NCBI lineage: Bacteria > Bacillati > Actinomycetota > Actinomycetes > Mycobacteriales > Gordoniaceae > Gordonia > Gordonia sp. YY1. The sequence continues at coordinate 109,747 of NZ_WXYI01000002.1, read as the reverse complement.
GGAGGAAGGGCCGGGAGTGGGTCACGGCGGGGAGAGCCGAGGGGAGGACAGACAAAAGAGCCGCGCACCCCGTGGGGTGCGCGGCTCTTCTACGAGTTGTTCCCGTCAGGCCGGCGGAAACCTACTCCTGCTCGAACCGACGGTTGAATCGTTCTTCCATCCGCTCCGACAGCTTGCGCTTGGAGCCCGATGACCCGGACTGTTTCTTGCCTCCCCCGCGTGGCGAGGACGTCGCGGAGTCGCCGAGGTCGTCACCCCAGAGGGCGAAGAGTCCGGCACCGAACATCACCAGGAAACCCAGGAGGCTGACGATCGGAAATCCTCCGATGTCGATCTTGACGATGAGACCGCCGACGAGCATCACGAGGCCGACGACGAAGATCGCCACCGCCTGTAGGCGACGACGGCCACTCGACTTGCCCAGCCGACGACGCTTGACACTGGACGCAAACTTGGGGTCTTCCGCGTACAGAGCGCTCTCGATCTGTTCGAGCATGCGTTGCTCGTGCTCCGAAAGTGGCACCGACCCTCCTTCTCCCTGATCCGCGACGCCGACGACGGTCAACCACGACCAGTGAGGCGTCTGCGCCTTATTCTCCCATGATACGAGGTGAAATCTGCCGCGACCACCATTACTCGCTGTTGCAGCGCCGGATGCACATACCGGTACGACAACGGAACGCCGAAAGTGTGTCCGGCCTCACGCTGTTCGCCCGATTTGGGGGTCCTCTGTCCCGAATTTGCCTTGCTCGTAAGCGATGACCAGGGTTTCGACCCGACGAAGGAAGTCGAGGACGAGGAGTCGCATGCCGGCGACACTGTCGGGGTCGAGCGTTCGGATGATCCCCGACTCGATCTTCATCCGCACGGGCGACAGCGCGGCGAAGCGCGCCGCCAGCGGCGCGAGTTCAGGGGCGACCACACCTATCCGGGTCCAGGCGTTCGACGTCTTACGGCGAGCGGGACCGATCGGTTCACCGATCGCGAGCGCGGCTCCGGCGGCACGGAGCGCGGCAAGATAGAACTGACGAAATCGCTCGGCGTTGTCCTCGACCCCGTCGGCGTTGTCGAGTAGGAGATGTGCGCGCTGGAGGAGGTCGCGCGCGCGGCCGACCATCACCGGGTCGACGGGGGCGGACCGGCGGGATGTGGGCCGACCGGGCATGGCATCCTCCTCACTCGCGGACGACGGTGGCCGGTGGCAGACGCTTCCCTCGTCCGCCACCGGACCGTCATGTCGTCGGGATGAACGCGAACAGCTTGCGGAGGCACATTCATCGAACACCCGTTCGACACGTTCAATATAGCTAGCGGCACGCGTCTCTTCAAGGCGTGGGTCCGCGACCCGCACCCTTCTACAACACCGCGTCCCGCGACCCGATTCCGCCGAGTCCGCCGCACCGAGAGGACAGTCACACCAGATGGTCGGAGAACGCTTGGCCGGGTCGGTGCGGGCCCGCACGGCGAGCCGGAAGACGACCCGCCGGTGACCGTCCGCCTGGTGAACCTCAGTGGTCAGGACTCCCGCGTGTGGCTGGAGCCCGCGCTCGACGTCTACGTGACCGCGATGGGATATCCCCGTGGGACCGAGGTGCACCGAGCCGCCCTCTGGCGCGAGCACATCGCCCGGCCGGGCTGGCGCGCGATCGGCGCGATCGCCTCGCTGCCCCCGCACGAGGCGCAGGCGATGTCGACCGCCCGGCGTCGGGTCGGAACGCCCGTCGGCTCAGGTCCCGACGACGTTCTCGTGGGCATCGCCTACGGGTACACGGGGGCGACCGGCCAGTGGTGGAATCAGCAACTCCGGCTCGGGCTGCGGCAGACCGGGCGCTCGCCCGCGGAGATCGAGATGATCGCCCGCGACTACTTCGAGCTGACCGAACTGCACGTACACCCGACCGCACAGGGACGCGGCATCGGCCAGTTGCTGCTCGCACGCCTACTCGCCGACCGGCCCGAACGCCACGTCCTGCTGTCGACCCCGGAGATCCCGGCCGAGCAGAACCGCGCGTGGTCGCTGTACCGGCGGATGGGGTTCTCCGACGTGCTCCGGCATTTCACGTTCACCGGCGACCCGCGGCCGTTCGCATTCCTGGGCCGTCCGCTCCCCCTGGAACTCCAACCGCCGTCGGCTGGTCCAGCACGACCCGCAGGATAAAGGACATGGCACACCCGGAAACGATCGCGCACGGCACAGGGCCCGCATGAGCGGGCACGGCGAGCGGCGCGACGCGGTGATCGTCGGCGCCGGTCACAACGGCCTGATCGCCGCGGCGTATCTCGCGCAGGCCGGACGGGACGTCGAGGTGCTCGAACGCGACGAGATCCCCGGCGGCGCCGTGTCGACCGTCGAGCGCTTCCCCGGTCATCGGATCGATCGCGGTTCCTCGGCGCACCTGATGATCCGGCACTCCCCCGTCCTCGACGACCTCGACCTCGCCGCGCACGGACTGCGCTACGTCGACTGCGACCCCTGGGCTTTCGTCCCGGCGACCGCGACCGCACCGGCGATCGTCTTCCGCACCGACCTGGAGGCCACCTGCGCCTCCATCGAACGGGCCTGTGGCGCGAAGGATGCCGCGGCGTACCGACAGTTCGTCGAGACGTGGACGCCGCGGTCGGCGGCCGTCATGGACGCGTTCTACCGGCCGGCGACCATGCGGCAGTTCGGCCGGGCGTTCAGAGGTCTCGGTTCGACCGCCAGCACCGAACGCACCGGCCTCATCGGACGCCGCAGCGGCGCGATGATGAACCTGACCGCCGAGCTCATGGCCTCGGGCGACTCACTCCTCGACCGCTATTTCGACTCCGAACAGCTCAAGGCGGGACTCGCCTGGTTCGGCGCCCAGTCGGGACCGCCGATGAATGCACCCGGTAGCGCTCCGATGGTCGGGTTCGCCGCGCTGATGCACCGCATCCCGCCCGGCCGGGCGATCGGTGGCAGCGGCGCGTTGACCGACGCGCTCGTCCACCGCATCGAGGCCGACGGTGGGCGGATCGCGTGCGGGGACCCGGCCGTCTCGATCACCCGGTGCGGGAACCACTGGCGGGTGCAGATCGCATCCGGCGAACGTCGGTGCGCGCCGACGGTGATCAACGCCTGCCACGTGCTGACGACCCTGGACATGTTGGCCGCGGGCGGTTTCGACGCCGGGACCCTCGACCGCTGGCGACGGGACATCGTGGTCGGCAGCGGGATCGGGATGGCGGTGCGCCTCGGTACGACGGCACTGCCCGCCTATCGCGACCTCCCCGACGACCTGCCCGCGCACGGCGTCCACTCGGCCCTCGGGCTGCTGGTCACCGATCGCGCGCACCTGGTCGGCGCGCATGCGGCAGCGGCGGTCGGCGCACTGCCGCCGCGGCCCGCCGTCGTTGCGATGAGCTTCTCGGCGATCGATCCCACCCTCGCCCCGGAGGGTCGGCACGCGATCAACCTGTGGGCGCAGTGGCATCCGTATCGGCTCGCCGAGGGCGACTGGTCGACACTGGGCGCGCAGGCCGCAGCGGCGGTCTGCGCCGAGGTGGACCGTCACGCACCGGGTTTCGCGGAGTCGATCGCCCATCGTCATGTGCAGACCCCGGAGGACCTCGAATCCGAACTGGGCCTGATCGGCGGCAACATCATGCACGTGGAGATGTCGATCGACCAGATGTTCATGTGGCGTCCGACCCCGGACCTGGCGGGCCACCGTGTCCCCGGTGCCGACGGTCTCCTCCTGGCAGGTGCGTCGACACATCCCGGTGGCGGGGTGACCGGTGCGAGTGGATACATCGCCGGCCACGCCGCACTGCGTCGGAGACGTTTGTTCGGCTGAGCGTCGGAGACGTTTGTTCGGCTGAGCGTCGGAGACGT